>JALQUF010000036.1 GCA_023263855.1 Yoonia sp. | reverse complement strand
CATGTTGATAAAGTCGAGATACAGGTTCAGAGCACCCATAATTGCAGACTTTGCCAACCATTCCTGATCGCCGTGTGCGGCGTGCGCAATGTAGTCGTTCTTGATCTTTTGCGTGTCATAGGCAGTCAGGCCCGCAAAGATCAGCACGCCGAGGATCGAAATGGCGAACATGATCGCAGGGGACTGCAGGAAAATATTCACGATCATCGCAACGACCAGACCAATCACACCCATGATCAGGAATGTGCCCCAGCCCGAGATGTCTTTCTTCGTGGTGTAGCCATAGAGGCTGAGACCAGCAAAAGCGATCGATGTGATCAAAAAGACGTTGGCGATGGACAGGCCTGTGAAGGCGACGAAGATCCACGCCATGGACAGACCCATGACGGCTGCGAAGGCGTAAAAGAACGTCTGCGCTGCGGCAGCCGAGAAGCGGTTGATCATTGCGCCGAACATGAACACCATACCAAGTGGTGCAAACATCACGATCCAGCCCAGAATATTGGGCGCCAGCGTGACAGGATCGCGGAACACACCCAGCAGTGCTGGCGATGTACCAATGGCCCATGCCACGGCGAATGTAATCAACATGCCGACGGACATTGTGCCGTAGACCTTGTTCATGTGGGCGCGCAGGCCCTCATCAATCTCAGCCGTGCGTACCCCGCCGACCGTTCTAATTGTATCGTATTGAGCCATCTAGACCTCCAAATTAAACAGCGGCGCCGCAAAACGGCATCCTTGCGCACGATATTGGCAGGCGCCCGGCTTTTTTCAAGGCCGGACGCAACCGTTTCGTCGATTTCTGATTATTTTGGGCGGGAATGTCGCAGGCAGCTCAAGCGCCAACGTTATGAAAGCCAGTATTTAGGGGCATTCCACATGATTTGACGGCTCTCTTCCAGCGCTTGCGCGCGTGTCACGCCGATATCTTCAAGCAGATGATCGTCCAGTGCGCGCAACCTGCGGCGCTGATGCGCGGCTGCGATGAACTGGTGAAGGCTGGCCAGCAGCGAAAGGCGCTGGGGCTGGCAAGTTGCGTGGGAGGCGGTGCGGTGGATTGAAGCGGTCATGTCATTCTCTCTCGTGATGCTTTGTCTCATTCATATTTCGATGCTTGATATATGGGGCATCGCTCGCCATAATGAAAATGAATACTTTTGAAATTAAACATCAGGATTTGTGATATGACGCGAAATCTCGATTTAACGTCTCTGCGGTCTTTCGTGGCCGTTTCAGATGCGGGGGGTGTCACGCGTGCTGCTGGCATGCTGAACCTGACGCAGTCTGCGGTTTCGATGCAACTCAAGCGGCTCGAAGAATCACTGGATGTCTCATTGCTGGACCGCACGTCACGTACGATCGCTTTGACGCCTGCGGGCGAACAGCTTTTGGGGTATGCGCGCTCTATGCTCAAGATCAATGATGAGGCGCTGACCCGGCTGACCGCAAACGAGTTCGAAGGTGAGCTGAAGCTGGGGGTACCCCACGATATTATCTACCCAGCAATCCCTGCGGTTCTGAAACGCTTTGCTGCTGATTTTCCACGGATGCAGGTCCGGCTGATTTCAGCCCCGACGCGAAAGTTGTTGAATATGTTTGGCCGGGGCGAGGTCGATTTGATTCTGACAACCGAGGAAAACTGCGGTCCCGGTGGTCAGGCGCTGGTCGAACTGCCGCTTTTGTGGATCGGCGCGCAAGAGGGCGTGGCATGGCGCAAGCAACCTTTGCCGGTGGCCTTTTGCAAGAATTGTATCTTTCGCAGCGGCGTTTTGCAGGCGCTGAATGAGGACGGCATTGATTGGGTGATGGCGGTCGATTCCGAACTCGACAACGCGGTCGAAGCGGCTGTCAGTGCAGACCTTGCCGTGCATGTGGCCCTGAAAGGGAGCCTGCCGCCCCATACCGAAATCATTGATCACGGAGGCTTGTTGCCGGAACTGAAGCCGCAGAACATCAATCTGTATGTCCTAAAGCACAAAGATCAGGCCAGTCAGGCAATGGCAGAGATAATTCGCCATTGCTACACCGCGCCACAAAACAAACCACAGTTGGTTACGGCGTAACGACGACCTTGCCGGTTGATTTGCGGGTGCGCATCAATTCCAGAGCGTCCGCTGCCTGATCCAATGGCAACGTGTGGCTGACATGTGGCTTCAGCTTGCCGTCTGCGTGCCAGGCCATCAATTCGGCCAGGCTGTCGGTCAGGGCTTGCGGATTAAACGCAAGATAGCCGCCCCAGTAAAAGCCGATCACGGTAATGTTCTTGACCAAAAGGATATTTGCCGGGATTTGCGGAACATCACCGCTTGCAAACCCGATGACAATCACACGGGCTTCCCGGTTACACGCGCCCAGTGCTGCTTTGAAGGCATCGCCACCCACTGGATCATAGACAACGTCAGCGCCGCCCAAGGCTTTGACGGCGGCTTTGATATCATCGGTGTTGCTGTCAATCAGGTGATCCGCACCCGCCGCTTTTGCCACGGCCAGCTTATCCGCACCCCGTGCCACGGCAATGACGGTTGCCCCCATTGCCTTGCCGATTTCCACGGCTGTCAGGCCAACACCTCCTGCGGCACCCAAGACCAAAAGGGTTTCACCAGCTTGCAATCGTGCCCGCCGTGCAAGCGCCAGATGCGATGTCCCGTAGGCCACCATGAAGCCCGCAGCGGTTTCATTGGGCATGGTGTCGGGCACAGGGCGGCAAAGTGCTGCAGGAAAAACCCCTTTTTCAGCCAAGCCGCCCTGGCCGCCGAAAACCGCGACACGAGTGCCAATTGCGGGCTGCGTTACGCCCGTGCCTTGGGCAATGACCGTCCCACAAACTTCCATCCCAAGCGTGAAGGGGGTGTCTGGGGTATCCTGATATGTGCCCTTCGCCATCAGCAAATCGGCAAAGTTCAGCCCGCAGGCCGCAACTTCTAGCAGCACTTCACCGGCACCGGGGGTCGGGTCGGGCAGGTCGACGACAGCAGGGGCTTCACCAAATGAGGCAACTTGAAATGCGCGCATGGCCAGAATCTTTCTTTGGGTTTCTCTGTTTCCCCTTATCAGGGGCGGTCTCTCATTTGTAAAATGGCGAAACTATGTCTAAATCTCGCAGAATTGATCCACCAACCTATCCTTAAGGTCAGGTCTTGGGCTGCAACCGTTGCGTGTTTTGTGTTAATGCTGTTTGCAGAACTTTAGAAATGGTGATGCGGAATGCCGTATCATCAAAATGCATTTGAAAAGGATTGCGGCACAAAAATGTCAATGTCCTTTATAAGCGAGGTAGTTCGAATGAAGCATCCTGTTGACGTCCATGTCGGCAAACGGATCCGCCACAGGCGCTGGATGAATGGCACCACACAACAGCAGTTGGCTGAGGCTGTGGGTATCAAGTTTCAGCAGATCCAAAAGTATGAAACCGGCATGAACCGCGTCAGCGCATCACGCCTTTGGGATATCGCTAACGTATTGGGCGTAGACGTTTCTTTCTTCTTCGAGGGGCTTGAAGCAGAGATCGACGCCAATGCAAAGAAAACCGATATGCCGGGCGATATCCTGACGGATAAAGAGGCGCTTGAGCTTCTGCGCTCTTACTATGCGATCCCTGAAAATCAGCGCCGGCGTTTGTTCGATCTCGCCCGCGTTCTGAGTGAGGCTGCCTAGCCTCCGACTTGACCTGTCATACTGTGCCACGTTACCGCCGATGGTGACGGCGGCACAGATGAAGGACTCACCTTGATGACAGTTTCAAAAACAACCCAAACGGAACTGATCCGTGTGGCGCATGTGCTTGCCGATACGGCAAGACCGGTCACATTGGCATATTTCCGCGCATCGGCGTTGGTGGCTGACAACAAGGTTGGCGCAGGCTTTGATCCGGTGACTGTCGCAGATCGTGACGCAGAAAAGGCGATGCGCGAGGTTCTGGCCAGAGAGCGCCCGGAGGACGCTATTCTGGGCGAAGAGTTCGGACATCAAAGTGGGACCAGTGGGTTGACGTGGGTGCTTGATCCGATCGATGGCACACGTGGCTATATCAGTGGGACGCCAACGTGGGGTGTTTTGATTTCGGTGGCAAATGCGGATGGCCCGCTCTTTGGGTTGATTGACCAGCCTTACATAGCCGAACGGTTCGTCGGTGGCTTTGGCATGGCAGAAGTGCAGGGGCCCACAGGTTCATCGCCGCTGCAAAGCCGCGCGCCCCGGCCGTTGTCCGAGGCGACGGTTCTGACAACGTTCCCCGAAGTCGGCACGCAGGAAGAAGGTGCCGCCTTCCGTGCGGTTGCCAGCCGTGCGCAACTGACCCGCTATGGCATGGATTGCTATGGTTATGCGCTTTTGGCCGCTGGACAAGTTGACCTTGTGATCGAAGCGGGATTGAACGCCTATGATATTCAAGCGCCCATCGCAGTCATCAAGGCGGCGGGTGGCATTGTGACAGACTGGGCAGGTGGCCCTGCCCATGACGGCGGGCGGGCGATTGCCGCCGCCAACCCTGAAATCCATGCCGAGGCATTGGCCATTCTGAAGGACGCAATGGATGGCTGAGACACTGATCAAAGGCGCTGACGTTGTTGTCACCATGGATGATAACCGACGCATATTGCACGGTGCAGACCTGCTGTTGCGCGACGGGGTTATCGCAGAAATCGGCCATGATCTGGTTACAGATGATGCAGTGGTTTTCTCAGCCAAGGGCAAGATCGTCACCCCCGGTTTGGTCAACACCCACCACCATCTCTACCAAACACTCACGCGGGCGGTTCCGGGCGCACAGGATGCTTTGCTTTTTGGGTGGCTCCAACGGCTCTATCCAATCTGGGCGCGTTTTGGTCCTGAAGAAATGTATGTCTCGGCGCAGGTTGGTCTGGCCGAACTGGCGCTTTCAGGCTGCACGCTGACCTCTGATCATCTTTATCTCTATCCCGGCGGTGCGCGGCTGGACGATACGATTGCGGCCGCGCAGGACGTAGGGCTGCGGTTTCATGCCACCCGCGGCGCGATGAGCATCGGTGAAAGCGACGGCGGTTTGCCCCCTGATGCGCTGGTAGAGGACGAGCGCGCCATTCTGGAAGACAGCATTCGCGTGATTGATGCGTTCCACGACCCCCGCCCCGGTGCGATGGTGCGGGTTGGTGTGGCGCCCTGTAGCCCGTTCTCGGTCACACGTGATCTGATGCGTGACGCGGCCATATTGGCGCGGGACAAGGGTGTTATGATGCACACTCACTTGGCCGAAAATGACGAAGACATCGCCTATTCGCTGGAAATGTTCGGCTGCCGTCCGGGCCAATATGCCGAAGATCTTGGCTGGACAGGTGATGACGTCTGGCATGCCCATTGCGTCAAGCTGGACGGACAAGAGATTGACCTGTTCGCGCGCAGCAGCACAGGGGTGGCCCACTGCCCTTGTTCCAATTGCAGGCTGGGGTCCGGGATCGCGCCGGTCCGTCAGATGCGCGACGCGGGTGTGCATGTGGGGCTTGGCGTGGACGGTTCGGCCAGCAATGACATTGGCAATCTGGTCGGCGAAGCAAGACAAGCAATGTTGTTGCAGCGTGTGCAGAACGGCGCCGATGCCATGTCGGCGCATGAAGCACTTGAGATTGCCACACGCGGAGGGGCGGAAGTTCTGGGGCGTGATGATTGCGGCCAGCTTGCCGTCGGGAAACGCGCAGACATCGCGCTTTGGGATGCCGCGTCGGTCGAGAACGCCGGTTCATGGGATCCCGCCGCTTTGGTCTTGGCCGGCCCGATGAAGGTTGACGCCCTGTTTGTTGAGGGGCGTCAGGTCGTTTCCGGAGGGCGGATGCTGACCATCGACTTGCCCCAAATCATCTCACGGCAAAATACGCTCGCGCGGAATCTTGCCGATTGTTAACGCTGGACAAAGTTTAGCCATATTCTAATCCGAGAACGTGAGAACCGGTTTTCAGTCCCACTCTCACCTACGGCTGAATTTATGAGAATACTCACTTTCTGCATGTTGGCCACGTTGGCTGCCTGCAGTGTCTCATACCCCACAGGAACGACACCTGTTTCAGCATATTCAGCTGGAACAGGTGTCGTCACTCGTTTCACCTCAGATCTGAATGCATTTCGTGCCAGTCGGGGCCTCGGACCTTTGCAGCCGAACCAAGTGTTGACCCGTGCGGCGCAGGCGCACGCCGAAGATATGTTGCGCCGGGGTTACTTTTCGCACCGGTCCCGAGGTGGCCCCAACGGGACAACCTTTGTCGAACGCGCGCGCGCCGGGGGCTGTGCCATGGGCGCGGGGGCCGAAAACATCGCAAAGGGCCAAAAAACACAAGCAGCCGCGCTTGAAGCCTGGGTGCGCTCTGCGGGCCATCGCCGCAACCTGCTTGGGCGGGGATATATGCAATATGGGCTTGGACGCTCAGGCGACATTTGGGTGCTTAAGCTGGCTGCCCGCTGTTAGGCGCTTTGCTTCTCACCCGCAATCCACACGTCCCTGACGGCACGATCATCCCCCATCATAATGGTCGGAAATACCGCGTCCCAGATATCGAGCGCACGGGATGCGCGCTGTGCAATGGCCGGCGTTGATTGCAAATCCAGCACGGTGATGTCAGCCACTGCACCCACGCCCAGATGCCCGATCTCGCCTGACATTTTCAATGCCGCGGCAGAGCCTTCGGTCGCCAGCCACATCAATTGTGCAGGATGCAGGGCCGTTCCGCGCAACTGCCCGATCTCGTAAGCCGCGGCCATCGTGCGCAACATTGAAAACGATGACCCCCCACCGGTGTCGGTTGCAAGGCCGATGGTCAATGCAGCTTTCGCCAGCCCCATCATGTCAAAGAGCCCGGAGCCGATGAAGGTATTCGATGTGGGGCAGTGCACGACAGCGGCTCCCACCTCTGCCAGGCGCGCGATCTCGCGCTCTTCCAGATGAATGGCATGCCCATAAAGCCCGCGCGCACCCAAAAGCCCGTGCATCTCGTATGTATCAAGGTAATCACGTGCATCGGGAAACAGCTCTTTGACCCAGGCAATCTCGGGCAGTTGCTCGCTCAGATGAGTTTGCATCAGACAGCTCGGATGCTCGGCCCATAACGTGCCCAAAGCGGTCAGCTGTTCGGGGGTCGATGTGGGCGAAAAGCGCGGGGTGATGACATAGTTTGCACGGCCCTTGCCATGCCACTTTTCCAACAGCGCCTTGCTGTCATCATACGCCAATTGCGCGCTGTCGCGCAGGTTATCCGGGGCGTTTCGGTCCATACAGGTTTTCCCTGCAAACACCGCCATATTGCGCGCGTCTGCGGCCTCAAAGAGGGCATCCACACTGCCCGGGTGGATCGTACAAAAGCTGGTCAGCGTGGTCGTGCCATGCGCCACCGCAATATCCAGTGTCCGGTTCGCCACATCATCGGCATAGGCCCGGTCGCCAAAGCGCGCCTCTTCGGGGAAGGTATAGGTATTCAACCAATCAATGAGCTGTTTGCCCCAACTGGCGATCATTCCGGTTTGCGGATAATGCATATGCGCGTCAACGAATCCGGCGCTGATTAAAGCATCGCCATAGTCCGTCACTGCTGCATCCGGGTTGTCTGCCCGCAGGTGGGCGGCATTGCCAGTTGCCGTGATCCGCCCATCCTCAATTAGAACACCGCCCGCACTGTCAAAGTTGACAGCATCCGCCCAGTCCCCCAGCAGGGGATTACCGGAAAACCCAAGGGTCTGCCCAAGAAGTAATTGCTTTTTCATCCCCACAGCATATGGGCCCGGAACAATGGGGTAAATCGCAGAAATCCGCGTTGTGCCGCCGCCGCGAACGATTATGGTGCCTCTGGCAGGAAGGATATCCCATGGCTGAAACCGAAACCAACGAAGACGAAGCATTTGGTATCACCGACCGCCTGGTCAGTGAGGTACTGGATGCCGTCGGGCGTGGCGATGGCGCGTATCTCAGCCAGGTTCTCGACCCGATGCACCCCGCTGACGTGGCGCATTTGCTGGAACAGGTCGATACCCGCGATCGCCGTGCTCTGCTGATTACATGGCCGGGTGGGCTTGAAGGCGAGATCCTCTCGGAGCTTGATGAAGAACTGCGCCAGGAAGTCATCGAACAGCTTGCCCCGGCGGAATTGGCTGATGCTGTGCGCGATCTGGAAAGCGACGATGTCGTGGACCTTGTCGAATACCTTGATGATGCCCAACAAGAGGCGGTTCTGGACGCGCTTGATGCCACGGACCGTATTGTCGTTGAGCAGGCCCTGACCTACCCAGAAGAATCGGCGGGCCGGCATATGCAGTCCGAACTGGTGCGCGCGCCGGATCATTGGACCGTGGGCGAGGCGATTGATTACCTGCGCTCTGATGTTGTGCTGCCCGAACAGTTCTACCACATTATTCTGGTTGATCCGCGCCTGAAGGCCACAGGCTATGTCACATTGGGCCGCATCCTCAGCCATCCACGCGATACATTGCTGCGCGATATCACCGAAGACACTTTCCGCACCTTCCATGTCGCGCAAGACGTTGAAGAGGTGGCGCAAGCGATCAACCACTATCACATGATCACTGCACCGGTGGTCGATGACGATGACCGCATTGTCGGTGTCATCACCATTGATGACGCCATGATGTTTCTGGAAGAAGAAGCCGAAGAAGATATCCTGCGCCTGGCAGGGGTCGGTGAAGGCAGCCTGTCGGACCGTGTGATCGCGACGACCAAGCGCCGCTTCCCATGGCTCGCCGTCAATCTTGTCACAGCAATCTTCGCGTCGCTTGTTATCTCGATGTTCGAAGAAACCATTGCGGGGCTGGTAGCGCTTGCCGTGCTGATGCCGATTGTCGCATCGATGGGTGGCAATGCGGGCACACAATCCCTGACGGTCGCCGTGCGCGCCCTTGCGACACGTGATTTGACCACCGCGAACGTCTGGCGCGTGATCAAGCGCGAAGTGCTGGTTGGTCTGATCAACGGCCTGATCTTTGCGGTCGTTATGGCCATTGTTGGTGTGGTCTGGTTTGGCTCGCCGATGCTGGGGGTCGTGATTGCGGTGGCGATGGTGATCAACATGGTTGTCGCCGGACTGGCCGGTACGGTGATCCCGGTCGTGCTAGAAAAAATCGGCGTTGATCCCGCGCTTGCCTCAGGCGCGTTTGTGACCACCGTGACCGATGTTGTCGGGTTCTTCGCCTTCCTCGGCCTTGCCGCCATCTGGCTGCTATGATCGATAAGACCGCCGCGCGCACCGCCGCCTTTGCAAGGCGTCAGGCGGCACATGATCCAAACGCAGCCACGGCCGGATACCTCAGCGAAGTGCTCGCCGGGTATCGGGGCGTGCCGCTCGCCGGCTATATGGCGATGCGCACCGAGATCGACCCAACCCCCGCCATGGAAGAGGCAGCAGCCCATGGTCCCATCGGCGTACCTGTTATTATGGGGCGGGGGCAGCCGCTGCAGTTCCGGACTTGGGAGCCGGATTGTCCATTGGTCAAAGGGGAATTCGGTGCGATGATCCCACAAACTGGTGCCTGGATGACGCCGCAGATCCTGATCGTGCCGCTGGTGGCCTTTAGCCGCTCAGGCGGGCGTTTGGGCTATGGCGGGGGATTTTATGACCGGACCTTGGAAAAACTCCGCGCAGCACAGCCAACTATGGCGATCGGGTTTGCTTATGCTGCACAAGAAGACCCACAACTTCCGCTCGAACCCACAGACCAACCGCTTGACCTGATTGTCACCGAAACAGGCATCATTACGCCCTAAAGCGCGCTCTGCGTCTTCTCATGTTCCCAAATAC
Organism: Yoonia sp.; assembly: GCA_023263855.1. Taxonomy (GTDB): domain Bacteria; phylum Pseudomonadota; class Alphaproteobacteria; order Rhodobacterales; family Rhodobacteraceae; genus Yoonia. The sequence goes on along the minus strand of JALQUF010000036.1, from coordinate 17,243 downwards.
CTCGGGTGAGGCCGCAGGCCGGGGGCAGCGCCCCAAAGGCGCTAGCCTTCAGCGAATGCCGCCATCACGTCATCAGAGGCTTCAAAATTCGCTGTCACGCGCTGCACATCATCATCTTCTTCCAGCGTATCCAAAAGCTTCATCAGCTTTGTCAGCCCTTCAAGATCCACCTCGGTCGTCAGGTTGGGCTTCCAGATCAGCTTGGTTGATTCGCTCTCGCCCAACTCCGCCTCTAAGGCATTGGCGACATCATTCAGATCCGTATCCGCACAATAGATCACATGGGTGTCTTCGTCGCTCTGGACGTCTTCGGCCCCTGCCTCGATTGCGGCCATCATCACGGTGTCTGCATCACCAACGGACGCGGGATAGACCACTTCGCCCTTGCGGTCGAACATGAAGCCCACCGAGCCTGTCTCGCCCAGATTGCCGCCATTTTTAGAAAAGGTGGACCTGACGGTCGATGCGGTGCGGTTGCGGTTGTCGGTCATGGCCTCGACGATCACCGCGACACCATTGGGGCCGTAACCCTCATAGCGGATTTCATCATAGTTCTCTGCGTCACCACCCTGTGACTTCTTGATCGCGCGGTCGATGACATCCTTGGGAACAGAGCTTGATTTGGCTTCTTTGACAGCCAGACGCAAACGGGGGTTTTTGTCAGGGTCCGGGTCGCCCATTTTGGCGGCCACGGTGATTTCCTTGGCCAGCTTGGAAAACAGCTTCGAGCGCAGCTTGTCCTGCCGCCCCTTGCGGTGCTGAATATTCGCCCATTTTGAGTGGCCAGCCATCGGAAAACCTCGTGTTTTGTCGCCTTAATCTGCGTCTCTATACGGCAAGCAGCGCTTGCCCCGCAACCCCGTGCTAAAGCGGCCAGATAAAGGGGATCACGAAAGAGACAAGAGGGGCCAGCGACAGGTTCAGCGGCACCCCGAACTTGAGAAAATCCGAGAACCTGTAGCCACCGGGACCATACACCAATGTGTTCGTCTGATAGCCGATAGGCGTTGCAAAACTGGCACTCGCCGCGATCATGACGGCCACCACCAGAGGGCGCGGGTCAACGCCAAGCGCGCTGGCCAGTCCAATCGCAATCGGCGTCATGACAACGGCGACCGCGTTATTGGACACAAGCTCGGTCAGGATGCTGGACAACAGATAGACCGCCAGAACGATAAAGAACGGCGGCAGCATCAGCATCACGGGTGAAAGCGTATCTGCAATGATCTCGACCGCGCCCGACGACTGCAGCGCAGACCCCACGCCCAGCATGGCAAAAATTAGCGCGAGCAATCGCCCGTCCACATAGGAAAATGCCTCATCGGCATCAATGCAACCGGTCATCAGTACGACTGTGACCCCCAGCATCGCAAGCATCAAAATTGGGGCGACACCCAAAGCCGCCAGCGTGACAACACTCAACAAAACGCCGATTGCGACCGGTGCATGGCCCCGGCGGTAGGCGCGTTGTGAGGCCTCGGATACGTCACCAAGGTTCATATCTTCGGCAAGGCGCTGGATATCTTCGGGTGCGCCTTCCAACAGGATCGTATCGCCAACGCGAATGACGATATCATCAATCTGTGCGCTGATGTTTGCATCACGCCTGTGCAGCGCCAAAGGATAAACTGCATAACGCCGCCGCAACCGCATTGAACCCAACCTGCGGCTGACCATCTTGCAGTTGGGCGTGATCAAAACCTCGACGGTTTTTGTCTCGACCGCCGAAAGCTGATCAACGCGCCGCAATTCCTTGTTGTTCTGCAGCGAAAGAAGCTCGGTCATTTCGGTCCGCAAAACAACACGGTCCCCCACCTGCAACACCACGTCTTTGAGGTTGCGGCGCAAAGACCGGTCGCCGCGCACCACGTCGATCAGGCGCACACCATCACGCTTGAAAAGCTGAACACCTGTTACTTCGCGCCCGATCAGGTTGCTGTCAGGGGGGATGACAGCCTCGGAAAAGAACTTTTTCTTGGATCGGTCCGACAGCATTGTCGCCATGCTTTGCCGGTCAGGCAACAGGCGGGGGGCCATGAAGTAAAGATACGTAAAGGTCCACAGCACGACGACAACGCCGATGGGGAAAATCTCGAGAATGCCAAAAGGCTCTAGTCCAGATGCGCTGGCAACACCATCGACCAGCAGGTTTGTCGATGTGCCCAACAGCGTCATGGTGCCACCCACGATGGCTGCATAGCTGAGCGGGATCAGCAATTTGGACGCTGATGCGCCAAGCGTGCGCGCCAGCTGAACAAAGACGGGGATCATCACAACGACCAAAGGCGTGTTGTTCATGATTGCACTGGCCACTGCGACAAAGACCAATCCGCCGCCAATTGCGCGCGCAGGGCTGACTTTGGCCTGACGCTCGGCGATCTGCGTCATGGCGTGCAGGGCGCCTGTGCGGACCAGAGCGCCGACAATGATGAACATGGCCGCAATCGTCCATGGCGCAGGGTTGGCCAACGCCATCACCGCCGCCTCATAGGGCAAAACCCCTGTCGCCAGCAGGATCGACACGCCGATCATGGCCACGACCTCGGTGGGGTAGAGCTCGCGCAGGAACATCACAAACATACCCGCGACAACCGCCATGGTCAGGATCGCGCTTTGCGTTTGTGTCAGTGACAGAAAATTATCCATGCGCAGGAGTGTCGCCTAGCGTTTGGGTTTCAGCAACCCGTGGTTGGACAAGGCTCAGCCCAAGACCCATAAAGCCCAAGGCAAGCCAGACCCAAAGGCTATAGGTTTCACCAAGCAAAAGCATTGCCCAAAACACGCCTGAGCCGGTGACGATATAGCTGACTTGCCCGGCAAACACGGACCCCGCCCGCGCAATCAGCCAGACATAGCCTGCATAGACCAAGACATGCACGATCGAGCTAAGCAGCAATGTGAAATCTGCCAGAATGAATGGCGCCTGCGGGATAAAGAACTGCCCCGACCCAACGGCCAAGGGCAAGGCAATGACCGTGCCAATGGCCGAGGCCCCAAAGAGCACTTGGAATGGATCAAGCCCCGCAGTTCCCCAGCGGGCGACAATGTTGCCCTCACAGGCGTAGCAAAAGGGCGCGATCAATGCCAAAGGCAGAAAGGCGATCATGGCACGCTCTGGCAGGCTGGCTTCGGGCAGGGCGATCAGGCCGACACCGATCAGCCCAAAGCACAGACCGGCCAAACGGCGCATCGAGAACCGGTCATTGCCCAGTGCCAGCGCAATGGGGAAGGCCATCATGGGAATAGTCGCAATGACAATGGACATAATCCCTGACGGCAGATGAAAGGCGGCGCGAAAGCTGGTCGCACTCGGGATCAATGTGCCGATCGTTGCGATCATCAGCCAAACGGCGCAGGTTTGTATGGTAAAAGGCATCCGCCCCAGCTGTTGCCAACGCAATGCACCCAGCAGGGTAGCCCCGATCAGCATTTGCCAAAAAATCAGGCCGAAAGGCTGGTATCCCGCCGTTACTGTGATTTTGATCAGCGGTTGTGTCAGCCCCCATCCGCACCCCAGCAGCAACAGAAATCCTGTCAGCCGCATCCGTTCGGAGATCATGCAGGCCCCGACTGTGATAGCCGTCCGCCTTGGCGCACCATGGCGCATTTGACCGCTTTGCCCGTCAGGTTATCCGTTTCGACATAAAGTCCCGAAAGCGTGGCTTCATCCGCCGCAGGCGTGAACCGCGACTTTGGCATGCCGGTGATGAAACGGCGCATAGGCTCGGCTTTCTCCATACCGATGACAGAGTTGTAGTCCCCGCACATGCCCGCATCGGTCATATAGGCCGTCCCACCGGGCAGGATCATGGCGTCACCGGTTGGCACGTGGGTGTGCGTGCCGACCACAATGCTGGCACGGCCGTCGCAAAAGTGGCCTGTGGCCATTTTTTCAGACGTCGCCTCGCAATGGATATCAATCAGGCTGGCCGCGACCTGTCCGCCCATCGGGTATTGGCGCAACACCGCATCAAGTGCGGAAAAAGGATCATCAAAGGGGCGCTTCATAAAGACCTGCCCCAGGACTTGCGCCACCAGAACTTTACGCCCGCCGGGGGCGTTGAAGACGCGCGCACCTACACCGGGGGCGGCTTTGGAGTAATTCATCGGGCGAATGATGCGCGGCTCTTTTTCAATAAAGCCCAGCATGTCTTTTTGATCGAACGCATGATCGCCCAAGGTCACAACATCGGCGCCTGCATCGAGCAAAATATTCGCGTGATCACCCGACAACCCCATCCCGGACGTCGCGTTTTCACCGTTGACCACAACAAAGTCGAGCTTCCATTCCTCCCGCAGGCGGGGCAGGTGGGTGGTAATCGCAGCACGCCCGGAGCGGCCCATCACATCGCCAAGAAAGAGTATCTTCATACGGTGTTGTTACGGCCAACGCCGCCTTTCATCCAGCGGTTTCTGCACACTTGCCATTCGCCCGTCTTGGTGCGACGGATGTGGCATGAAAACCCAAGCGCAATCCCGCCCTGTCGTTGGCATCTTTTGGATGGTTTTTACCGGTCTGATGTTCGTCGCCGTCACAGCGGTGGTCAAACACGTTGGCGACGATGTACCTGCTGCACAAGCGGCATTCCTGCGTTATTTGCTGGGACTTGTGTTCCTGATCCCGATGATCAAACCCATTCTGGCAGCACATCTGACGCCTCGGCAGAAGAAACTGTTCTGGGCCCGCGGGGCCGCGCACACATTGGCGGTGATCTTGTGGTTTTTCGCGATGGCGCAAATTCCCATCGCTGAGGTCACGGCGATGAACTATCTCTCGCCGGTCTATGTGTCTTTGGGGGCGGCCCTTTTCTTGGGCGAACGCCTGCCACCGCGCCGTTTGGCGGCTGTGATCATGGCGCTGATCGGCGCGATGATCATTCTGCGCCCCGGCGTCAAGGAGATCGAAATAGGGCACATCGCAATGCTGGCGACAGCCGTGTTTTTTGCGGCAGGCTATCTGATCGCCAAACAGCTGTCGGGCGAGGTATCCGCCCCTGTGATCGTGGGTATGTTGTCGATTACGGTGACTGTCGGATTGGCACCTTTTGCCTGGGCGGTTTGGGTGACGCCGACGCTGCCGCAGATAGGGTGGTTGTTTCTGGTCGCCTGTTTCGCAACCGCCGGACACTATGCGATGACCTTGGCCTTTGCCGCAGCCCCGCTGACCGTCACCCAGCCGGTGACATTTCTGCAATTGGTCTGGGCGGTTGTTCTGGGTGCTGTCGTGTTTGGGGAAGCGGTAGACGGCTGGGTCATCTTTGGGGGGGCCGTAATTATGGCCTCGGTCAGTTTTATTACGTGGCGGGAAGCTGTTGCGCGGCGCAATATCACACCTGCGGTGACTGCGACAAAAGTTTGATGAAAACTTTTATGCCTCCGGCGGAGGTATTTTCAAACATGAGAAGGGCTAAGACGCGCCAAGAGTGAGGTTTGCGTAATGACGCCGACCTGTTTGCCGTTGTCGATGACCTGTAGGCCTGTGCCGTCAATCTGATGCATGATGTCCTGAACCGGCGTTTCCACATCAACGACGGGGCCGGTGCTGGTGCCTGATGTCATCACATCGCGTGCGGTCAGAACACCCAGCGGGTTCATATGGGCGACAAAATCGGCGACATATTCGTTGGCGGGATTGGTGAAGATATCGCGGGGGGTGCCACATTGCACGATCCGCCCGCCTTCCATGATCGCGATACGGTTACCGATCTTGAACGCTTCATCCAGATCGTGGCTGACAAAAATGATCGTACGCCCGCGCTGTTTTTGGAGTTCTAACAACTCGTCCTGCAGGCGTGTGCGGATCAGCGGATCAAGCGCCGAGAATGGCTCGTCCATCAGCAGGATCGGGGCGTCGGTGGCAAAGGCGCGTGCAAGACCCACACGCTGTTGCATCCCGCCCGAAAGCTCGCCTACCAGCGCGTCGGCGCGGTCGGCAAGACCGACCATCTCAAGTTCCTGATCAACGCGTTTGATCCGCGCCTTGCGATCCATCCCGCCCAACTCAAGCCCGAGCCCTACGTTGTCACGCACGGTCCGCCATGGCAGCAGGCCGAATTGCTGAAACACCATCGACACGCATTCACGCCGCACCCGGCGCAGATCATTGGCAGAACTTTGGCCGACACTGCAGGACCAGTCGCCATCATTGATGCGCACCGCGCCCCGGATCACCGGATTGAGCCCGTTCACCGCCCGCAGCAAGGTGGACTTGCCCGAGCCTGACAGCCCCATCAGCACGAGGATTTCACCGGCTTCCACATTCAGCGAACAATTGTGCACACCAAGAATTTGGTCGGTCTTTTCGCGAATCTCGGGGCGTTCCATCCCTTGATCCATCAGAGGAAGGGCTATCTCGGGTTTGGCCCCGAACACGATTGAGACATTGTCGAATTCAACAGCATTCATTTGGATTTCACCCGCAACATCCGGTCCAGCATGATCGCAACCGCAACAATGACCAATCCGCTTTCAAATCCAAGTCCCGGATCGTTGCGCCCCAGTGCTTGTACAACGGGTTTGCCAAGCCCGTTGGCGCCGACATAGGCCGAGATCACGACCATCGACAATGATAGCATGATCACCTGGTTCAGCCCTGCCATGATTTGCGGGACGGCATAGGGCAGTTCGACTTTCCATAACCGCTGTGTGGGGGTGGCCCCGAAGGCTTCGGCAGCTTCCAGCAATGAAGTGGGCGTGTTCGAGACGCCCAGATAGGTCAACCGGATGGGCGCGGGCAGCACAAAGATCACGGTTGCGAACAGCCCCGGCACCATCCCAAGACCAAAGAACACAATCGCCGGGATCAGATAAACGAAGGCGGGCAGGGTTTGCATCAGGTCGAGCACAGGGCTGAGCGCCTGATAGGCGCGCGGACGGTGCGCCAGAAAGATGCCAATCGGCACGCCAAGGCCCATGCATACCACGCAGGATGACAGTACCAGAGCCAAGCTATCTATGGTTTCATCCCAATACCCTTGGTTCAGGACAAACAGCAGGCAAGACAGCACCAGCAGGCACACCTTCCACGAGCGCTGCAAGATCCATGTCAGCACAACAAAGGCCGCGATGACCACAAACTCGGGCGGTGTCTGTAGGGCCCAGACGATTCCGTCGATCATGAAATCCAGCCCGTCACTGACCGCATCAAAGGCGGGGCGACCGTTGTCTTTCAGCCAGTCTACCGCGTTTTCTGACCAGTCGCCTACCGGAATTTTATTGTCTGTTAGCCAATTCATGCGCGTCCCCATCGTGCAAAAAAGAGGAGCGCAAACTACGCTCCTCTTTCATTTTTAGTCTGCCAAGGCCGCAGTCACGGCGGCAACAGCGTCACCGCCGTCCTTGGTTGTCACACCGTCGAGCCACGCCGTCCAAGTCGATGGGTTCGCAGCAAGCCATGTTTTAGCGGCATCGCTTGGGTCCGCATCATCGTTCAGGATCGCGCTCATGATTTCGTTTTCCATCGCAAGCGAGAATTCAAGGTTTTGCAAAAGCTTGCCCGTGTTTGGGCATTCTTCCACGTAACCCGCACGCGTGTTGGTGGCCACAATGGCACCACCAAGATCGGGGCCGAAATAATCATCGCCGCCGGGCAGGTAGGTCATGTCGAAGTTTGCATTCATCGGATGCGGCTCCCAGCCGAGAAACACGATAGCTTCATCGCGATCATCGGACCGTTCGACTTGGGCCAGCATGCCTTGTTCAGAGCTTTCGACGACCTCAAAACCGGACAGGCCGAATGCGTCAGCATCAATCATGTCCTGGATCAGGCGGTTGCCATCATTGCCGGCCTCAATGCCGTAAATTTTGCCATCCAGTGCATCCATCGCAGTTGCAATCGACGCAAAGTCAGTGATCCCTGCAGCAACGCCCGCGGCGTTTGTGGCCAGTGTGTATTTTGCGCCTTCAAGGTTGGTGCGCACTGTGTCCACGGTGCCCGCTTCGCGGTAGCTGGCGATATCGCCTTCCATCGTTGGCATCCAATTGCCTAAAAAGACGTCGATGTCGCCCTGCGCCATGGAGGCATATGTGATCGGCACAGACAGGATGTCGGTCGTTGTTTCATATCCCAGCGCCTCAAGGACGATGGATGTGGTCGCAGTTGTGGCTGTGATGTCTGTCCAGCCTACATCGGAAAAGCGGACCAGATCACAGTCAGCAAAAGCAGGCACTGCGGCACAGATGGCCAGCACGGATAGCGTTGATTTCAGTTTCATCGTTTTCTCCCGGGTTTTTCTTGATTGACGAGTCAATAAAGAACGATTTATCTGCTCGGACAGCCCCCAAAAGAGGATGCGATGCCCAAGCTTGGAATGGAGCCTATCCGCCGCGCGGCCTTAGTGAAAGCCACGATTGATGAAATCGGGGCCGTCGGCAATCTTGATGTAACGGTAAGCAATATTGCTAAGCGTGCCGGTATGTCGTCGGCGCTGGCACATCATTATTTTGGCGGCAAGGAACAGATATTTCTGGCGGCGATGCGGCATACATTGGCGCTTTATGCCGCCGAGGTGCGCGGCGCGTTAAAAGAGGCTTCGGGGCATCAGAGGCGGCTGGAGGCGGTGATCCGGGCAGGTTTTGCCTCATCCAATTTCCAGCCCGAAGTCATTGCAGCGTGGCTGAATTTTTATGTTTTGGCGCAGACGTCGACCTCGGCACATGACTTGCTGCGCATCTATCAGCGACGTTTGCACAGCAACCTATTGCACGACTTGCGCCCTTTGATCGGGTCCCGCGCTGAAGGCGCCGCGATGCGGATCGCAGGGCTGATTGACGGATTGTATCTGCGGCAGGGATTGTCGCGCAACAGTGCAGAACAATCGGACGCCACAAAGCAGGCGCTGGCGCTGCTGCACATTGAACTTGAAGGGCGGAACCAATGACGCGACCGAATATCCTGATTATCATGGTTGACCAGTTGAACGGCACACTGTTCCCCGACGGACCGGCCGATTGGCTGCACGCGCCAAACCTCAAGGCGCTGGCTGCGCGGTCCACGCGTTTTGCCAATGCCTACACCGCCTCGCCACTCTGCGCCCCGGGGCGGGCGTCGTTCATGTCGGGCCAGCTGCCGTCGCGGACGGGTGTTTATGACAACGCCGCGGAATTTGCATCGTCGATCCCGACCTATGCGCACCATTTGCGGCGGGCGGGGTATCAGACCTGCCTGTCGGGCAAGATGCACTTTGTCGGCCCCGATCAATTGCACGGGTTTGAGGAACGTCTGACCACTGATATTTACCCGCCCGATTTCGGCTGGACCCCCGACTATCGCAAACCGGGTGAGCGGATTGACTGGTGGTATCACAACATGGGCTCGGTGACGGGCGCTGGCGTGGCCGAGATCACCAACCAGATGGAGTACGATGACGAGGTTTGCTATCACGCGACCCGCAAGCTCTATGACCTGTCACGCGGTCATGATGCGCGGCCATGGTGTCTGACTGTCAGCTTCACACATCCGCATGATCCATACGTGGCGCGCAAGAAATACTGGGACCTCTATGAGGACTGCGAGCACCTGCTGCCAGAGATCGGACCGATCCCCTATGAGGATCAAGACGCCCATTCCCAACGCATCCTTGACGCCAACGATCGCGATAACTTCGATATCACAGAAGAGCATATCAAGCGCGCGCGCCGCGCGTACTTTGCCAATATCTCGTACCTCGATGACAAGATCGGCGAAGTGCTGCAAACGCTGAAGGACACGCGGCAAGAGGCGACCATCCTCTTTGTGTCGGACCATGGCGATATGTTGGGCGAGCGGGGTCTATGGTTCAAAATGTCCTTCTATGAAGGCTCTGCGCGCGTGCCGTTGATGATCGCAAGCGACCAGATGGCGCCGGGGCTGAATAGTACACCGGTCAGCAATATTGATGTGGCCCCGACGCTGTGTGATTTGGCAGGGGTTGATATGTCGGACGTGGCCCTTTGGACCACCGGCGAAAGTCTTGTGCATCTGGGGCAAGGCGGGACACGCGACACGCCTGTTGCAATGGAATATGCCGCCGAAGGCAGTTACGCGCCGTTGGTATCGCTGCGCTATGGCAAATGGAAATATAACCGCTGTGCGCTCGATCCCGATCAGTTGTTTGATCTGGAGGCCGACCCGCACGAGCTCACAAACCTTGCCGATGTCCCCGCACACCAAGGGACGCTGACGCAACTGCGCGCAAAATCCGAGGCGCGCTGGGATCTGGCGCAATTTGATGCCGCCGTGCGCCAATCGCAGGCCTGCCGCTGGGTCGTTTATGAGGCGCTGCGCAATGGCAGCTATTTCCCATGGGACTATCAGCCGCTGCAAAAAGCGTCTGAACGCTACATGCGCAATCACATGGATCTGAATGTGCTGGAAGAAAACCAGCGCTACCCGCGAGGTGAGTAAACCTATGACATACATATTTCCCGTAGGCGCAGCGCGCCCTGACGTACGATTTTTGGGCCGCGATGCGCGCCGCCAGGCGCAAGGAGCGCTTTGATGCAGGCCGATTACGTTATTGTCGGCGCAGGGTCTGCCGGTTGTGCCATTGCTTACCGTCTGGCCGAGGCAGGCAAGCAGGTGTTGATCATCGAGCATGGCGGCAGCGATGCCGGCCCGTTCATCCAGATGCCTGCCGCTTTGTCATATCCGATGAACATGAAGCGCTATGACTGGGGGATGAAATCCGAGCCCGAGCCGCATCTTGGAGGCCGCGAAATGGTGACGCCGCGCGGCAAGGTGATTGGTGGCTCGTCTTCGATCAACGGCATGATCTATGTGCGCGGGCATGCCTGCGACTATGACTACTGGGCGGAAAGCGGTGCGCATGGATGGTCCTATGCAGATGTCCTGCCATATTTCAAACGCATGGAGCATTGGCACGATGGGGGCCACGGCGGCAACCCCGATTGGCGCGGCAAGGATGGCCCGTTGCATGTCACACGTGGCCCGCGCAAGAACCCGTTGACCCGGGCTTTTGTCGAAGCAGGACGGCAGGCCGGCTACCCTGTGACGGGCGACTACAATGGTGAACAGCAAGAAGGCTTCGGCCCGTTCGATGCGACAATTTACAAAGGCAAACGCTGGTCAGCTGCGACAGCCTATCTGCGCCCTGCACTCAAGCGGCCCAATTGTACCATCACCCGTGCACTGGCCCGACGGATCGTGATTGAAAATGGTCGCGCAACGGGTGTTGAGGTCAGCCGCGGCAGCAAGATCGAAGTGATCACCGCCAATAAAGAAGTGATTGTTGCGGCCTCTTCGCTCAATTCTCCAAAGCTCTTGATGCTTTCGGGCATCGGGCCTGCCGCGCACCTGCAGGAACACGGAATTGAAGTCGTTGCGGATCGTCCCGGTGTTGGCCAGAACCTGCAAGACCATCTAGAGCTTTATATCCAGCAGGCCGCCACGAAACCGGTGTCTTTGTTTTCCTACTGGAACATCCGCGGCAAAGCCAAAATCGGGCTGGAGTGGCTTTTGTGGAAAACGGGACTTGGCAGTTCCAACCAGTTTGAAAGCGCAGGGTTCATTCGTTCGAAGGCAGGGGTCAAATATCCGGATATCCAATACCACTTTCTACCCATCGCGGTCAGCTATGATGGCAAGACTGTCCCCGACGGTCATGGCTTTCAAGCGCATGTTGGTCCGATGCGTTCCAAGTCGCGGGGGCAGGTGACTTTGCGATCCGCCGATCCAAACGATCATCCCAGAATCGTTTTCAACTACATGTCTGATCCGCAGGATTGGGAAGACTTCCGTACCTGTATTCGCTTGACGCGTGAAATATTTGCCCAGCCCGCCTTTGATGAATTTCGCGGCCGCGAAATCCAGCCGGGCGAGGCAGCACAAAGCGATGAAGATCTTGATGCAGTAATCCGGGAACATGCCGAAAGCGCCTACCACCCCTGCGGCACTTGCAAGATGGGTGATCCGGGCGATCCGATGGCCGTGGTTGACCCCGAAACACGGGTGATTGGTGTTGAAGGATTGCGCGTTGCCGACAGTTCGATCTTTCCGCGTGTCACCAACGGGAACACGAACGGACCCTCGATTATGGTGGGCGAGAAAGCGGTCGATCATATCCTGCAGCGTCACCCGCTGGCCCCGTCCAATGACCGGCCTTGGCTGCATCCGGAATGGGAAACCAAGCAGCGTTGACAGCTTTGTAACTGCGTTAACACATTCTTAACCTTTATGAACAAATTGCCTTGAAGCCTGCCCCTGACCACCCCTAGGTCGGGGCATGTTGCGCATTCTCATCTTGCTGATCACCCTCACCGCTGTTCCGGCTCTGGCCGCCCCTAACGGAACGATCCGTGTGGTCGATGCCGATACGATTGATGTGGGCGGAACCCGTGTGCGGCTTTTTGGTATTGATGCGCCTGAAATGGGCCAACCCTGCCGTGCAGATGGGCGCGAATGGGATTGCGGGGCATGGACGCGCGATGCTGTGCGCAACGCGTTTGAAGGGGCATTTGCCCGCTGCCAGGCGCGCGATACAGATCGCTATGGCCGCGTCGTGGCGCAATGCAGTGTTGACGGGCAGGACATGGGGCAGATGATTGTGCGCTCGGGTCTGGCTTGGGCTTACCGGCGCTATTCAGACACCTATGACCTTGATGAAAAGGCCGCTGCAATCGCCGTGCGGGGTCTTTGGGCAGTCGAGGTGCAAATGCCATCCGATTACCGCGCGGCAGGCATCGCCGACGATCCGGTCCCGAATCAGAATTGCGCAATCAAAGGTAATATCTCATCGGGTGGCCGTATCTATCACATGCCCGGACAAGAACATTACGCCCGCACGCGGATCAATCCTGCCAATGGCGAGCGATGGTTTTGTTCGCGTGCCGAAGCCGAAGCGGCAGGGTGGCGCGCGGCGCGTCGATAGTCTCTTTGACTTGATCCGTATCAATGTTGGCTGTCCGGCTTGAAGCTAGAGTTTGCCGAGACAATAACCAAAGGACCAATATTATGTCGCACACACCGCATGAGCTTATCGAAGAATTCCCTGATCAGGTTGATGCGATGCATACGCTCAAGGAAAATGACGCTCATTTCGCCAAGCTTTTTGACGAATACCACACAATCAACCGCGCCATTCACCGGGCTGAAACAGATATTGAGCCAACCGATGATCTGCACATGAGCGAGATGCGCAAGCAGCGCATGGTGCTGAAAGACCAGATCGCGGCAGCGCTGAACGCCGCCTAAGAGGGCCGACGTTTCACCGCCGCAGGCGTGTGGAAGCTATACAAACGGGGTCGTCTGCTGTCTGGCAGGCGACGCCCAATGCGCCTTAATCCAACTGATAGGGCAGAATGCCGCGGCGGTCGGGATCGACCCGAAGCTGCCTTTCCAATGGTGGCACGGACCGCTGGTGGCAATTGCGCCGTTCGCAAATCCGGCAGGAAATGCCAATCGGGGCATAGGCCTCGGCGGCGCCCAGATCCATGTGGTCGGCATAGACAAGTGCCGGGGCATGTTTGACTTCGCACCCCAATCCAATCGCATAGCGACGGGTCGGCATGTTGTAGGCCCCACCTGATTTACTGACATCACGCGCAAGACAGAAATAACGCGCGCCGTCGGGTGTTTCGGCCAGTTGTCGCAGAAATTGCCCGGGCAGCTCAAACGCCTGATGCACATTCCACAGGGGGCAAGCCCCCCCGTAACGCGCAAACTGCAAGGTGGTCGCCGAGTGACGTTTGGTAATCGTGCCAGCCTGATCCACACGTACAAAGAAAAAGGGAATTCCCTTTGCGCCGGGGCGTTGCAGCGTTGACAGCCTGTGTGCGACCTGTTCCAGCGAGGCACCGAAGCGCGCTGACAACACTTCGAGATCGTGCCGCGTGGCCTGCGCCGCAGACAGGAATGCACCGTAGGGCATCATCGCAGCCCCAGCGAAATAATTGGCAAGACCAACCTTGGCGATGCTGCGTGCTTCATCAGATTGAAAACGGGCCAGATCCAGCGTGGCTTCCAAAAGCGGTTCCTGTGCGATCAGGGCCAGTTGTAGTAAAAGCTGAAACGTTTGCGTTGCATTGCTGGCGACCGACGAAATCGTCAGGGTCTTGGTCACCGCATCGTAATGCCGCATGTCGGATGCCTGCCGGAACACGGTTTGAATATTGTGGCTTTCCAACATGCGCACAGCCGCATCCGCCATCGCTTCGCCGGGGCTGGCGCGGCTGGCAAAACGCTCGGCCGCGCGGTCCACGGCATCGATGTAGTTATCGCAATAGTGGAAAAAGTCGCGCACTTCTTCCCACGGGCTGGGCTGCAGGCGGGCGTCTTCGCGGCCCAAGGCCTCGTCCAATGATGCAAGGCGTTCATGGGTTTGGCGGTAGGCGGCATGCAGATCAAGAAAAGCCCGTGCAAGTGCAGGGGCATTTGCAGCCGCCAGACGCATGTCAGCCAATGCCGGGGCGGGCCCGGTAAAGATGGGGTCGGCCAAGGCTTCGCGCATGTCGCCGACCAAGCGCGCTTCATCGCCTGACTGCAGCTCGGTCACGTCAAAGCCGAATTCCTGCGCAAGGCCAAGCACCACTGCGGTCGAGACAGGGCGATTATTGTTTTCCATCTGGTTGAGATAGGGCAACGATACGCCAAGCTTTTCCGCAAAAGCTTTCTGCGTCAATTCAAGGCGCCCGCGCAATTCACGCAGCTTTGCCCCGGCATAGAGTTTCTGAACGGCCATGGTCCACCTTTGCAGATTTGCTAAGTCACATTAGCTATTGCAAAGAGGGCGTCAAGCGATCTGCTTTTCCCGCCGGATCACAAAAAGCACGGACAAAAGCGCAAGCGCGGACACGCCCAGCATGATCAATTGCAAAGGCATGGTGCCAGTCTCAACCGTCAGGATGCTGCCTGCAAATTGCGACAAGGCCGCGCCCCCGCCAATCATGATAGCCCCGCCCAGACCGCTGGCAGTGCCAGCCAAATGCGGGCGCACTGAAATTGAGCCGGACATGACGTTTGGCAGCATCATCCCGTTGCCCAAGCCCAGAAAGACACAAAAGCCAAAGAAGTTGAGCGGATGATTGACCCCTGCTGCTGTCAGAATGGCGGAAACCCCTAATCCTGCGACAGTCACAAGTGTTCCGATCAACGCCATGCGGTTGATCCCGAGCCTGACTGAAAAACGCCCAGACAAGTAATTCCCTACAGCATATCCAATGGCGGGGGTGCCAAGGGCGACCCCGCTCCAGAGGGGTGACAAGCCAAAGATTTCGCTGGCCACGAAAGATGTCCCGCCCAATAGCGCAAAGAACGCGCCAGACCCGAATGCCGCGCAAAGGACATACCCCCAAAAGCGCGGCGAGCGCAGCAGTTCAGGATAGGTCCGCAATTGATCGCGAAAGCTTGTGCCTTGGCCTTTTACTGTCTCGCCCAGGTCGAGGTAAACCAGTGTCAGCGTCCCGAGCCCGGCCGCGGACAAAAACACGAATGTTGCCTGCCATCCGAACGCCTGTGCCAGCCCGCCGCCAATCATGGGACCGACCATAGGCACCAGCGCCATGCCCATTGTGACATAACCGATCATCGAGGCGGCTTCGTCCTGCGGGACAATATCGCGCACAATCGCGCGTCCCAGCGCCATCGAGGTCGCGACGGCAGCTTGCAGAATACGGAAGAACAAAAACACCTCAATTGTGGTGGCAAGCAGCGCACCAATGGACGCCATCACAAAGACCGAGAGTGAGCCCAAAACCAGCTTGCGCCGCCCATAACGGTCTGAGATGGGCCCAATAAAAACCTGTAGTACCGCCGTTGTGGCCAGATAGCCGGAGAGGGCGACCTGCATGATCGCATAATCTGTGTCGAAATAGGTTGTCATCGCCGCAAGCGATGGCAGAAATATCGACACGCTCAGCGCAGCCATGCCGGTGATCAGCACGAGAGTTACGATATGCGGTGGTGTTGTGCGATCCAGAAAGCGGATCATTGGTCGTGTGGTCATGGCTTCGGTCTATGCCTCTGCAATGGGGTTGTCTACTCCTCGCGTTTTTGCATATTTGCAAAAACTGAATGCTGCAAATCGCAGAGTTTGCAAATATGCCTCTTGGGGCTTCTCACACCTGATCGCCCGCGTTATGCATGTCCAACAAAAGGCGAGGGTGTGATCTGATGGATGTTTTGCAAGAACTAGAAACGCGGCGGCAGGCGGCCCGTATGGGCGGCGGCGAAAAGCGGATTGCCGCGCAGCACAGCAAAGGCAAACTGACCGCGCGCGAGCGGATCGAACTGCTGCTGGATGACGGGTCATTTGAAGAATTCGATATGTTTGTGGCCCATCGCTGCACCGACTTCGGCATGGAGAAGGAGCGCCCTGCGGGTGACGGTGTTGTCACGGGCTGGGGCACGGTGAATGGGCGACTTGTCTATGTGTTCAGCCAGGATTTCACGGTGATGGGCGGGTCTGTCTCAGAGACCCATGGCCAGAAGATTTGCAAGATCATGGACATGGCTGTGCAGAATGGCGCACCCATCATCGGCATCAACGACAGTGGCGGCGCGCGTATCCAAGAGGGCGTGGCCAGCCTTGCTGCCTACGGTGAAGTTTTCCAGCGCAATATCACCGCCTCGGGTGTGGTGCCGCAGATCAGCCTGATCATGGGGCCCACGGCGGGTGGCGCGGTTTATTCGCCTGCGATGACTGACTTTATCTTCATGGTCAAAGACAGCTCTTACATGTTTGTCACCGGACCTGACGTTGTGAAAACCGTGACGAATGAGCATGTCACAGCGGAAGAACTGGGTGGGGCAAGCACCCATACCCGTAAATCTTCGGTCGCGGATGCGGCCTTTGAAAACGATGTCGAGGCGATTGCCGAGGTGCGTCGCCTGATTGATTTCCTGCCTCTGCATAACCGCGAAAAGCCGCCGGTCCGTCCGTTCTTTGATGATGTAAACCGCGTGGAAGAAAGCCTTGATACGCTGGTTCCTGACAACCCCAACATGCCCTATGACATGAAAGAGCTGATCGCCAAGCTGGCTGACGAGGGCGATTTTTACGAAATTCAGGAAGAGTTTGCCAAAAACATCCTGACCGGTTTTATCCGCCTTGAAGGGTCGACCGTCGGTGTGATCGCCAACCAGCCGATGGTGCTGGCGGGCTGTCTGGATATTGATGCGTCGCGCAAGGCGGCACGCTTTGTCCGCTTCTGTGACGCCTTTGATATTCCTCTGCTGACCTTGGTCGATGTACCCGGATTTTTGCCCGGCACCAGCCAGGAATATGGCGGTGTCATCAAGCATGGCGCTA
>JALQUF010000035.1 GCA_023263855.1 Yoonia sp. | reverse complement strand
ATCATCGGTGTCCGAGACATCCGTTTCGCAGATGGTGAACGGTTCATCATCACAGCGCGTGAATTCCGCGATATGACAGGGCTGCAAGAAGGTTTGGCGATCAAGACAACACAGGCGATCACCGTCGTCGTGGCCTTTATCGTGATGGCCTTGCTGTTCTGGTTTTTGAACAAAACCCGCACCGGCAAATCCATGCGGGCGTTCTCGGATAACGAAGACCTTGCCCTGCTGTCAGGCATCAACCCCGACTGGGTGGTAAAGGTGACATGGATGATCGTGGCGGCCTTGGCAACAACGGCGGGCGTGCTTTACGGCCTTGATAAGTCCTTCAAAGCCTTCACCTATTTCCAATTGCTGCTGCCGATCTTTGCCGCAGCCATTGTGGGCGGTCTGGGCAACCCGATTGGCGCCATCGCAGGTGGTTTTGTCATTGCCTTCAGCGAAGTGACCATCACCTACGCGTGGAAAAAGGTGCTGGTCTATCTGATGCCGGAAAGCCTTGAGCCGGATGGTCTCGTCCAGCTTTTGTCCACGGACTATAAATTCGCCGTCAGCTTTGCGATCCTGATTATCGTGTTGCTGTTCAAACCCACGGGCCTCTTCAAGGGACAATCCGTATGAGCACCACCGTCAGAGATACCGCCCTCTTCGGGCTTGTCGCCGTCCTGCTGATTGGCACGGGCATGATCCAAGGCTGGAACTCGGCCCTGCTGATCCTGAATATGGGCCTGATTTCGGCGATTATGGCCCTGGGTGTAAACCTGCAATGGGGGTTTGCCGGGCTGTTTAATATCGGTGTTATGGGGTTTGTGGCCTTGGGTGGTCTGGCAGCCGTGCTTGTCTCGACCGATCCTGTGCCCGAGGCGTGGCAGGCCGGCGGCTTGCGCATTTTCGCAGGCCTGGCTTTGGGCGCTTTAACCGTTGTCGCAGCGGTGCAGGCCCAAAGGCGCCTTGAGGGCCGCACGAAGACGATTGTCACTTTGGTTATTCTGGTTGGTGGCTTTTTCCTTTACCGCGCTGTGTTTGATCCCGGCAAAGTCGCCGTCGAAGCGGTCAATCCTGCTGTCAGCGGCAACCTTGGCGGTCTGAACCTGCCCATTCTGCTCAGCTGGCCTGTGGGTGGGCTGCTGGCGGCGGGGGCAGCGTGGGTCATCGGCAAAACGGCCCTTGGGCTGCGGTCCGACTATCTGGCGATTGCAACGCTGGGGATTGCAGAAATCATCATCGCGGTGCTGAAGAACGAAGATTGGCTAGCGCGCGGCGTCAAGAACGTCATCGGCCTTGACCGCCCCGTCCCCTACGAGATCGACCTGCAAAATGATCCCGGCTTTGTGGAACGGGCCGCCAGCTTTGGGCTTGATCCTGTGACGGCGTCCACACTCTATACAAAGTTGGGCTATGCAGTCTTGTTCACCATTGTCCTGCTGATCCTGTTGTGGCTGGCCCAAAAAGCGCTGCAGTCCCCGTGGGGTCGGATGATGCGCGCGATCCGCGACAATGAAACCGCAGCCGAGGCGATGGGCAAGAATGTGACCGCGCGGCATTTGCAGATCTTTATTCTGGGCTCTGCCATTTGCGGGATCGCAGGGGCGATGATGACCACATTGGATGGACAGCTGACCCCCGGGTCGTATCAACCGCTGCGCTTTACGTTCCTTGTCTGGGTGATGGTCATCGTCGGTGGATCGGGGAACAATTTTGGCGCGGTGCTGGGGGGTATGCTGATCTGGTGGCTTTGGGTTCAGGTAGAGCCACTCGGCCTTGGTCTGATGAACCTGCTCAGCAGCGGGCTTGAGGACGGCAGCGCGTTGAAAGACCGCATGATCGAATCTGCAGCACATATGCGCCTGTTGACCATGGGACTGGTGCTTTTGCTGGTGCTGCGTTTCAGCCCACGCGGGCTGATCCCAGAACGGTAACTTGTCCTTGGTGTCTGCCCTGTTAGAACGGGGCAGACCAATATCCGCGAGGACCGTATGGCACTGATCTTTCGCTGGCTTGTCCGGCTTGCCTCTGCCCTGATTTTTCTGACCGTCGCAGCGATTGCGCTGGCCTATTACTTCGCCTCGCGGTCCTTGCCTGATTATGATGGCACGCGCGACGTGGCGGGCATAACAGCCCCGATTGAGATTGTACGCAACAACGCCAATGTGCCCCACATCTTTGGTGAAACGGACGAAGACGTCTATTTTGCCTTGGGCTATGCCCATGCGCAGGATCGTTTGTGGCAAATGACGATGTTGCGCCGCACCGCACAAGGGCGGCTGTCCGAGCTTTTTGGTGAACGCACTGTCGGCATTGATGAAGTGCTGCGCCGCTTTGACCTTTACACACTGTCAGTCGCGTCGGTGAACGCGCAAACCGATGAAACCATAGCCTACCTCACGGCCTATGCCCGTGGCGTCAATGCGTGGCTGAGCGAG
Source organism: Yoonia sp. (assembly GCA_023263855.1). GTDB lineage: Bacteria > Pseudomonadota > Alphaproteobacteria > Rhodobacterales > Rhodobacteraceae > Yoonia. Next base: position 24,950 of record JALQUF010000035.1, on the reverse strand, counting down.
GTCAATGACGGCGCACGCGGGCGGGGCGCGCCGGAAATGTGGCTGTTCAACCATGCGATTGCGCCATGGCAACCGGCCGATTCCATTGCTGTCTTGAAACTGATGGCGCTTGATCTGACCGCGAACCTTGAAAACGAAGTGCTGCGCGCGCGCACGTCGCTTTTGCTTGATAATGACCGGCTCGCCGATATCCTGCCTGACGATCCGACAGGTGGCATTGCGGCCTTGCCTGAATATGCCAGCCTTGTGCCGGATGTTGCCCCCTATACACCCAATATGCGTCTGGCCGCTGATCCGCTGTCCCCTATCAAACCGGCACAATTGCGGGGCGCTTCAAATGCATGGGCGGCCAGTGCGTCACGGTCCACCACCGGGTCAACCCTGTTGGCCAATGATCCGCATCTGGGACTGACCGCGCCATCGATCTGGTATCTGGCCCGGCTGGAATTAGAAAGTGGTGGCATCATTGGCGGCACAATTCCGGGGATGCCACTGATCCTGAGCGGTCGCAGCGACGCACTTGGATGGGGTCTGACCACCGCGATGGTCGATGACGTAGACGTCATGATCGAAGAGGTGAACCCCGACAACCCTGAGGAATACCGCAGCCCCAACGGGTGGGCCCCGTTCCGCACACGTGACAGCATCATTAACGTCAAGGATGGACCAGCCGTCACACTGCGCTTGCGCTGGACCGCAAACGGCCCTGTGATGCCACGTGACAAATATGATCTAGGCACCATCACGCCACCAGGCCACGTCAGCGCAATTTCATGGACGGCGCTGTCCGAGCGTGACACGACGATGTCAGCCGCCTTTGAAATCAACCACGCCCGCACCGTCGAAGAGGCGATTACGGCAGGCGAGGACTTTATCGCGCCCGCGCAGAACCTCACTTTGGCTGACCGCAACCGGATTGCAATGAAGACCGTGGGCGCCATACCCGCACGTGACGCCAACCATCAAAGTCGGGGCCGCCTGCCCGCCTTTGGCTATCTGCCGGAAAACCGGTGGCAGGGGCGTTTTCCCTACAGCGAAAACCCTGAATTCCTTGATCCGCCCGGCGGCATCTTAGGCAACACCAACAATAAGACGGTTGACCGCCCTTTCCCCCGCCACGTGACCTATGAATGGGGCGACACACAGCGGATCAACCGCTGGCGGCGCCTGATGCAAGCGCGCGAGGTGCACACACGCGACAGCTTTATCGAAGCGCAACTGGACACGGTCAGCTTTACCGCGCGCACGCTCTCGACGCTGATGGGCGCCGATTTGTGGTTCACTGGCGATGCAGCCCCCGACGGCACACCCGAAAGGCGGCGTCAGATCGCGCTCGACCTGCTCTCCGCCTGGAACGGTGAAATGAACGAACACCTGCCCGAGCCCCTGATCTATTCGGCATGGGTGCGGGCCGTCCAGCAGCGGCTGATCCGTGACGAATTGGGCCCACTGGCCGCCGAGTTCACCCATGTTGAGCCGGTTTTTATTGAACGGGTGTTCCGTGACATTGATGGGGCCAGCATCTGGTGCGATGTGATTCAATCAGCGCCCGTTGAAACCTGTACTGACATTGCACGCCAAGCGCTGGATGATGCCTTGGTATGGATCGCCGAAAATCACGGCGAAGCGGTCGAGGCCGTGCGCTGGGGCGATGCCCATGTGGCGACCCATGATCACCCTGTCTTGGGCAATACCCCAATTCTGGAGTGGGTTGTGAACATCCGCCAGTCGACCAGTGGCGGCGACCACACCTTGCAGCGGGCCAAGACATCCGGGCTTGACCCGCACCCGTTCCACAACGTGAATGCGGGGGCCTATCGCGGGGTCTATGATTTTGCCGACCCTGACAGTTCGGTTTTTATCACATCGACAGGGCAGTCCGGGCATCCGCTGTCACGCCACTACGACAATCTGGGCGAACTGTGGCGGAGGGGCGAATATATTCCTATGTCGCTTGACCCTGCCTTGGCACGGGCGGCCGCCGTTGGGGTGACTGTGTTGCGGCCTGTCGCGCAATAGCCAAAGCCTGCGGGAACAGTGCCGAAACTTCCCAATCTGGCCCGAAACCTAGATCGGCAGAAGACCACGCAGAATAGCCCATTTGCCAACGATCAGCACGATCCCCGCAATCGCGGCAAATCGTGCCCAGACAAACAGCACCAACCATAGCCCGACCACCATGGAAACCATCCAATACTGAAGGTCGAAATCCGGGCCCAATGCCGTGGGTTTAACGAGATAGGATATCGAATCTATCGGATACAAAGGTGCGCCAACCAAGCCAGCCAGCCCGATCGAAAAAAGAACGCAACCAACAAATGTCGACGCGCCCTGCGCAATATAGAAATTCAGTAAAGGCATTGATCCACTCAATTCAATCAACAGAAATAAGTCAGCAAGGCTGATCTATTAGCGATACATGAAAGGTACCGCAACCTATGATCGTAAAGACAGCGGATCGCGCTTGTCAAACTACTCGGTGACGGGATTTGCCTTAGGCTCACGCGACAGTTTGCGTTTGTTCGCGGGAGAACCGATCACAACGACAACTGATAACAAGGCAATTAATACGAATTCGAACATGTCGGTCTCCTAAACAATGCAACTTATGATTTTCACACATAACGCTTCTTGCATGCGTGTATTGTTTTGCGCCTCTTGGGACAACCTACCCTTTAGGATAGTAACGAATTGAAATTTAGACATTTTCGCCATGAATGGCACAAAAGAACCTAGAATTTGGCGCATATATGTCGATATCGCCTAAGTTGCGATGTAACTGTGCAGGGAAAACACCAAAAGGCTGTAAAAGCCATCACTGTCGTCGTGCCGGAATCAAACTGAAACTATGGTCAATTCCTGTCCGAATCGCATCAGCTACACGTTTCGAACCGCTGAATAAGGGGCATCAGTAATTTTGAGAAACGTCTGGCAAGATTTCTGGCCAGCGCCGGCATTTCACAACCGCGCAAACCGTTCTTTTTGCAGCTGGGTCCAGAACACCGTCAGGTCATAGCCTGTTTCCGTCTGCACCTCTTCGGTCACGATACCAGCCTCAAACAGCCAGGCGCGTTTTTTGCCATCAGCAAATGAAAGTGACAGCTTTTCTTCGGTCCGTGGGTCTTTCAGCTTATCGGGAATTGCCGCCAAGAGCGCATCCATCCCGTCACCGGTGATCGCAGAGACGGCAAACAGATCTTCCGTGCGCGCAGCTTGGGTCACAATCGCATCGCGGTCGTCACCTTCCAGCAGATCAATTTTGTTCCACACCTCGATAATCGGCGCTTCTTCAGCAACACCAAGGCTTTGCAGGATCGCATGCACATCGGCGGCCTGTTCTTCGGTCTGCGGATGGCTGATATCGCGGACGTGGACGATCAGATCGGCGTCCAACACTTCTTCCAGCGTCGCCCGGAAAGCGGCGACCAGTTCGGTCGGCAGATCACTGATGAAACCCACCGTATCGGACATGATGACCTCATCCCCCGTGGGCAGAACGATCTTGCGCATCGTCGGGTCAAGCGTGGCAAAAAGCATGTCTTTGGCAAAGACCTGCGCGCCGGTTAGACGGTTGAACAAGGTTGATTTGCCCGCGTTGGTATAGCCTACCAAGGCGACAATCGGGAAAGGCACTTTGGCCCGCGATGCGCGGTGCAACTCGCGGGTTTTGACAACCTTGGCCAACTGCTTGCGCAGCCTGTTCAACTGTTCATCAATCGCGCGGCGGTCGGCTTCGATCTGGGTCTCACCAGGGCCACCCACAAAACCAAGCCCGCCACGTTGCCGTTCAAGGTGGGTCCAGGCGCGGACAAGGCGGGTGCGCTGGTATGACAAGGCGGCCATTTCGACCTGCAACACACCTTCCGAGGTGCGGGCACGGTCGCTGAATATCTCCAAGATCAGACCGGTCCTGTCCAACAGCTTCACACCCCACTCTTTTTCAAGGTTGCGTTGCTGCACGGGCGTCACGGGACCATCGATCAAAACCAGTTCGACCTCGGCATCGTGAAACACGTGCTTAAGCTCTTCGATCTTGCCCTTGCCAAAAAGCTTGCCGGGGTGAATGCGCGGCAGGCGGACAATGTCTGCGCCCACAACCTGAAGGTCAGGCAGGGCAGCAGCCAAAGACACACCTTCTTCCAAAGCAGGTTCGGCCGCGCGGCGGTTCTGGTCTGACTTAAGATCGGGGTGCAGCACCCAAGCCCGCGTTACTGGGCGGTCATGTTCGAGCAATGCTACTCTTCACCTTCATAAAGGCTGATCGGCTGGGCCGGCATGATTGTCGAGATCGCGCTTTTGTAGACAAGCTGCGATTGACCGTCACGACGCAGCAATACACAAAAGCTATCAAACCACGTGATCACGCCTTGCAGTTTTACACCGTTCACAAGGAAAATCGTGACAGGCACCTTCACCTTGCGGACATGATTTAGAAATGCATCTTGCAAATTCGCTTTATCGGCAGCCATCGCGACACCCTTTTTCTTATTTTTGCGGCCGCGCACCGGCCCCCCAAAGACGTTATTTGCAGTATGTCGTGGCTACCAAGGACTTTCCACCCCCAAAATACAATTCAAATGAGGTGCTTAGCGCTGCCAGATTTCAGGATTGAATAGCGCGATAATCGCCAGCGCCTCTAATCGGCCAAGAACCATGGCGAAAGCCAGGATCACTTTGGCCGCATCAGGAATGCCCGAATAGGCGATTGGCGTTTCGGCCGCGACCGACGCCAGCGGACCCGTTGTTGAAAGCGCAGAGACCGCCAAGACCATCGCTGTTTCAAATTGCACGCCGGTCAGTGACAGCATCAACATCACAGCCGCAATACTGAGCGCGAACAGCATAAAAAAGACCCACGAGATATAGGCGCCTTGTTTGCGAATGCGTCTGGCATCCCTGCCCCCGCCCCCGATGGATGACGGGTGCAGCAAGCGTTCCTGTTCGCGTTCGCTGTGCCGATAAAGGGCATAAATCCGCAACAGCTTGACCCCGCCAGCCGTGGTTGCCACCCCGCCACCGATTAACGCCATCCCGATCAGGAACAGCCCCGGCGTGCTGAGCCCTGACCAATCCGTGGCCCCGGCCCAGAAATGGGATTCAAAGCCGGTCGTTGTCAGAAAAGATGTGACCGTAAACAACGCGCCCCAAAATGCAGCGGTCATTTGTTGCACATTGGCCGGTTCTGCCTGTTCCGCGGCCCCGATGAAGTGCCGCAAGAACAACAGCATCGTCACTGTGCCGATCAAGAAAAGAGCAGTGGTAAATTCAGGGTCGCGGCGCAGGCTTTGATCGCTCTCGCGGATCAGGTCGCGGCTGAACGTCAACCGCGACAAGGCAAAAACAAAAAAGCAGAAAATCAGCAACTCACCCCAAAACCCCGACGCAGCAAAGTAAAGCCCGCCAATCGCGGAAATACCCGATGTCGACAGTGTCGCCATTGCATGCATCAGCGCGATGTAGGGAAATTCGCCCGCAATCACGAGGCCCATCCACAAGGCACCGGTCAGACCGGTGTAGATCGGGGTCAGCGTCAGCGTGTACCGCACCAGCCGTTCGGACGGGTCTGCAACCTGCGCAATCTGTGAAAAAGCACCCGTTGCTGCCCGTCCGGTCGCGCGCACTTCAAACCCGCCAAGGTTCATGGGTGCAAAAATGGACACAGCCGTCACCCAGACCAACAGCCCCCCCAACCAGCCCACAAGGCCGCGCCAAAGGTGTTGCGACGGAGTCAAACGCCCGGCATTGTCGTAGACAGTTGCCCCGGTTGTCGTAAAGCTCGACACCATTTCAAACCAAGCATTCAGGAACGTGGTATTTCCGACAGCTTCATAGAACGGCAGCGCGAACATGATGGGCAAGGCCGTGAAGGCTGCAAGCAAGCCAATCAGTTGGCTGCGCGCGACACTGCGGGGTTCATACCCGGCTGTCGCCAGTCCAATCATCAGTGTCAGCGTCGAGAACAGAATGAAGCCATAAAAGAACACCCGCATAGTGTTGAAGTCTTCCATCACCACTGCATGCATGGCCGGCACGATCATCGCGATCGCGCCCAGACCCATCAGGATCACAAAGAATGGCAGGCGGACGATCCAACCCATCAGAAGAAATCTATCGAAACCTGCAACAGGCGTTCCACTTCGGGCACATCTTCCGACATGGCAAAAATGGCGATTACATTGCCCTCTTCAATGCGTGTCTCACCCGTGGGGCGGACAATTTTGCCCCCCTGCATCACCGCACCAATCAACGTGCCTTCGGGGAAATCAATGTCTTTCACCTTTTGGCCAGCAATCGGCGACGTGCTGAGCACCTGTGCCTCGATAACTTCGGCCTCGGCATCCCCGATGGAGTAAACGCCGCGCACACGGCCATGGCGGATGTGGCGCAAAATCGAACTCACCGTTGTTGCGCGCGGGTTGATATAGGCGTCAATATCAAGCGGTCCCATCAGCGGCACCAGCGTTGGGTCATTCACCAGTGAAATGGCCATTGGGCAACCCATCTCTTTGGCCCGCACCGCCGCCAGCAGATTGGTCTTGTCGTCATCGGTGACGGCAAGAACTGCATCTGCATTTGCGATATTGGCCTCTTCCAGCAATGCGCTATCAAGGCCATCGCCATGCAGCACAATCGTGCGGTCCAATGCGTCGGCGGCCCGTTCGGCGCTTTCGCGATCTTTTTCAATCATCTTCACACGGACACGTTCGGTGCGCGCTTCCAGCGCTTGCGCCACGCCAAGCCCCACATTGCCGCCACCGATGATCACAATACGCTCTTGTTTTGATTGTGTTTTGCCAAAAATCTCAAGCGTGCGCGTCATATCTTCAGTGTCTGAGAAAACATAACACTCATCAGCGGGGAAAATCTGATCCCCCGCAGATGGCACAAATAATGTGCCCTCTCGGCGGATGCCGACAACGACAGCGCGCAGGGTCGAAAAGAGATCGGTCAGCTGTCGCAAGGGCGTGTTGATCACAGGGCAATCGTCGTCAATTGTGATCCCCAACAGTTGCGCGCGTCCTTCCAGAAAGCTTTCGGTATCAAAGGCTGCGGGGGCGGCAAGGCGCTGCAACGCAGCCTCAGCCACCTCACGCTCGGGCGAGATCACAACGTCAATCGGCAAGTGATTGCGGCGATAGAGATCCGCATAGCCCGGGTCGAGATAGTTCTGGGCACGCAGACGGGCGATTTTACGCTGTACGGAAAACACTGAATGCGCCACCTGACAGGTGACCATGTTCACCTCGTCCGAATAGGTCGCTGCAATGATCATATCAGCATCGGACGCACCGGCCCGGTCCAATACGTCAGGGTAACTGGCAAAGCCTGCAATGCCTTGCACATCGAGCGTATCCGTCGCGCGCCGGACCAGTTCGGGGTTGTTATCAACGACGGTGACATCGTTGTTTTCACCAGACAAATGGCGGGCAATTTGCCAGCCCACCTGCCCCGCCCCACAGATGATGACTTTCATGCCTCGTCACCTTCGATATAGGCCACCCGACTGCCCGCTTTATTGGCCGTCATAACGCCCAAGGATTTCAGCTTGCGGTGCAAAGCCGAGCGTTCCATGCCGACGAACGCCGCCGTACGGCTGATATTGCCGCCAAAACGGTTGATCTGCGTCAGCAGATATTCGCGCTCAAAGAGTTCCCGCGCCTCACGCAACGGCAGGGTCGCCAGACCGCCGGCCAGAACGATCCGGCCTTCTTCGCCGCCACCTTCTTCGCTGTTGGGCAGCTCTTTGGCGGTAATGTCACCTGCGTTTTCTCCAAGAATAAGAACACGTTCCACCACGTTCTTCAACTGTCGGACATTGCCTGGCCACAACATGGTTTGCAGCAACGCGCGCGCATCTTCCGCCAGTTGGCGCAGTGGCAGACCTTGGGTCTTGTTGCAAGCGGCGATGAAATGCTCTGCCAGTAGTGGAATATCCTCGCGCCGTTCCTCCAACGAAGGCACTGCGATCGGAACCACGTTCAGGCGGTGGTACAGTTCTTCGCGGAACAGCCCTGCGTCAATCGCAGCCGATAGATCACGGTTGGTGCTGGAAATGACGCGCAGATCCACCTGAACCTTATCATTGCCACCCACGCGCTGAAAACGCTGTTCAACCAGTACCCGCAGGATCTTGGATTGCGTCCCCGATGGCATCTCGGCCACCTCGTCGAAAAAGATGACGCCGCCGTGAGCCTGCTCCAGTAGCCCCGGCTCAATCCCGCGCCCGCTGTCCTCGCGACCAAACAGCACCTCTTCCATGCGCTCTGGTTCAATGGATGCCGAATTGACAACAATGAATGGCGCAGATGCGCGGTTGGAATTGGCGTGAATATAGCGTGCGGCAATTTCTTTGCCCGCCCCCGCAGGCCCGGTCAGCATCACGCGGCCGTTTGACTTGGTCACCTTGTCCAGTTGCGATTTCAGCACACGAAAGGCGGCACTATCGCCCAGCATTTCCGCAGTATGGCTTTCACCACGTTTAAGCTGCACGTTCTCGCGGCGCAGGCGCGATGTTTCCATCGCACGGCGGATCACTACCAAAAGCTGGTCAATATTGAACGGCTTTTCGATAAAATCATAGGCGCCCTGCTTGATCGCCGCGACCGCAATCTCGATATTGCCGTGACCCGAAATAATAACAATCGGCACATCGGGGTAATCGCGCTTGACCGACTTGAGGATATCAATCCCGTCCATATTGCTGTCTTTCAGCCAGATATCGAGGATCATCAGCGCCGGAGGCTCTGCTGCGATCTGGGCCATGCATTCATCCGAGGTGCCGGCAAGCCGGGTGGTATAGCCTTCATCAATCAGAATTTCCGAGATAAGTTCGCGGATATCGCGTTCATCGTCTGTGATCAGAATATCGCCCATGGGTTTACCTCATGCTGGAATTTTGGGGGCCCGCGCCGATTGCGCAGCGGCAGGCAATTGAATAATGGCGCAGGCCCCGAAATGATCCTGGCCTGCGAATGGCTCAGCGTCCGTCAGCGTGAGCGTTCCGCCGTGTTCTTCGATGATCTTCTTGACAATGGGCAGCCCCAGCCCGGTGCCTTCGCCGCGTGTCGTGACATAGGGTTCGAACAGGCGGGCCCGGTTCTCGGGCAGCCCGATCCCATTGTCGGAAATCTTGATCGTCACGTGTTGCGCATCATAGCTCATGCGCAATTGTATCTCGGGGCGATACCCCTCGGGCGCGCCGCGCTCGATATAGGTTTGCGTCGCTTCGCCCGCGTTTTTCAGCAGATTGGTCAGCGCCTGCCCGATCATCGTATCATCCATGTCAACGACGACGGATTCGTCAGGGATGCTGGCGGCGAAATGCACATCCGGCTGCCCGGTGATTTGCAACGACAGCGCGTCATGGACCAGTTGGGTCATGTCATTGAGGTGCAATTCCGGCTCGGGCATCCGGGCGAATTTCGAAAACTCGTCAACGATGCGCCGCAGATCATTCGTTTGCCGCACAATCACATCCGTCATCTGTTCCAGCTTGTCCGCGTCATGCCCGACTTGCGCTGTGAACTTGCGCTTGATCCGCTCGGCCGAAAGCTGGATCGGGGTCAGCGGGTTTTTGATTTCATGCGCAATCCGGCGGGCCACATCGCCCCAGGCGGCCATGCGTTGGGCGCTGACCAGATCAGTCACATCGTCAAAGGCCACAACATACCCTTCGAGCGTGCCGTCAAGATTCCGGCGCTGCGCCATGCGGACCAGCAGGCTTTCATGCTGGCCCTTGCGGATCAGGTTGATCTGCTCTTGGACGCTGTCGCTCTCGGTTTCGCAAATCTGCGCAAACAGCCCGCCAAATTCTGGGATGGCGACGGAAATTGCGGTTTCTTCAGGATTGTCCGTCACCGACAACAGCCGCCGCGCCGAAGGGTTCACAAAGGTCACGCGCCCCAGCGCGTCCAGACCGATCACGCCAGACGTGACGGAACTCAGCACAGAATCGAACAGCCTGCCCCGGCGTTCGGTGCGCTGGTTGGTTTCGATCAACTGGTCCCGCTGCCCTTTCAGGCGGCTTGTCATCTGGTTAAAATAATGGCCCAGCTGCGAAATCTCATCATCGCCATCATCCTCGATCACGCGCACATCCAGATCACCGGACCCCACGCGCTGCGATGCCGACACCAGCCGACCCACCGGGCGTGACAGCCGTTCGGCAAACCACAATCCGCCCCAAATCGCTCCAAGGATCAAAATAACAGCAAACCCCAGATACAGCAGCGCAAACTGGAACAAAAGTTGTCCGCGCTCGTTCTGCAATTCCTCGTATTGGGCAACGGTTTCAGTTGTGTCATCCAACAAAGACAAGACGGTGCCATCCACAGGGCGCGTCACATACAGATAGCGGTCGCGGAATGCCGCCAGCGGGATCAGCGCGCGGAATTCGTTGTTGGCAAAGTCCTGAATAATCGCAAGGCCGGTGTCGTCCGCCCGGGTAAAATCCTCGGCTGATGGTCGTTCATAGCCGAACTCATAGGACCGCGCACCACGTGCTGTGATCGTGCCAAGGCCATCAATCACAAAGGCCTCGCTTAGCCCACGTTCGACCTGCGCCTGCACCTCGCCCAATGCGCGGCGCACTTCGCCGTCATCCATGAAAAGGTTCGCCTGACGTTCGCGGTTCAGATAGGCCGCAAGGCCGCGCCCATCACGCGTCAGCTCTTGCCGGTGCTCTTCCTCATAGGCTTGCGCGGTTGTCAGCGATGTGCGCAACACATTTCCCACCGGCTCGGAAAACAGGCCATCAATCGCAATCGAAATCAGCGTAATCGAAAAGACCGCAACCAGAACGATCGGTACAAGCGCCGACAGCGCAAACACTCCGGTCAGTCGCAGGCTGAGTTGCGACCCCGCTGATCTGGCGCGCCGTGCTGAGACCATGCGCGCGACTTGCCGCATGACAAGCGCCGCCACCACAAGCACATAAATGAAATCAAGCAGCAGCACCAAGCGCAGCGATGTTGATGAGGCCCCCCGGTCCATCGGACCCACGACGATATAGGTCATGATCGCCAGAACCGGTGCGGCAAGAACCAAGCCCATTGTGAACGTAGTTTGCACATGCCGCTGGCGGAACCAGCGGTTTAATCGCGTCACATTCAGGCCCGGAAGGGTACGCCGCACGCGCAATGCCCTGTTATTGAGGTGGGGTCGCCCCCACGGTACCGCCAATCGCTGTGGTCTTTGTGCTACGCTGACGTAGCAGTGCCACGGTTCTGTTGCGGTTTTACATCAATTTGCGGCGCCGTGTCACGCGGATATCGAGATCAGTGATCTTCTTGCGCAAGGTATTGCGGTTTATGCCCAGCAAATCCGCACATTTTGCCTGATTTCCGCCCGTCGCATCCAGTGCAATCTCGATCAGGGGTGCTTCAACCTCTTTGAGGATTCGGTTGTAGAGCCCCGGCGGCGGCAAGACGCCACCATGCAGATCAAAGTAGCGGCGCAGATGTTTGCCGATGCTGGCACTTAGCTTGTCACCCTCACCGCCCGAGCGCAGCGGCTCGATCGCGGGCTGGTTGCCCAGCACCATTTCCACCTCGGGGCGGGTGATTTCTTCCTCGGCGGCTGTGAACACCAATCGGCGCACGGCATTTTCCAGCTGACGGACGTTGCCCGGCCAGCTGTAGGCGCGCACCAGATCAAGGGCCGCCTCATTGAAGCGCCGCAACGGTGCCCCGTCACGCTCGGCACGGGCCAGAAAATGCTCAGCCAGAAGCGGGATATCATCGACACGTTCGCGAAGCGCGGGCACATCCACAGTCACACCGCTCAAACGATAGAATAGATCCTCGCGGAAATGCCCGTCTTCCATACGCGCCATCAGGTCTGATTGCGATGTGGCCATGATCCGGGGTGCATTGTCGCCCAGCGTGTCCAGCATCCGCACAATACGGGCCTGCGCAGGCTCGGACAGATCACTGACCTCATCAAACAGGATCGAGCCGCCCTTGGCACGGCTCAGCACTGTTGAGGGGCCATCCATCCCTTCCAGATCGGCGGCGGACACCACAACAAAAGGCAGGCTGCGCCGGTCGGAAAAATCATGCACTGCACGCGCGATCAACGATTTGCCCGTCCCACTTTCACCTGTGATCAGGACAGGCAGTTGCGTGTTCATGACCCGTGCCACAAGGCGGTAAAGCGCCTGCATCACAGGTGTGCGCCCGACCAGTGGCAGATCACCGTCGCGCTCGGTGATCTCAGTCTCTGCAGTGCGTGACACCGGGGCGCGCCGCTTGACCTCAAGCGCGCGGGCCGCGCGTTTCATCAGATCAGGCAGATCAAAGGGTTTGGGCAGATAATCATAGGCATCCGCCTCTGCTGCCTGAATAGCTGTCATGATGGTGTTCTGGGCCGAAATCACGATGACGGGCAGACCGGGGCGCGCCTCGGCGATTTTGGGCAGTTGATCCAGACCGTTGCCATCGGGCATGACCACATCCGAGATCACCAGATCACCCTTGCCTTCGTCCACCCAACGCATCAGCGTCACGATCGAGGACGTCGCATGCACTTTGCAGCCTGCGCGGGTCAGCGCCTGCGTCAACACCGTGCGAATCGTGCGGTCGTCATCGGCAACAAGAACTGTCCCGTCCATCAATCTTCTCCTGTTTCATAATCTTTGGGCACGACCGGCAGTGATATCCGAAACACGGTGCGCCCTGGCACGCTGTCGACAGATATCCAACCACCCGCATCACCAATCAATTTGGACACCAACGCCAACCCCAGCCCGGTGCCATTTTCTTTCCCCGATACAAAGGGCTCAAAAATATCCGCTGCAATCTCACGCGGCAGCCCCGGACCGTCATCGATTATCTCGACCTGAAGCGGCAGACGGGCCTGTGTGCCATCCGAGCGATGCACGCGGAGCGATGTATCATAGAATGTATGCAAGCGGATCGTACCCGCCTCTTTGCAAGCTTCTGACGCATTCTTGAGAAGGTTCAGAAAAACCTGCAACAGCTGATCACCATCCGCCAGCGTGGGCGGCAGCGATGGATCATAATCTTCGACAAAAAGCATATGCGCGCCAAAACCAACGGCGGCTGATTGGCGCGCACGGTCAAGCACGTCATGGATATTCACCGGCTTCAAAACCGGTTTGCGCAAATTGCCGAATTGTTCGACCTGTTCAAGCAACTTTACGATACGGCGGCTTTCCTCGACGATCAGGTCGGTCATTTCCTGATCTTCGGGCGACAATCCCATCGACAGCAACTGCGCGGCACCTGTAATGCCGGCCAGCGGGTTCTTGATTTCATGCGCCAGCATTTCGGCCATGCCGATCGCAGATTTTGCCGCTTTGCCGGATGAATGGTTCTGGTTGATCCTGCTGGCAATCTCGCGCGGGCTGATCATTACGATCATTGTATCTTCGCTGCCGCGTAGCGGGGCAAACTGCAGATTGCACAGCATCGGGGCGCGTTCTCCGCTGCCGACATCGACATCATTCACAAACAGCGATGTTCGGTTCTGGCGCGCGCGACTGAACGGGACTTCGAGAGGTGCATCAATCATCACCTTTTCCCAGAGCTTTTGACCGATCAGCGACTTCGACGACAGGTTCAGAAAACTTTCAGCCGCCGAGTTGCTCATGATAATCTGATCATCACCGTCCAGCATCAATGACGGAACCGGCAAGGACGACCAGAGTGCTTGTCCCAAAATCATGCGGCCACCTGTATTTCGAATGCATCAGGAATATCACGCAACACGTCAGCGGGGTTGGTATGGGTCAGGATCGCCTTGCGCAATGCAGGCGGTGTTCCGGCATCATCCATGTACCAGCCCAAATGCTTGCGCGACACTTTGCGCCCCAGATCAACCCCGTAGAATGACAGCATCGCCTCATAGTGCTTGGCGACCATTTCAATCAAAGCGTGGCCCTGCGGCACATCGGGGCGCGGAGTGCCATGCAATGCAGCAGACACCTGCGCCAGAACCCATGGGCGCCCCTGTGCGCCCCGCCCGATCATCACACCATCCGCGCCTGAACGGCACAGCGCCTGACGGGCTGTGGACGCATCAACGATATCGCCGTTGGCAATGACGGGTATGGTGACTGCGTCCTTGATCTTCTGGATCGCCGTCCAATCGGCTTGGCCTTTGTAGAACTGACAGCGCGTCCGCCCGTGAATCGTGACCAGCTTGATGCCCGCATCTTCGGCCCTTTTGGCCACATCAGCAGCATTCAGGCTGTCGTCATCCCATCCCAGCCGGGTTTTCAGTGTGACAGGCACATCAACAGCTTGCACGACGGCGTCTATCAGGCTGAGCGCGTGATCGGGCGTGCGCAACAAAGCCGAGCCGGAGTAGCCGTTTGTAACCTTTTTAGCAGGGCACCCCATATTGATGTCGATAATCGCGGCACCATTGTCTGTGGCCATGCGTGCCGCTTCGGCCATCCAATAGGCCTCACGACCCGCAATCTGGACGGCGGTGCCGGCCTGATCATAGCCCAGTTCTGCCCGTTCACGCACGCCGGGTTTTGCCTGTACCATTTCCTGACTGGCCACCATTTCACTGACAACCCAGCCCGCACCAAAAGACGCGACCAACTGCCGGAACGGCAGGTCGGTGATACCGGCCAGTGGTGCAAGGGCCACAGGTGGGGCCAAAGCGACTGTACCAAGAACCAAGGAATCGGTCTGTGCCAAAGGAATAATCATTCGCTTATCTGTTGCGCGTTGGGGGTGGTTTAGAGTCAAATCCCTGTTTCCTCAACATAATCGCTGGTAAATTCTTTCGATTTCTACGCACATGCCCAATAATTAGGCGTCGCGCCCCCAAAACTGACGAATTGCGTCACGCGGCTCTGCCCCCTAAACCTGAACCAAGCAGAGAGGCCTTCACTATGACCACAGCGGCGATCATCGTCGCGGCCGGACGCGGAACACGCGCCGGCGGCACCCTTCCCAAACAATGGCAGCCCCTATTGGGCCGACCGATTGCCGCCTATGCGATCGCCCGTTTTGCGGCGCATCCTGCGATTGCGCAGGTGGTGCTGGTCTTGCATCCCGACGATATCCCGACCGATCTTTGGCCACGCGAGACTGCTGTGACCATCGCCACAGGCGGTGCGACGCGCGCCGCATCTGTGCTGGCCGGCCTGCAAGCTGTTGATGCAGACGTCGACAAGGTCTTGATCCATGATGCCGCACGCCCTCTGGTCAGCGCCGCACTGATCGACAGGGTTCTGGCTGCACTGGATACCAGCAGCGGTGCTGCCCCTGCTGTTGCAGTCACGGACACGCTTTGGCGTGGTAGTGCGGGCGCAGTGCAAGGCGTGCAGGACCGTGACGGCCTGTTTCGCGCGCAGACACCGCAGGGGTTTCTCCTCGCTCCGCTCCTCGCGGCGCATGCGGCCAGCACCGGGCAGGAAACCGATGACGTCGCTGTGGCGCGCGCGGCGGGGCTGGACGTTGCCATCGTGCCGGGCGATGAAGACAATATCAAAATCACCACGCCCGCAGACTTTGCGCGGGCCGCCAAACTGATGAGGCACGACATGGATATCCGCTGCGGCAATGGCTACGACGTGCACCGTTTCGGGCCCGGTGATCATGTATGGCTCTGCGGTGTGCAGGTGCCCCATCACAGCAGCCTGCAAGGGCATTCGGACGCGGATGTCGGCATGCATGCCGTCACTGACGCGATTTATGGCGCACTGGGCAAGGGTGACATTGGCCAGCATTTCCCCCCGTCTGACCCGCAGTGGAAAGGCGCGGCCAGCCATATTTTTCTGAAACACGCTGTCGCGTTGGCTACGTCCAGTGGCTACAGCATCAGCAACGTCGATTGCACATTGGTTTGCGAGTTCCCCAAGATCGGCCCGCATCAAGACGCAATGAAAGCGGTGATGGCCGCCTATATGGGGCTTGATAGCGACCGGATCAGCGTCAAGGCGACCACATCGGAGAAATTGGGATTCACCGGGCGCGAAGAAGGTATCGCTGCCCTTGCAACAGTAACGTTGATGAAATCATGACACATCTGATCGCGACCTTCTTTTATGTGGGCCATCTGCGCCCTGCCCCCGGCACATGGGGGTCATTGGCCGCCCTGCCCGCTGGCTGGGCCATTTATACGCTCTTCGGCCCGTGGGGCCTTATCGCGGGGATTGTGGCCTCATATGCGTTAGGCGTCTGGGCTACCGGCGTTGAAACCCGTGGCAAAGATAGCCACGACCCGTCCGAGATCGTGATTGATGAGGTTTGCGGCCAATGGATCGCCTTGCTGCCGCTTGCCTTTGGGGCGGCGCGGCAGGATGTGGATATCCTTGCGCTCTGGCCCGGCTGGATCGCTGCTTTTGCACTATTCCGGCTCTTTGATATCACCAAATGGGGCCCGATCGGATGGGCGGACCGAATGCATGGGCCAACCGGTGTGATGCTTGATGACGTGATCGCGGGTGTCTTTGCCGCAATCGGTGTAACCGCATTGGCCGCTTTTTATCATATCGTGCTGCTATGACTGTCGCAGCCCTATTGGAGGCGGCACGCGCCAAAGGCGTGATGCTGGCCACCGCAGAAAGCTGCACCGGCGGTATGCTGAGCGCTGCACTGACTGATTTGCCGGGCAGTTCAGCCATGTTTGACCGCGCGTTCGTGACCTATACGAACGCCGCCAAAATGCAGATGCTGGGCGTGCAGGCCGCGACATTACAAGCCCATGGCGCTGTGTCAGAAGAGGTCGCCGCCGAGATGGCCTTGGGCGCACTGGCGCGTGCCGAGGCCGATATTGCCCTGTCCATCACAGGTATCGCGGGACCAGGCGGGTCCGAGCACAAGCCCGAAGGGCGTGTGTGTTTCGGCGTGGCCGGCAAGACAGGTGTGACAACCGAAACGGTCGATTTCGGCCCGCTTGGGCGTGATGCCGTGCGCGCCGCCGCGCGCGACCACGCACTCGCGCTTTTGCAAACCGCCGTCGGGTCCGTTTCAGGCGGGTCTTAGCGACCGACAGCTATGTATAAAGCTCTACCGCGCGCCGCTCGAATGAGCGGACCACCCGCTGCATGGCTTCGTTGAAAAACATGCCCGCAGCCCCTTGCAGAAGGCGGCTCTTGAATTCGAAATCCACGGCAAAGGATACTTCGCACCCACCTTCTACATCCTTGAAATTCCACTGGCTTTCCAGATGCCGGACCGGGCCATCCAGATATTCGGTATCGATCTTCATCTCTTTGGGCCACAGGGTGACGCGGCTGCCAAATCTTTCACGAAAGACTTTGAATGAAATCACCAGATCGGCCAGCATCACCTTATGATCGCCCTTATCGGTGACGCTGCGCACACGCGCCGCAGCTGTCCAGGGCAGGAATTTGGGATAGTTGGCCACATCCGCCACAAGGTCGTACATCTGCTGTGCTGTATAGGGCAGGAATTTTGTTTCAGAATGACTTGGCATATTGGGTCTTTCTCGGGTGACTTCGGCACAGGATGTCGTAAACTCTGTTCCGAAAATCAACCCATTTCCCTGAATTGAGCCCCCTATGCCGCACCCCCCCTACGTGATCGACGAATTGATCAGCGCCAAATCCATCGCCGCTCGGATCGAAGAACTGGCGCGCGACATCAGGGCCGAGTTCGCAGATACCGACAAGCTGGTCGTTGTGGGCCTGTTACGTGGATCATTCGTGTTTATCGCCGATCTGGTGCGTGAATTGGACCTGCCGGTGGAGGTCGACTTTCTAGAGGCGTCGTCCTATGGAGACGGGATGGAAAGTACGCGAGAAGTGCGTATTCTCAAAGACTTGCGCGGCCAAATTGAGAGCCGCGATGTGCTGATTGTGGAAGATATCGTCGATACAGGGCATACGCTGGCGCATGTCACGAAGTTTCTTTTGTCGCGCAAACCGGCACGACTAAAGACCATTGCTTTGCTTGATAAGCCTGCCCGCCGCGAGGTGGATTTCAAGGCCACCTATATCGGCTTTGAAATCCCTGATGAATTTGTCGTGGGCTATGGCATCGACTATGGGCAGCGCAACCGCAACCTGCCCTTTATCGGCAAGGTGCGCTTTGTCGAAGACACATGAACCCCCGCTGGCTGCTGCGGGCGAAACGCTGGGCGCAGAACCCGCCATCACCTGCAAAGATCAAATTTGTCGCCGCTATTTTGTTGTTTTGCCTCATCTTATTCGGAATTGAGCGGGTTTGGGGCTGGCCAGACTGGTTGACCCCAAATGACCTGCGCCGCGCCCGCTAGCGCTAAAATTGCCGCAAACGGATTGCAGTGCACTGACTTTACGTTACGTTAAGTGCAAATACATGCAACCAAAGGGGGCAAAAATGCCAATCAAAGGACTTACTTTACTCAGCGTCGCGAGCGTTTTTACGCTGGTCAGCGCGGCCTTTGCCGCAGGGCATCTGACGCAGGATCAACAGCGGGCGATGGACGCACGCAATGCACATATGACCCTTTATAGCTTTAACCTTGGCAAGGTCGGCGCGATGGTGCAGGACCGCGTCCCCTACGATGCCGATGTCGCATCTGCCGCAGCAGCCAATCTTGCAGCCTTGGCCGCTATTGATGAGGCGGGCTATTGGGTCGAAGGCACCGATACCAGCATCGAAGGCAGCCGCGCCAAGCCCGAAATCTGGGCCGACATGGCCGGGTTTGAGGCCGAACAAGTCAAGCTGGCGACAGCAACTGCAGCATTTGCCGCTGTCGCCGGTGACGGGCTTGACGCGATGAAAGCAGGCTTTGGTCCGGTGGGCCAGTCATGCAGTTCCTGCCACGAAAGCTATCGCGCCCCGCGCGAGTAACGCGGCAATGGCACGCTGGCCTTTGATACTTGGGGCGATGGTCGCGGCCCTTGGGGCAGGATGGTATTTGACCCGTCCAGCGCCACTGGCGGACAACGCATTGGACAGGCTGACCCCTGATGCGGCACGTGGCGCGGTGATCTTCGCCGCCGCGGGCTGTGCCTCATGTCATACCAGCGAAACAGGCGCTGATACCCTGCTGACAGGCGGTAAACGCTTTGCGTCACCCTTTGGAACATTTGTAGCGCCCAATATCTCGTCCGATCCGGTGCATGGTGTGGGCGGCTGGAGCGATCTGGAACTGGCAAGTGCGATCGTGGCCGGGGTTTCACAGGATGGCAGCCATCTTTATCCGGCCTTCCCCTATACGTCCTACAACAAAGCCGACATGCAGGATGTGGTCGATCTGATTGCCCATATGCGCACCCTGCCCGCGTCAGATGCACCCAGCCTGCCGCATGAGATCGGCTTTCCCTTCAATCTGCGGGCTGCACTTGGCCCTTGGAAAGCGCTTTTCGTCTCAGAGCAATGGGTGCTGGCCACAGCCGAGACCGACGCGTTGGAACGTGGCCGGTACCTTGTCGAGGCTTTGGGCCATTGTGCCGAATGCCACACCCCACGCGGTGCGCTTGGCGGATTGCAGGGTGATCAATGGATGGCGGGCGCACCCAACCCTTCGGGCGAAGGGCGCATCCCCAATATCACGCCAGCCGCCTTGCAGTGGTCAGAACGCGATATCGCAGAGTACCTCAAAAGCGGGTTTACCCCCGATTTTGACAGTGCCGGGGGCGAAATGGTGGCTGTTATCAAAAACACCAGCCAGTTAACCGATGCAGACCGGGCCGCAATTGCAGCCTACCTCAAAGCGATCCCGGCCATCGCTAACCCTTAGGCCAGCCCCAGCTTTCTCTGCCGTGCATCGCGCAACCGCGCGAAATCATCGCCGGCATGATAGGATGAGCGCGTCAAAGGTGTCGCCGAAACCATCAAGAAGCCCTTGTTATAGGCCGCCTTTTCATAGGTCGCGAACTCTTCGGGCGTCACAAAACGGTCCACTTTGTGGTGCTTTGGCGTCGGTTGCAGATATTGGCCGATGGTCAGAAAGTCGATGTCTGCCGCACGCATGTCTTCCATCACTTGCGTTACCGCCTGTTTGTCTTCGCCCAAGCCAACCATGATACCCGATTTGGTAAACATCGTCGGGTCCAGCTCTTTCACGCGCTGCAACAGGCGCAATGAGTGGAAATAGCGGGCGCCGGGACGCACCTGTGGATAAAGGCCAGGCACAGTTTCAAGGTTATGGTTAAAGACGTCAGGGCGCGCTTCAACAACGATCTCTAGCACCTTGGGATCACAGCGGATAAAATCAGGTGTAAGAATTTCAATCGTCGTATCCGGCGACTGGCGACGCACCGCGCGAATGGTCTGGGCAAAATGTTCGGCCCCACCGTCTTCGACATCGTCCCGGTCCACCGAGGTGATGACCACGTGTTTCAGGCCAAGCTTCTTGACGGCATCCGCAACGCGACCCGGCTCGAACACATCCAGCGCCTCGGGCGGTTTACCGGTCGCGATGTTGCAGAACGTGCAGGCACGCGTGCAGACCTCGCCCATGATCATCATTGTCGCATGGCCCTGCGACCAGCATTCGCCCACGTTGGGACAGCCCGCTTCTTCGCAGACCGTCACCAACTTGTTGTCACGCATGATATCGCGGGTTTTTTTGTACCCTTCGGATACCGGGGCTTTTACGCGAATCCAGTCTGGCTTCTTTGGCTGCGGGGCATCCGGGCGCCGCTGCTTTTCAGGGTGGCGTTGGGCTGGAATCTTCAAATCGCGTGTGGGCATATCGGCCTCCGGTAGTGTTGTCAGATATCTAACGTCGCGCAGGCCCAATGTCCAATGTTCACGATGCCGCGCATGTCAGGACTGCGCCTGATGCATGTCCGTTGCGTTATCCGATCATCGGCCCATAGCGCCCTTGGGTTTCTTCATAATGTCGTTTCAGCCGTTGCAGTGCGATCCGTAGCACAATCTTGCCCGAGCGCGCCGACCAGCCCATGCTTTTCTCGGTTTGCTCTAGCCCTTCGAGAAAACAACAACACCGCAACACCACATCGCCAAGGCCCGGGCCTAGGTCAGCCAAGGCATCCCTGATCCGTCCATGTGCCGCCATCGCGCCCTTGGGCCCTTCTGTGATCTCGGCGGGGGTGTCACCGTGCACAAGGTTTTCCCAGCTTTCAATGCCGCCCATGCCCACCTCGACCAGTTCATAATCCTCGCGCAGACGCTCGCCCACGGCGACCAGATCGCGCGGCAAGAAAGGGTTTCCGTCGCGGTCTTTGCGGCGCGCCAGCCCCACAAGCGGGCTTTCATTGGCATATCCGCGCAATAGCGGCCGGCTATTGCCTTCCATGGCAGCAATGTCCCAGCCGGCATCGTCTTGCGGATCAACCCGCCGTTCGGCAAATCCGCTGGCGCGGTTTTCATCTTGGGCCGTCAAGCGACGCAAGGCCGCGCGCCCGGTATTGGTGATGAAATAGCGCACGATGCGCCCTTGTGGTTGCGGGCAGGTGATCCAGTCTTTCAGGGCCATCGCCTGTGCAATCTCGCGTTCAACCACGGCCGTGCGCACCTGTTCACCTTCGGCTGTGACGCGCACGACAACAGCTGTTTCCATCTCTTGCGCCACAGCCAATACCGCGCCCTGCTCACACAGGCGGCGCAGAATACGTTTGGCCTCTTGATCAATCTGTTCTTGTGACAAGCCCACAGACTGGTGCGGATCGCGCTTCAAACACTCCATTTTCATTGTTTTTGATTTCCCCTCTTTCAAGATTTCACGCGCAGACACCTGCGCAGACAGAGCGCGCAATGCCGCATCAACCAGCGGATCATCGCGGCGCCCTTCAATCCGGCGTACCTGCCGGAGTACCGTTGACGGGTGACAGTCACTGGCCCGCGCCAGCGCGCGGATCGACAAGCCAGTTTCTGTATGAACAAGATAGTGGCGGGCCCCATCCGGAACCCAACGTGGCAGATCAGACGACGCATGGCGCCCTTGTGGTGCAGTCATTCTCGCGCATCCTTTTATCGAAATTACCGACGCAACAGACGACCGCCACATCCACTGACGCAGGGCAGCGTACCACCTGAGCGTGCATGGTTACCTATTTGTTAACGGTCCAAATTGCCCGTCAACCATTCTTTCCAAAAGATAAGCAAACCTAAGGGCAGCGTTCTGAGGCCATGGCGATCGCGCAACACCCGTTTAGGTTGTGTCATAGTTGGCGCAGGATGACCTTTGGAACGGGATATGGACACATGCTAGATTTACACACACGACTGGCCACGCTAAAGCGCCCACCCCTGCTGGCAAGGGCGGCTCGTTTCGGGGTGGATGATTATCGGCGCGCCGTCCATTTGCGCCGCATTTTGCAATGTGACGCGCTGCCCAGGCACGGCCACGCCATCATGCAGTTGCTGGATATCGAAGCCGAACTGGACGCGCTGCGCAAAGATGACGCCGCCAGCTATCGGCCGGGACGCCATGTTGACGTGCTGATCGCGATATTGGGCGAGGCGCATCTGCTGCGCGCCACCACCCCGCAGGTGGTCTAGCCGAACGCGTCGGGCATGCTGGCCTTTTTCTCGGCCACATAAGTGCGCAAGCGCCCTTCGATTTCCGGGTCCAGCGCGGGTTGCTGGTAGGTGTCCAGCAGTTTGGCAACGCGGGCACTTGCCAGAGTTTGCGTATCACGCGCGCCTTCTTCATCCCATGTCTCGAACGGTTTGTAGTCGAAAAGATCCGAACGCCAGAACGCCGTTTTGAAATTGGCTTGCGTATGGGCGCACCCAAGATAGTGACCACCCGGCCCGACCTCGGCGATGGCATCCATCGCCTGCCCGTTTTCGGACATATCCACGCCCTTGGCGAAATGATGCAATGTACCCAGCTGATCCGCGTCCATCACGAATTTCTCAAACGATGCGACAAGACCACCTTCAAGCCACCCGCAACTGTGCAGCATAAAGTTCACGCCCGAAAGCAGGCCCATGTTAAGGCTATTGGCTGTCTCATAGGCTGCCTGTGCATCGGGCAGCTTTGAGCCGCAGAACGATCCCGCCGAGCGGTAAGGCAGACCCAGACGGCGGGCCAGCTGCCCTGCCCCATAGGTGATATGGCTGGCCTCGGGTGTTCCAAAGGTCGGCGCGCCAGAGTTCATATCAATCGAGGTCACAAAGGTGCCCATCACAACCGGTGCTCCGGGCCGGATGATCTGGCTATAGGCCACACCGGCCAACACTTCGGCCAGCACTTGCGTCAAAGTTCCGGCAACCGACACCGGCGCCATGGCCCCGCCCACAATAAACGGGCTGATGATCGAGGCTTGGTTATGCGCGGCGAAAATCTCCAACGCCCCCATCATGACGCTGTCGAATGTCAACGGCGAGTTGATATTGATCAGCGAGGTCATGACGGTGTGCTCTTGCACGAATTCCTTGCCGAACAGGATCTCGCACATCTCGATGCTGTCCTGTGCGCGGCTGGGTTCAGTGACCGAGCCCATGAAGGGTTTGTCGCTGTAAACCATATGCGCCAGCAACATATCGAGGTGACGCTTGTTGACGGCCACATCAGTGGGCTCGCAAACCGTACCGCCAGAATGATGCAGCCACTTGGACATATAGCCCAGCTTCACGAATTTTTCGAAATCATCCATCGTCGCGTAGCGGCGGCCGCCTTCGGCATCGCGCACAAAGGGCGGGCCGTAAACCGGAGCAAGGACAAGGTTTTTGCCGCCCACGACCACGCTGCGCTCGGGGTTACGGGCGTGTTGGGTGTATTGTGACGGGGCGGTCGCGCATAGCTTGCGCGCCAAGCCGCGCGGGATGCGCACGCGCTCGCCGTCGACCTGTGCGCCTGCCGCTTTCCACCGCGCCAAGGCGTCGGGATTGTCAACAAAACTGACACCGATTTCCGCCAGCACTGTTTCCGCGTTCGCCTCGATGACATCAAGCGCCGCGTCGGTCAGCACTTCATAGTTGGGGATGTTGCGTTCAATGTACTTGGCCGTCTCGACACTGACCGCTGTCCGTTCGGCGCGCCGTGCGGCACCGCCGCCGCCACGCCCACGACGCCCTGCTTTGGCTGTTGCTGGTGCTGCGTCCGACATGATCCGTCCCCCATAGGTTCGCTTATTTGTTGCTGCTTCTTACAACCCAATCCGCAAACGCCTTACCAAATTTGCGGCCCCTGAGACCTGAAAACGACATCTCTTGCAGCAATGGCCCGCAAGGAACAGCACCCACGCTCCAACCCGTCTGAGCCCGTGCCAATTATTGCGGCGCTTTGCGGCTATTCAGCCTGCGAATATCACACCGCCCTCTTGCACAAATCCAGCCCTGCCTTTACCGAAGCGGCATGGAAAACAGCACCCACGAACGCCTTCTCATCATTGATTTTGGCAGCCAAGTCACGCAGCTGATCGCGCGGCGCTTGCGCGAACTGCATGTCTATTGCGAAATTCACCCCTATCAGAATGTCACAGACGCATTCTTGGCCGAGTTCGCGCCCAAGGCAGTGATCCTGTCGGGTGGCCCTGACAGCGTGACACGGCCAGGATCGCCCCGCGCGCCGCAGTCGCTTTTTGGAATGGGTATTCCGGTGCTTGGCATCTGCTATGGCCAGCAAACAATGATGACCCAATTGGGCGGCAAAGTGATCAGCGGGCATGGCACTGCCGAGTTTGGACGCGCCTATGTCACCCCCCAAAGCAAGCTGTCGCTTCTGGACGGGTGGTTCTTGACCGACAAAGAACAGGTTTGGATGAGCCACGGCGACCATGTCTCTGAAATTGCACCGGGTTTTGCTGTTTATGGCACCTCGCCGAATGCACCATTTGCCATCACCGCGGATGTCGCGCGCAACTTTTATGCCGTGCAATTCCACCCTGAAGTGCATCACACACCCAACGGATTGAAGCTCTATGAAAACTTCGTCCGCATCGCCGGTTTCTCGGGCGATTGGACGATGGGCGCCTACCGTGAACAGGCGATTGAAGCGATTAAGGAACAGGTCGGCGACGCCCATGTTATTTGCGCGCTGTCCGGCGGAGTTGATTCCTCGGTCGCGGCGGCTTTGCTGCACGAAGCCATCGGCGATCA
>JALQUF010000034.1 GCA_023263855.1 Yoonia sp. | reverse complement strand
ATCCTGTTATGGCTGCAGCGCGCATTGTGCTGCGCAACTTGAAAGGCGAAAGCATTGATTAATATTGGCATTTTGGGATGTGGTCGCATCGGGCAGGTGCATGGGGCAACCTTGCGCGGGATGACAAATGCACGCGCCGCAGCCGTGGCTGATGCCATGCCTGCCGCAGCCGACGCACTGGCCGCAGCGACGGGTGCCAAGGTGATGGACGCGGATAGCATGATGAACGATCCTGGCATTGATGCGGTGATTATCGGCACGCCAACGACAACCCATTATGACCTGATCCATGCCGCAGCTGCCGCAGGGAAAGCGATCTTTTGCGAAAAACCCATCGATTTGTCTGTGGCGCGTATTCACGACTGCCTTGCAGTTGTTGAAAAGGCCGGTGTGCCATTCATGACAGCCTTTAACCGCCGTTTTGACCCGAATTTCGCGCATTTGCAGCGCCAGATTACCGACCAAGTCATTGGAAACGTGGAACTTGTGACAATTCTTTCGCGTGATCCTGCGCCACCGCCGATTGGGTATATCAAGACCTCTGGCGGCATCTTCCGCGACATGATGATCCACGATCTGGATATGGCGCGGTTCTTGTTGGGCGAAGAGCCGGTCGAGCTGACAGCTGCCGCGTCATGTCTGGTTGATCCAGAGATCGGGCAGGCGGGTGATTTTGACACCGCCGTCGTGACGCTCAAGACCGCAAGCGGGAAAATCTGCCAGATCTCAAACTCACGCCGCGCGACCTATGGGTATGACCAGCGGATCGAAGTGCACGGCAGCACAGGCATGTTGCGGGCGGACAATATGTTGGAAAGCACGGTCGAGCTCGCGAACGCAGATGGCATGCGCAAGGACGTCGCACAGCCGTTCTTTCTGGAACGCTACGCTGCGGCGTATCGGGCCGAGATGGCGCATTTCGTGGCGGCTCTGGAAAACGGCACATCAGTGACACCGACAGGGCAAGACGGCTTGATGGCCCAAATGCTTGCCGACGCCGCGGATGCCGCAGCACGCGATGGGCTGCGCAAGATTTTGTGAAAGGTGGGTGTTGTAGGTGTTTGATGCGAAGTTCTGATTATACGTTGTCTGATCGATTAAAAGAAAACGTATAATCAGTATTATGTAATATAAATTACAATGCGCCATTTGACCTACTGCGCTAACATCCGATATTCAGTGCAAGAAGCGATATGAGAGACCGATGTGCGCGTTCTTGTGATCACTACTATGCGTAACGAGGCGCCGTTCATACTCGAATGGATCGCATACCATCAGCATATCGGCGTTACCGATTTCTTGATCTACACAAACGATTGCGAGGATGGCACGGATCTTTTGTTAGACCGTCTGCAGGACTTGGGAGTTGTCACGCACGAACGTAATCATTCGCGTGGCAAGAAAGCCGTTCAATGGCGTGCATTGTCAAAAGCGCAACGTCATCCTCTCAGAAAGAAGGCTGATTGGGTTTACGTCACTGATGTGGACGAGTTTCTGTGTATTCACAAAGGTAACGGTAAGATTAGTGACTTGATCGAGGCAATGCCTGATGCCGATGGCTTTGCTATTCCTTGGCGCATGTTTGGCAATGCGGGTGTTGTCGACTTTCAAGACAGTCTCATCACGCAAACTTTCACGCGGGCCGCACCTGATAGGCTCTTGTGGCCATGGCGCGCGGTGCAGTTCAAGTCCCTGTACAAGAACACGCCTGAATTCGAAAAACTTGGGATTCACAGACCAAAGACCAGCAAAGGTGATCTGCACGGGCATTGGGTTGATGGCAATGGGGGGCCCCTACCCGCGCGTTTTGGAACGACGTTGCCGACATTGGAGCCACGCTATGGTTTGGCGCAGATCAACCACTATGCCCTTGGTGCGATGGAGAGTTTTCTAGTTAAAGTTGCCCGTGGCAGACCCAATCATACGACCGATCCAATTGATCTGGCGTATTGGACTGATCGAAACTTTAACACGATTGAAGATACGTCAATGCTGCTGCATGCGGATGCTATTCGCCTGGGTATTGATGCGCTGAAAGCGGACGTGGATGTCGTGCGACTGCATGACGCCGGGGTCGCATGGCGCGCGCAAAAGGTTCAAGAATTATTAACCGACTCAAGTTTTTTTTACATGATGGCGCGGATTTTGCAGATGCCAGGCACACAAGTATTGAATGAAACGGATCAAAAATCTCTGTTCAAGAAACTGATGCATGTGCGGCAATTGCAAGCGCTGCGTAAGCGTGAGCTTTAATGCTTTGTATCCCCCGTCGTTTCGATGGTGAAGAACCATTCGCCGGCGGGATCGCGCTCGGCCACATCGTCGGGGATAACCTCTGGTCCAGACAGGAAGACATTGGCTCCGAAATGATGATGCAGACGAGACAGTTTTTGCATCCGCGCGCTGGTCAGACTTTCGAAGAAAGCGGCATAGTCAGGTTTAGCGCGTAATGCGCTGATCTTGGCGCGATGTGCCGCAACCGCTGCATCATGAGCGGCTGCTATCTCTGGGTCGGCCCGAAGTTTCTCCAGCTCGGCATACATACGGGGAAGATTTTTTGATATAGAATCATCAACTTCAAAGTTGTTATTCATGCGAAACCAATAGGCAGTTCCCTGATCGCGATCAACGTGGTTTACCCTGCCACGGTCCCGTTTAACCAGAAAGCTTTCGGTGGAACGTACTGCATAATGGTTCAATTGCACAAGATCATAGCCATAAGTGTCCGTTGTTGACCGCCAGCCATTGCGCAGAACGCTGGACGGCATCGTTTTGCCTGAGCCGTTAACCCAGACAATACCTTCCCAAAGTTGCGCGTTCAGCCCTTTGGGTCTGTGCACCCCAAGCTTGCGGAACGTGCCGTTATTAACGAACATCGTCTTAAAGCCCCAAGCCTGATGTGGCTTTCTCGTGACTTCTCTGGCGCAGCGTTTGAATTGTTCGGTGATTGGCCGGTCGCAAAAGGTGTGAACGTCTGAGTTCCCAAATAGTCGCCATGTCATTGAGATGAGGTTTGCGTCAGGAACAGCTGCCAGCAACGCATCAAGTGTACCATCACCAACTTTGATGTTTATGTATTCGTCCACATCGATACAGGTCACCCATTTGGCCTCTTGGATTATGGTTTCCGCTGCTGCATCCTTGAGTGCGGCTTGTTGGGGGCGCAGGTTTAGGTCTCTGAACCCGTTTTGTCGGTGGGTGACGATTCCTTTCCTCATCAACAGATCCAACATAGTGTCAGTACCATCAGTGCAATCATTGGTGTATACAAGGATGTCACTGAACCCGATCGCACGATGATAGGCTAGCCATTCTAGGATGAAGGGTCCTTCGTTCTTCATAGTAGTTACAATGGCACAGCGCCCCCTGCCCCCTGGCGTAGGTCTTGCTTTGACTTTGGGCATCCGAATTGGCTTATGCTCAAAATAGTCCTTGGCTTGCGCGCAAAGGAAACGATCCTCAATCAAGGATGCTTTTGGAATAATGGTGGCGACGTTCGCGGTCCTATGGCGGAGCGCCATGTGGCGGTAGAACACATGGTTTTCTGCTGGATCAAGCGATGTGTTGTTGATGCGACGCAGCCGCCACGTGGCATCATCTGTGGTGCGATCAGGAGCCACGCACCAGCGCTGTAGTCCGTGAATTGCATCAAATTGCACGCAGATATGATCGCCGAAACTAAGGTTCTTTTCATTTCGTATGCGCCAAGGATAGCAGTGTTGACCAACGAGGTTCAGCACGCCACTCGGTGCATCCATGACCTTGTCAAAGATGGCTTGATCGCCGGGAACAATAAGATCGTGTACTTCGATGTTGGCAACCGCGCGGGCGTTTCGGAGAAACCGCGCTTTGGCGATCTCGAACCAGTTCAAGGTTGCGAGGGGTGAGGCCCAAGAATCGGCCGGAGGAAGTGCCATACGGCTCTTGCCCGGCGCATGGGCCGCGCAAAATGGATGGGACTCGGCCGGAAGGCCGGCAACGCCCAGGGGGATTTCACTTTCGATGATGGCAACCTGACAGCCCAGATCACGCTTGTGGAAACCTGCTTCCAGTTCCTTGTAGAATAGCGGGTTGTCGCCCGGACGCGCACGATTCAAGATTACAGTGCCATCAAGTGCGTGATGTGTGATATGATATGTCAGCCAGTCAAGAACATTGGCAGCGCTCTCACCATTGCGCACGGCGACTATGGTATTGAGATCTTTGAATGTCTGCAGCTCGGCCTTTGCCGTTACGACATGGACAAGTCTTCCATCAAAGGAGAACAGCGGCGCGTCTTCATCACGCAATACAAAAGTTAGAAACGAGGAATTAGCAATGCTGCCATAGCGCAGGCATTCTGATCCAGATGGTCCCTTAACCCGGTCAGCAGCGACGCGTTCCGAAAAAAACAGAGTTACATGGCGCGCGCCTTTCACGGATGCTTCAACAGCATCGATCAGGCAAATGTCGCCAATCTGCTGATAGCGCATGCGCCGTATGATCAGGTCGCCTACCATGGATACCCATTCGTTGTACAATGCAGTAATGTCGCCATTCTCATCATCAGCTTTATTGCGTTCTTATAGCGAACAACACAAGCCCGCGATCCATGCGTTGGTATAGAAGTCTGTCGTTGCGAGTTTCAAAATATCGATGTAACAAACCGGCGTGACCCAGAATTTACAAAAACTCATTGTCTCCACGATGCGCGACGAAGGTCCGTATATTCTCGAGTGGCTGGCCTTTCACCAAGCCATCGGATTTACGGATTTTCTGATCTACACCAATGACTGCAGAGATGGCACTGATCTGCTGCTAGACCGGCTTCAGCAAAACGGTATATTGACCCACGAACGCAACAGGGTTCTGCGTAGGGGGCCGCACAAGTCGGCATTGAAATACGCCAAAGAACACGAGGCCTATCAGAGCGCTGATTGGGTTTACGTCTGTGATGTAGATGAGTTCCTGAACATCAAAATTGGCAACGGGCAAGTCGATGATCTGATTAAGCACTTCGGTGGCGCTGACGCTATCCCAGTTGTTTGGAAGATGTTTTCAAACAATGCGCATGAGGAGCTTTTTCCAGGCTTTGCCATTGATGTCTTCACAGACGCGCAGCCTGCGTCTCCTGAAAATGATCGTGCTGGGCGTTTCGTGAAGGCACTTTTTCGCCCAAGCGAGATGGTGGAACGTATCGGGTTACACGGCCCGATCTACGCAGAAGAGAGCGCGCCGCTTGCGGAATGGGGTGCGCCTTGGGTGCAGGCCGATCCTGACGCTGATCCGCGACGGCCAACGCAGGACTTTGGATACGAGATCGCACAGGTAAACCATTATGCCGTGCGGTCCATTGATGCCTTCTTAATCAAACGCGACCGAGGTCGCGCCAACCATGTTCATGATAGTATCGGACTGGATTATTGGAAGCGGTGGTGCCTTGGTGGTGAGCTTGACGACAGTGTGCAAAGGCACAGACCTGCCTTCATCGACCGACTGAAACAACTGCGAAGTGATCCTGTTGTGGCCCATCTTGAGGCCGGCTGCCGTGCGTTCCAAACCGAAATGCTGGCGAAGCTTCTGAAACGACCGGATATTCAGGAATTAAAATCGGAGATTCTTCAGAAAAATGGGCAACTGAAAGACTTCGCCACACCGACATCCGCTGAAACGCGCGCGCTTGAGGTTAAAGCACCAAAGCGGCACCAGAATCGGCTTCATATGCTCGAACAGATGCCAAAAGGTGGGCGCTGTGCTGAGATTGGAGTTTGGAATGGCGGCTTTTCGGGTCCAATCCTCGAAGTGACCCAACCAACTGAGCTTGTGTTAATCGATCCTTGGGATTTGTTGTCCGGCCAGAACGAAGACGAGTGGACCCACAAGCATCACAAAGACCACGAGGTCATGAAGGGAATGTTCGATAACGTCAGCACCCGCTATGGTGCTATGTCTAATGTGAGCATCAAGAAGGGTTTCTCGGCAGATGTCTTAGAGGAATACCCCGATGAATACTTCGATTGGGTCTATATCGATGGAAACCATCGATATGAATTTGTACTTAAGGATCTAGATGTTTCGTTTCGGAAGGTGCGCAAGGGCGGGATCATCGCAGGAGATGATTTCTTTTGGAAGAGAGATGGCCGCATGCATGTTCGAGAAGCAGTCCTGGACACCATGCGCCGTCTTGGAATGGCTAACCGTCCGACACGTATTGGCCAACAGTACATGATCACCGTACCTAAGTGAAAAGTGGGTTAACATAATGCGCACAGGTGCTTTGGTTCCCCCCAGCCTCACCCGGAAAATTCGACGAGAAAAACGTCATCGCAATCCCGAGGGTTTCCCTCAAATAGGGTCGTTGCACTATTTGGAGTGGTTGAGTGCATATCATCAGGCACAGACGCCTAAGCTGTATTTTGAGGTCGGTACCGAAAGCGGTGCAAGCCTGTCCTTAGCGCGGTGTGCGTCTATTGCTGTTGACCCAAGGTTTCGAATTGAACAGGGCGTCTTGGGAATGCACCCGGAACTACACTTGTTTGAAAAAACCAGTGACGACTTTTTCGCGAGCCATTTTCTAGAGCGCTACGATCAACAGATCGACTTTGCTTTCTTGGACGGCATGCACCTGATCGAATTCCTGTTGCGCGACTTTATCAATATTGAAAAGCATATGGCTTCGGACGGGGCCATTGCCATGCATGATTGCTTGCCGATGAGCTTTCCAGCAGCCGAACGGGAATGGGACAAGACCAAAACGCGCCCGTGGGTCGGCGATGTTTGGAAGATGCTGCCCATTTTGCGAAGATACCGTCCCGACCTGCATTTATCGATGTTAGATCTTGCCCCTTCCGGGTTGCTGGTGATTGATAACCTTGATGCGCAAAACACTACACTAACAGATCAATACGATGAGATTTTGGCGGAATTTATCCCGTTGTCACTCGAAGATTATGGATTGAATGCCTTTGAGGAGGTGGCGCAACTAAAGTCCGCAACGTTGCCGACTCCGGCTCGAGCGCGCGTTCAACAAGGTCGTTGGGAAGTTCCACTTGAACCCAACACCAATATGTTGCGCATCGCAATCAAGACGCCAAAGGCACGCGAGAAACGGCCCGGCAAGATTGTGGATTATGCTTTTGCGCGCGGTGTCGCAGATGCTTTTTTGTCACAAGGTCATGCAGTCCGCATCGATGGTGGGCCCGATTGGTATGTCGACACTGAAGGCACCGATTTCGATATTCTTCTGCGCGGGCGTGGCGGATTTGTTCCCCAGCCTGATGTCCCTTTAGTCACATGGGTTATCTATCCCGGGAAAGCAGAACGACATCTTGTCACCGAAGATGAAATCGCACGAAGTGCGCATACCTTCTTCGCGTCTGACATAGCGCTCGAGACTTTCGGCCAGCTGAAGGATCGCAATCGTTGCAGCGTGATGATGCAGGGGTTTGACCATAAGATCATGTATCCCCCAACGAACAAGGACGCGCACCGCGAAGGAACTGCATTTGTGGGGAGCAATCACTTCGGAAACGGAATGCGGCCTATCATCAGCATGGCATCAGAAGCAGGTATCTCGCCAGCGATCTGGGGGCGCGGATGGGAGGGGACAGATGCCATGCCATTTGTCCAGGGTGGCTACTTGGAAAACGAAAAGGTTGGCAATCTCTATCGTGGCTCGGCGGTCGTACTATGCGACCACATGAATCTCATGCGTGAGGGCGGTTATGTGTCCAACCGCATTTTTGATGCATTGGCTTGTGGTGCAGCGGTCATTTCCGATGATATTAAAGGCTTACCGCAAGAAATCGCGCAATACGTCACTGTTGTGAAGAATGCCGATGAAATGAAGCAGGCAGTTCACGATATTGCTGAAGAAGGTCATCTGCGCCGCCAAGAGCGCTACGAAATGGCATTGTGGATGATGGATCATCATAGCCTTGCTGAGAGAAGCAAGCAGATCTTGAATGTTTTGAAGCACTTCAAAGATTCAAACTAACACAATATGCCCCGGTGCCTCATCCCGTCTTGTGGTGCGACATCAGGACATGGATTTCAGAACCCGCAAGATGTCCTTTGCACGTGCGTCAAAGGAGTGTAGCGAGGGCAGTTTCTTTGACAACTTCTTCCTCGCCAATTGCTTTGATGAGGGTTCCGATCGCGCGAGCGCCAAGCTTGCGTTAAAGCTTTCCTGATCTTGATAAACATAGACAAAATCAGCGATATCGTCAGGTAGCCAGCCGACGTCTTCAGAGATTGGGATCGCACCGCAGGCAAGCGTATCAAAAACCCTGTTAGACAAAAACCCATATGACTTCATCATCGGGGTATGATCATTCAGAACAATCTCAGACGTTTGATAGATTTCTGGAACGCTTTCATTTGAAACACTTTCTGCCACAACATAAGCACCGAACTCACTACCGATCCAATTTGGCCCCCAAATGCGCAGATCTTCCTTTGCTTCAACAGCATGAAAGAGGCTGGAGCGCTCGAATCCAGCACGCGCGCGGCCCACGAATGCAACGCCTTCGCGATCTTCGGATAGAGGCGGCTTCATAAGTTGCTGATCAAAGGCCTGTGGTAGTAATGTAGAAATACCGGCGCCACGGCCATTGCTTTCTTGGTCATAGAGTTGCTTGGACGCCCAAAAAACATGGTCAGCATTGTTGTAGTTTTGTCTACGGACCTTCTTTGAAATGGCCCAAATGAAGCATAAACGCCCAGGTACACGCCTGAAGTTGGCGCGCCCCCGCAACACTAAATCAAGCCCCCCGCGTTCTTGGTGAACATACCAGTCTTCTGCAGAGCAGACAAAAGCCTTATGTCCAAGTCGGCAAAAAGCACGCGCCAGACTTTGTGCATAATGATAGTCGCCCCATCTTGTCATTTTGCCACGCGTTGGTGGGGCTATTTTGATAGATATGTCGGGGTTGGTGCGCCAACCTTTGCCCAGTTCGTGTGGAAAAGCGCAGCGCCATCTACTATGCGCAGCACTTTGAACGTCGAGTGAAGAAAAATAACGATCAACGCCAAAGTACTCCAGTGTTATCTCTTTGAATTCATTCAAGATACGTTCGTAGTTTTCTTCCAAAACTGTGTTGGTAGGGTCTAGTTTGTTGACAATGACAAGGCCAGTCGGTGCAGCATCAACGATGTCGATCTCCAGATCAGGACGATACTTCTGCAAGACGGGCACAATCTTCCAAACATCGCCGGTCCAAGAAGAGGTCTCGGCCAAGTCACGATCGCGCATCGCCATTGGGCCATTCCAAGGCAGGCAATCGTGCAGTAAGATCACCCCACTCTTCGAGCAGAATTTTTCAGTGCCTATGAAATCGCGCAGTAAGAACTCGAATAAATGCATGCCGTCCAGAAAAGCGATATCAATCTTGGCGCGGAGTTGATTCAGCCTGCCAGTTTTGAAAAACATGTCGCTGGTTTCTTGATAGGCGTAAAGCTCTGGTTTGTTCTGCATTACCTCATGGCTCAACCGGAATCCAGGATCGACTGCGATAGACTTGGCCGAACTAAGCTTTAGGCTTGCACCGGTTTGTGTTCCAATCTCTAGATACCACTTTGGCTTGAGAACCTGATGCATATCTTCGATGAACTGAAGATAATGCATCCCTTCGGCTAAGAAGTAACCCTGCTCCACAACACGCTTCATCTTGAGCTACCTGCACTCCACATTGTCTGATAATAGGCAAATGAGTTCACCCAATCCTGACCCACACTTAAATGTGTCTTTGGTGGTTCGTCTACACCCGTTCTCAAGCTTTTTCATTCGTTCTGGAACAACAGACCTTTGAGGATCAAAAGTTTTAGCCCCGACGTGAATTAGGCTTTCTCCACTGGACACGTTAGGCGAAAGTGACTGAAGCATAATTAGTATTTAATCAAATGCCCCAAAGTGTTAGAGGTGTACCTATGACAGTATCTGTTTTGATCCTCAACGGCCCGAACCTCAACCTGCTGGGTACCCGCCAGCCCGAGGTTTATGGTTCCACGACCCTTGCTGATATTGAGGCGCTATGTGAGGCAAGAGCCAAAAAGCTTGGCATCGACATCGCCTTTGCGCAAAGCAATCATGAAGGCGCGCTTGTCGACATGCTGCATGCCGCGCGCGGTGTGCATGACGGGGTCATCCTGAATGCGGGTGCCTATACCCATACGTCCGTGGCGTTGATGGATGCCATTTCCAGCGTCATGCTGCCTGTGATTGAACTACACCTGTCCAACATTCATGCACGTGAAGCATTTCGCCAACACTCTTATATTGCGCCTGTTGCGATTGGGCAGATTTGCGGCTTTGGGGCCGCAGGTTATCCGCTCGCGATGGAGGCGATGGTATCGCATCTTACCAAAGCGCAATGACACCGGTCGTCGCGCAGCTTCATCGTTTGACCAACGCCGATACGGTGGAGGAATTGTGGGATCTGCATACGCGGCAGATGGCGACCTATGGTTTTGATCGGCTGATGTACGGCTTTACCCGCTACCGGAGTTCAACCGGATTGGGTGATCCACAGGATTGGGTGCTTTTGTCGACACAAAGCCCGGAGTATATGCGCGTTTTCTTCGATGAAGGGCTTTATGCCCATGCTCCGATGTTGCGTTGGGCTCTGGCCAATGACGGGGCTTGTAGCTGGCGCTGGATGATGGATATGAACCGGGTCGACAACCTGACCCCCAGCGAAAAGCGGGTCATGGAGTTCAATAAATCAATGGATGTGACGGCCGGATATACGATCAGCTTCCGGTCGATCTCAGAGCGGGCGAAGGGCGCCATCGCGTTGACCGCCAAAGCGGGTGTCACACAAGAGACCGTTGACCAGACATGGGCTCAGCACGGTGAAGACATCATTGTGATGAATAATGTAATGCATCTTAAGCTATTGACCCTGCCCTATTCGGGTGAGCGCAATTTGACCCCGCGCCAGCGCGAAGTGCTGCAATGGGTTGGCGATGGCAAGACAACCCAAGACATCGCTGTCTTGTTGTCACGGACCCCGGCGACGATCGAAAAGCATTTGCGTCTGGCGCGTGAGGCCTTGGGCGTTGAAACGACTGCACAGGCCGTTTTGAAGGCGGCTTTCTACAATCAGATGTTTGCATTGCATCAAGAAGATCGCTGAGCAATCTTGTTGCGTGCGACGTTGCGTCAAAAATTATAATATTTTTCCAATGGTCGGGTTTACCATACTTTACTGACGTAAGGTAAACTGGCACGCTGATTTTGTTCCGTGAGTGGTGGCCTTTGGCCCGGGAACCGAGGGTAAACAGCGTTGTTATTTCGCAGCGCTGTTTACCCGACACCGGGAAACCGGTCGTTGATGCAGAATTGTTTTCTCCGCGTCAGCAAAAACGATAGGTACTGGCTCCTCGTCCCGAAAATGGACTGGTACGTCTATCATTGCGGCACCGGCCTTCTTCCGGGTGCGGTGTCGCGTACTTCTCCCCAAAAGGAAGAAAAACGGCCCATAGCTTGCGCTACGGGCCGTTTTTTAAATGCGTTCTTGCCAGGCTTAGCCGTTCAGCTTGGCTACTTCTGCCGCAAAATCTTCTTCGACTTTTTCGATGCCTTCACCAACGGCCAGACGGGTGTAGCCTGTGATGGTCACACCAGCTTCTTCTGCGGCCTGTGCCACTGTGACGTCCGGGTTCACAACAAACTGCTGGTTCAGCAAAGTGACTTCGGCCATGTATTTTTTCATCCGGCCAACGATCATCTTTTCGATCACAGCTTCCGGCTTGCCGCTTTCGCGGGCGATATCCATCTGAACCTGCTTTTCCTTCTCAACCACAGCCGGGTCGAGATCAGCTTCGGACAAAGAGGCGGGATTCGCAGCGGCGATATGCATCGCAACCTGACGACCAAATGCTTCGTTGTCGCCGGTCATCGCGACCAGAACGCCAATGTTGCCCATGCCTGGGGCTGCTGCGTTGTGCACGTAGTTCACAACGGTGTCGCCTTCCAGCGTTGCCATGCGGCGCACGGACATGTTCTCACCGATGACGGCAACGGCGTCTGTGACGGTCTGCTCAACGGATTTGCCGCCCATGTCGGCTGCTTTCAATTCGTCGATGTTCGAAGTGCCCAATGCGACGTCAGCAATGCCAGCGACCATTTTCTGGAAATCAGCGTTCTTGGCAACAAAGTCGGTCTCGGAGTTGACTTCAACAGCGACACCTTTGCCACCGGACACAGCAACGGCAACAAGGCCTTCTGCGGCGGTACGGCCGGATTTCTTTGCAGCCTTTGCCAGACCTTTGGTGCGCAGCCAGTCAACAGCGGCTTCCATGTCGCCATTGCTTTCTGTGAGCGCCTTCTTTGCGTCCATCATGCCTGCGCCTGTGCTATCGCGCAGCTCTTTCACCATTGCAGCGGTGATTGCCATGTTACTTCTCCTTTGGAGGTATCTTGGGGTTTCAGGCGGGGCCGTGGCCCCTGCCCTAGAATTTACGTGATGCTTATTGCGCGGTCGCGGCTTCGGCAGCTGCTTCTTCAGCAACAACTTCTTCAACCAGCTCTTCCATCTCGCCCATGTCGACGCCTGCGGCGCCCAATTGTGCGGACATGCCGTCCAGCGCTGCACGTGCAGCCAGATCGGTGTAAAGTGCGATTGCGCGTGCCGCGTCGTCGTTGCCGGGGATCACATAATCCACGCCTGCGGGTGAGCAGTTGGTGTCAACGATCGCCACAACAGGGATGCCCAGCTTATTGGCTTCTGCGATGGCCAGGTCTTCTTTGTTGACGTCGATGACGAACAGCAAATCAGGCACGCCGCCCATTTCGCGGATACCGCCCAAGGACGCCTGCAATTTGCCCTGCTCACGCTCCATGCCAAGACGCTCTTTCTTGGTCAGGCCGGCAAAGCCGTTTGCGGATGCTTCGTCGATCGCTTTCAGACGGTTGATGGACTGCGAAACTGTCTGCCAGTTTGTCAGCGTGCCGCCCAACCAGCGGTGGTTCATGTAGAATTGCGCAGATTTCTCAGCGGCTTCCATGATCGGCTTGGCTGCCTGACGCTTGGTGCCGACGAACAGAACGCGGCCGCCTTTGGCGACGGTGTCACGGATGACTTGCAGCGCCTGATCCAGCATTGGAACAGTCTGTGTCAGGTCCATGATGTGGATGCCGTTGCGTGATCCGTAAATGTATTGATCCATCTTTGGGTTCCAGCGCGCTGTCTGGTGGCCAAAGTGTACGCCTGCTTCAAGCAGCTGACGCATGGAGAACTCGGGAAGAGCCATGTCGTTTTCCTTTTCCGGTTTCAAGCCTCAGCGGGGGATCAGCATTTTGCCAACCGGTGGATCCTTTGGGATGTCTCCCCATCGGACCCGCCCCCGCCTGCGGGATTTCGTGTCCGCTCTTTAGCGAGCGTCTTGCCGGGGCGCAAGCCTTGTGATGCGCCCAAATTGCGTATTTTTACACTCATTCACGCTCAAGCGCCGATGATGGTGCCATAAGTGCGTTCAAAGAACCAGTAAAGCCCGACGGCTGCGATGGCGACCGATGCTGGCACCGCGACAATGCGGCGGTATGCGTCTTGGTGATCGCGAAAGTGAATAGACACGATGGCGAACACGAACAGAGCCGCCAAGGGCGCGGCAAAGAGCCAGACATCGTTTTCCAACGCCCTGACCATTGCGGCGGGATTCAACGTTATCAAAGCAAGCGCTGCAATCAGCAGGACACTGTAGATGGCATAGCCCTGCCCCACCTCATTTGCGCCGCGGTCAATCCTGACAGCCTGCCAGATGCACAGGAACATCACTGAAATCACCGCCAACTGGCCGACCTCGACACCGACGTTAAAGCCGATCAATGCAGCCACAAAGGTTTCCTCGGGCAGCCCGAACTCGGCCAGGACCGACGCAAAGCCCAGCCCGTGCAGCAGCCCGAAAACGAAGATCACAAAGGGCCGCCACGGGCTGATCCCTTTCATGAAGATGTTTTCAATCGCGACATAGGCGATGGACAATGCAATCAGCGGCTCGACGACATCGATAAACGCAATGCCAAAGGATGCCTGTATAAAGTCATCAATAAAATCGGTATGGCCAAGCGCGGCCAGCGCCAAGGTGATCGTATGCGCCACCGTGAACAAGGACACTTGCACCAGCAGTGGCCGAAAGCGCGCGGCCAGAAAGAAAAGCCCGAGAACAAAAAGGATATGGTCCAGCCCCTTGGGGACAATGTGATCAAAACCGACGGGGATATAATCAAAAAAGGTCTGCCACCCCGTTGCCTGGCCGCCACCGGCCAGCGGGATCGGATCTGACAGCGCCCCTGCCTCAAGGTATCCATCATAGGGGGCTGGCACATCCATCTGACGCAAAACCAGCACGCCAAAGGCAGGCGCCCATCCCATTTGCACTGTCTCTGCCCCCTCGGGCAGAGCGGCCGCAAACGAAAATGTCGATGCCCGGACGACTTCGACGTCACCAACCGGCCCAACTGAAACACCCCGTAATTCCGGCTCAAGCGGGACACCGTCGGCGGTCAGGGTGATCCCTTGAGCCATCTGGGGCCAAAAGGCGGTAAATCGCGCGGCAAGCGCGTCGGACGATAAGGCGCGGACTGCGTCGTAAGCCACCGCTTGCGCGCTTTCATTTGTATCGGCGGTCTCAGATAGGTTGATGCCCGCAACAAAGCTTTCCAGGCTCGCGCGGATCTCGAACGTCACCTCGCCGTCAACCACGCGCATATCGCCGATCGCGGGCAGGACCTCATGCGCCTGTGCTGTTGACAGGGTTGTGATCAACAGCAGGACCGCGCTTGACAAGACCCGGAGAAACGCCACCCTTGTGTCAAATAAAAAGGAAGTTTTCATGCGTCGTCTTGCCCTTATTTTCAGTCTTATTTCAGCGCCCGCCATGGCGCATGAGTTCTGGATCGAACCCACTGACTATCAAGTAGCTGCGGACACTAACTTGGAGGCAGACATTGTCAATGGGCAGGAATTTACGGGGCTGAAGCTGTCTTATCTGCCCCAGCGGTTTGTCAATTTCGTGCTGTTTTCAGGCGAGGAATCGGCCCGTGTTGACGGACGGCCCGGTGATAGACCTGCGCTTCAGCAAGAGCCCATCGCGGAAGGTTTGAACATTGCCGCCTATCAGGCCAATAACGCCACTGTCACTTACGAAAACTGGGAAAAGTTCCAGAATTTTGTCGATCACAAGGATTTCGGCGATGTGCTCAGCTTGCATGAAGCGCGCGGTCTGTCCCTGAATGGCTTTAAAGAGGTCTACTCGCGCCATGCCAAGGCGTTGTTTGGTGTGGGCAACAGCGCAGGGGCGGACCGGCGTGTGGGTCTTGAGACCGAGATTGTGGCGCTGACCAACCCTTACACAGACGATGTCAGCGACGGGGTCCGCGTACAGGTCTATTACCGCAATGATGTGCGGCCCAACACCCAGGTTGAGGTTTTTGAAAAGGCACCAAACAGCACCGTTGCGATCTCGCTTTACCAGACCAATGACGATGGCATTGCGGTCTTTCCAGTGAAGCCCGGGCATGCCTATATGGTTGATGCCGTTGTTTTGCGTGAGCCAAGTGAACGCTTGGCCGAAAGCACCGGGGCCGTCTGGGAGACACTTTGGGCCAATCTGACCTTTGCTGTGCCTGGGTAGCACTTGCCCTTGGCTGGTAGCTGGGTCAGAACGCCGGTATGACAAAGACACCTGATATCTTATGCATCGGTTCCGTCCTGTGGGATGTGATCGGACGGGCCGCCAGCCATATGCGCGTCGGCTCGGATGTGCCGGGCCGCATCACCCGCTTGCCCGGTGGTGTGGCGATGAACATTGCGATGACCCTGCGCCGCTTTGGTATGACCCCTGTCCTGCTGACCACCATCGGTCGTGACGCCGAGGGCGAAGAGCTGATCAGTGAAGCTGTCCGCATGGGCATGATTTGCGATCATGTTTACCGCTCGGATGATTTGCCGACGGATGTCTATATGGCCGTGGAAGGCGCCAATGGTCTGGTCGCCGCCATCGCAGATGCCCATTCGCTCGAAGCCGCCGGCGACAAAATATTACGCCCGCTCAAAAACGGCCAATTGGGGTCGGAGACCGCGCCATTTGCAGGACCGGTGGCGTTGGATGGCAACCTGACCGAGGAATTGCTTCAGACCATCGCAGCCTCGCCGCTCTTTGCAGCCGCTGACCTGCGCGTGGCCCCTGCATCGCCGGGTAAGGCGGAACGGCTATTGGCGCTGTTGGGGCATCCCTCAGCCACGCTTTATGTCAATCTCGAAGAGGCCGGGTTGTTGTGCCAGACAACATTCAGCGACTCGCATGCCGCGGCGGCCGCGTTGATTGCGCGGGGCGCGCACCGTGTGTTGGTGACAGATGGCGGTGCATCCGCATCTGAAGGTACGACAGGTGACATCATCACCCAAATTCCACCTGCCGTGATGGTCACGCGCGTGACAGGCGCAGGCGATACATTCATGGCCGCGCATATCGCATCCGAGGCGCAAGGCATGGGCCGTGAAGCCGCTCTTGATCGCGCACTGAAAGCAGCCGCCACCTATGTTTCCGGAGAGACACCCCTATGATCCCCATTCACTATAGTGCCGAGGTTGCAACAGCGCGTGCCTCCGGCGCGCCCATTGTGGCGCTTGAAAGCACCATCATCACCCACGGCATGCCTTTTCCCCAAAATGTCGAAACCGCACGGTTGGTCGAGGCGGATGTCCGCGAAGCCGGTGCCGTGCCTGCCACGATCGCCGTGATTGAAGGCACATTGCATGTGGGGCTTGAGGCGGCGCAACTTGATGCCTTGGGTCAGGCGCAAAACGTGGCCAAGCTGTCGCGTGCCGATATGGCGGCCTGCATTGCCACAGGTGGCACCGGGGCTACGACTGTCGCGGCAACCATGATTGCCGCGCATCTGGCGGGTATCCATGTCTTTGCAACGGGTGGCATTGGCGGCGTTCATCGCGGCGCGGAAGATAGCTTTGATATCTCGGCCGATTTGCACGAACTGGCGCAAACGCCCGTCACTGTTGTGGCTGCTGGTGCCAAGGCAATCCTTGATCTGCCAAAGACCTTTGAAGTGCTCGAGACCTTGGGTGTGCCGGTTATTGCCTATGGGCAGGATCAACTGCCCGCTTTCTGGTCGGCGACCTCTGATATGGCGGCACCTTTGCGTATGGATACGGCAACTGACATCGCATCCGCGCAGAAAATGCGCACGGCAATGGGGTTAAGCGGCGGACAACTGGTCACAAACCCGATCCCGCAGGCTGCGCAAATTCCGGCAGATGAGCTGCAGCCCATCATTGATCAGGCCCTGCAGGAAGCACAAGTGCAAGGGATCAGCGCCAAAGCTGTGACACCCTTTCTTTTGGGACGGATCTTTGAGCTGACAGAAGGCCGGTCACTGACTGCAAATATCGCCCTTGTGCGGAACAATGCGCGACTGGCTGCCCAAATTGCCAGCGCAATGGTGAATTAGCCCCCGTTCTTGCCAAGACAGCTTGTTGCGACGCGCACCAGCGCCTAAGTGTCGTGCAACGGTTTTTGAGATTACAATGATGATC
The DNA here is from genome assembly GCA_023263855.1 of Yoonia sp. Classification (GTDB taxonomy): domain Bacteria; phylum Pseudomonadota; class Alphaproteobacteria; order Rhodobacterales; family Rhodobacteraceae; genus Yoonia. The sequence goes on along the minus strand of JALQUF010000034.1, from coordinate 9,863 downwards.
GACCCACATTCAGACGAGGCTAAAAAACGCAGCAAGCCGGGCGTGATCGCACGACTGCGCGGCAATTTTCTTGCCGGTCTGATCATTGTCGCACCGATCGGGATGACAATCTGGCTGATCTGGACGGTTGTGGGCTGGGTCGATAGCTGGGTCTGGCCGTTTATTCCAAACGCTTATCAACCCACCGCCCTGCTGAATGATCTTTTGGGCCGTGAGCCGGGAAATGAGATCGAAGTCAACGTACGCGGTGTTGGCGTTGTTATTTTCCTGGTCTTCACCATTCTGGTCGGCTGGATCGGCAAAGGGCTGATCGGGCGTTCGTTCTTGGGTATTGGCGAGCGTCTGGTAGACCGGACCCCGGTGGTCCGCTCGATCTATAATGCGGTCAAGCAGATCGCGGAAACGGTGTTTTCACAGCGCGAAACGTCGTTTGATAAGGCTTGCCTTGTCGAATACCCCCGCAAGGGCATCTGGGCCATTGCCTTTATCTCGATCAATGCCAAGGGCGAGATTGACTCCAAGCTGAACGATGGTGAGCCTTTTGTGACGGTGTTTTTGCCGACAACACCAAACCCCACCTCTGGCTTTTTGCTGTTTTTGCCCAAACGCGATGTGATGCCGCTTGATATGACCGTCGAGGACGCGGCCAAGCTGGTGATCTCAGCCGGGCTTGTTTACCCCAATGGCAAAGACCCCGCCCCGGTCACAAACCCCGCAGCATAAGGCGTGATTAGCCCTGCCCTCACCGGTTTTGCGACCGCTTTCGCGCTGATCCTTGCGATCGGGGCACAAAATGCCTTTGTGCTGCGCCAAGGCCTCGCGCGGGCGCATGTGTTCTGGCTTTGCCTGTTGTGTGCGGTGTCAGATGCCCTGTTGATCACGGCGGGGGTGCTGGGCTTTGGTTATATTGTGACGCTTTATCCGATGTTGCCACATATCATGGCCTGGGGCGGTGCTGCGTTTTTGATCATCTATGGGGCTTTGCGCCTCTGGGCCGCATGGCAAGGCGAATATGCGCTGCAACTGGCAGGCAAGTCAGCGGGGCTTTGGGCCACATTGGCGACGGGGGCTGCGTTTACATGGCTGAACCCGCATGTCTATCTCGACACCCTTGGGTTGGTCGGGGCCGTTTCCACCCAATATGTTGACCCGCTTGAAAAAACCGCTTTCGGGATCGGGGCTGTCACATCATCTTTCGTGTTCTTCTTCAGCCTTGGCTATGGCGCGCGCCTTTTGGCCCCTGTCATGCAATCAGCACGGGCGTGGCGGATACTCGACGTGCTCATCGGTCTTGTGATGTGGGCTTTGGCGGTGAAACTGCTTAGTTGAACATCGCGCTAAGGTTGACCGAACTGCGTTTGCCCAGATCTTTTTTGTGGTTTTTCAAGAACGTATCAGCAGCCGTTTCGCCCGCTTCCTTCAGGCGTCGCAGGATCACGGCAGTCGGGATCGTTTTGGTGGCCACGTTCAGCCCGTTCATCAAGGCATCGTCCGCGATCATATGCACCAGCACATCTTTCATGGTACCCGCTTTGATCGACCCATCCGCCAGCAATCGTTTTACAAAATCGATGGCGCGCAATTCGCGCAGCAATGAGCTGTTAAAGCTGATCTCATTCACCCGGTTTTCAATCGACTGGCTGTCCATCGGCAGTTCTTCGCGGTAGAGCGGATTGATATTCACGATCAAAAGGTCATCGGGTAAGTCGCTGGCAAACAGAGGATAAAGCGCAGGGTTGCCGGTATACCCACCGTCCCAAAACGCCTCGACTTTGCCAGTTTGCGGGTCTTCAAATTCCACAGCCTGAAACAGACTGGGCAGACAGGCAGACGCCATGATGACATTTGAACTGATCTCGTCACCGGTAAAGACACGGATCTTGCCCGAGCGCACATTGGTCGCACAAATATGCAATGCTGGCCCGTCATTGGCGCAAACCGCATCGTAGTGGAATTTCTGCACAATCTTGGCCAACGGGTTCTGCATGGCCGGGCCGTAAATATAAGGCGAAAACATCCGCGTTGTCATGTCAAACGCCGTATAGGCCGGCGAATATTTCAGCGCCTTTGCCCAAAGCTCGGCTGTGGGGCTAGCTGCGCTGATCCAGGGCGTGAACATCGGATCGGTCACATGGCCGATTTGTTCCCACAGCCAGCTGAGGTTCGCAATCGCGCCATCCCGCCCATCGGCCACCCACCCGGATTTAAGCGCCGCCGCATTCAAGGCACCTGCAGAAGTCCCTGAAATTGCGGCAATTTCAATGTCATCTTCATGTAAAATCCGGCACAGCACGCCCCATGTAAACGCGCCATGCGCGCCACCGCCTTGCAGTGCCAGATTGATCTGTTTCAAAGCGCCGTCCAGCCGCCGTCGACACTGATCGTGGTGCCGGTGATCTGGGCTGCGGCATCCGAGCATAGGAACACAACCGTGCCGCCAAGCTGTTCGACCGTGGCGAATTCCTTGGAAGGTTGGCGTTCCAGCATCACGTTCTTGATCACGTCCTCGCGGGACATGTTATATTCTTTCATTGTGTCGGGGATCTGGGCCTCGACCAATGGTGTCAGCACATAGCCGGGGCAGACCGCATTGCAGGTGATCGGGTCACGTGCGGTTTCCAGACCGATGGTCTTGGTCAGGCCGACGATGCCGTGTTTGGCGGCCACATAGGCCGATTTATAAGGGGATGCGGTCAACCCATGCGCCGAGGCGATATTGACGATCCGGCCATATCCCCGCTCGCGCATGCCGGTCACAGCGGCCGCGGTGGTGTGGAAAGCGGATGTCAGGTTGATGGCGATGATCGCGTCCCACTTTGCGGTTGGAAAGTCCTGAACCGGGGCCACGTGTTGGATGCCCGCGTTATTGACCAGAATATCGCAGCCGCCTGCTTCCACCACCAAGCGGCGGCAATCTTCGGCTTTGGACATATCCGCTTGCACATATTTTGCATCAACCCCGGTGACATCGGCAATCTCGGCGGCCAGCGCGTGATCTTCGGGGGTATCGGTGAAAGAGTTCAGCACCACATTGGCCCCGGCCTTGGCCAATTCGCGCGCCACACCCAGGCCGATGCCCGAGTTTGATCCAGTAATGACAGCGGTTTTTCCTGACAGGGACATATCTTAGCTCCGATTCTAATGCGTTGCGACTCACCTTATATGCTGCACCTGCGAATGCCAGACGACGCACCGCATCGCCCTAAAAAAAACGCCCGCACAAGGCGGGCGTAAAGTTATTGAGGCAGGTTTCATACAGGCAAGAAACCTATCGAGCAGTGCCCTCTTTATAAGCAATCCTTCGCGCGGCTCCAAGCTAAAAGTTTGAAAAGGTTGAAAACCCTCTTTACGGTCCCGTCTTAAGCAAGAACGTAGCAGTAAAAAGGCGGCAGAAAATGACACGTCCATTTGGCAACAGACCACGCGCAATCGCAACAGCCCTCGCGCTGGTTTGCGCAGGCGCAAGCGCCATTGCAGAACCCCAGCATGGCATAGCTATGTATGGTGATCCTGCCTTACCACCTGATTTTGTGTCCCTGCCCTATGCAAACCCTGACGCCCCCAAAGGCGGTCAGATCGTCACCGCCGAGGTTGGCAGCTTTGACAGCCTGAACCCTTTCATCCGCAAAGGGTCGGTTCCGTGGCAGTTGCGCTTTTTCTTGGGCGAGAGCTTTATGGGCCGGTCATTGGACGAACCGTTCTCGCTTTACGGTGTTTTGGCCGAATCGGTCGAGACCGGACCGAACCGCGAATGGGTTGAATTCACGCTGCGTGAGGAGGCTGCGTTTTCCGATGGCAGCCCTGTCACCATCGCAGACGTGCTGTGGTCATATGAAACCTTGGGCACCGTCGGCCACCCCCGCTATCTGGGTTTTTGGGCCAAGGTTGAAAGCATGGAGCAAACCGGCGACCGTTCGGTGCGTTTTACCTTTAGCGAAGCAGACCGCGAATTGGCGCTGCTGGCCGGGATGCGCCCGATCTTGAAAAAAGAGCAATGGGAAGGCGTCGATTTTGCCGATAGCACGACCGAGGTTGTGCCTATCACCTCTGCCCCTTACGTGATCGCTGATTTTGAGCCGGGCCGCTTTGTTTCCCTGCGGCGCAATCCAGATTACTGGGGGGCCGATGTGCCATTCCGTGTCGGCACCAACAACATCGACGAAGTGCGGCTTGAGTTCTTTGGCGACGAAACCGCCGCATTCGAGGCTTTCAAGGTAGGCGAGGTGAATTCGAACCGTGAATTTAATGTGGCCCGTTGGGAAAGCCAGTATAATTTCCCAGCCGTACAGGATGGTGACGTGGTGCTGTCGGTCGTCCCGCATGAGCGCCCTTCGGGTATGACAGGTTTTGTGATGAACACCCGCCGCGATCAGTTCAGCGATTGGCGGGTGCGCGATGCGATGCTGCATGCGTTCAATTTCGAGTTCATCAATGAAACGATGACAGGCGCGGCGCAGCCACGGATCACATCCTATTGGTCCAATTCGCCGCTTGGCATGGAAGACGGGCCAGCCACAGGGCGTGTGCTGGAATTCTTGCAGCCCTTCGCTGCCGATCTGACTCCGGGTACGCTGGAAGGGTATAGCCTGCCCGTCAGTGATGGCTCCGAGCGTAATCGGGCCGGTACGCGGGCCGCTTTGGCACAAATGGAGGCCGCAGGCTGGACAGTACAGGACGGCGTAATGGCAAATGCAGCTGGCACCCCGTTTACCTTTGATATCCTGCTGCCGCAGGGCGGATCAGAAAATCAGGCGATCATTGATATGTATGTGGAATCTTTGGCGCGCATTGGCGTGTCGCCCACTGTGTCGGTGGTCGACAGCGCACAGTTCAAAGAACGCACCGATGCCTATGACTTTGACATGACCTACTATCGCCGTGGTGTGTCGCTTTCACCAGGCAATGAGCAATATAGCTACTACGGTGCCGAGACTGCCGACCAACCGGGCGGGCGCAACCTGATGGGCGTGAAGTCTCCGGCTGTGGATGCAATGATTGACCGGTTGCTGACATCGGAAAGCCAGGATGACTTTGTGGCGGCCGTAAAGGCGCTGGATCGTACGCTGACAGCCGGGCGCTATGTGCTGCCGATCTATCAGTGGAACATCAGCCGCGTGGCCCACGCCAAAGAGCTGCACTATCCCGAAACACTGCCGATTTTTGGTGACTGGCCGGGCTGGCAGCCGGATGTGTGGTGGTATGAAGACTAAGGGCTTTTTGGAACCAAGCTGAGAACAAAGGCGTTTCCCTTCCAACGCAAGAAGGGAAACACCGATATGAAATGGAACGACATCGCATCAAACTGGGCCGCTTTTGTACCGCGGATCATGACACGCTGGCCTGAACTGAACGAAAATGAGGTCATCGCCATTGATGGCAATCAGGAGGGTTTTACCGCCTATCTCGCCAGTTTTAAAGACCAGGACATGATCACCGCCAAAAGCGAGGTGAACGACTGGATGATGGGCGAACAGCCCACCGATGCTGTCATGCATCCGACGCGGGATAATGCGCGCATCAGCGCATCAGATGAGAACATTCCGCCAGGCGAGGACCCGCTGGACGATGACCGCCGGTTCGGGGATGATCTGACGCCACAGCCCCCCGTGGACAGGCAGGATTAGGACAGTGATGTGACCCACAAAATGGTCGCATCATCCGCACTGATCGAAATCACATTGTGCCCCATGGCCGCGTCATAATAGGCGCTGTCACCACGCTTGAGGTCAACCGGTTCATAGAATTCGGTATAAAGGCGGATTTGTCCGGTCAGAACGTACAAAAACTCTTCACCATCATGGCGCACCCAACCGTCAAAATCCTCGATCTGCCGTGCGCGTACACGTGTGCGGTATGGCAGCATCTTTTTGGTAGTCAGCGTTTCCGCCAACAGGTCGTGTTCATACGTGGTCGTGACCTTTTCGGCCTCTTCACCATTGCGGGTCACGGCCATGCGGCCATTGACCTGCCCTTTTGAGGGCGGCGTAAAAAGCTGCGGAACCGAGATTTCCAAACCGACCGCCAGCTTTTTGAGCGCATCATATGTCGGCGACATCTGCCCGTTTTCGATCTTGGATAAGGTCGAGCGGGCAAGCCCCGCCTGTTGGGCCGCTTGCTCAAGCGTCCAGTCGCGGGCTTTGCGCAGTTCGCGCACGCGCGCGCCCAGATCAAGCGGCTGGGCCACACCGGTTTCACCGTCTTTATGGGCAATGCGAATAAGGTTTTTGGGATCTTTCTCTTCCATCTTTATCTCATAAGCAGCCCTCTGACATCTTGCAACCTACACCGCGCATCGCTAGCGGTCAGACATGCTGTCGCTAGTTCAATCAGACAGGTTTCCCCCTGCCCCCGACCATTTCAACATGGCAGCCTATGTGCTGGCCCATGCAGACAGATGCGCCGACAAGACTGCGCTGCAGATTATGCATGCGGATGGGGCCAGCGACAGATATGACTACGGTTTAGTCAAGCAGGCCGTTTTGGGGACGGCAACCGGGCTATTGGCACAGGTTGAACCCGGCGACCGGATCATCTTGCAGCTTGGCAATACGCCTGAATTCCCGATCGCTTTTCTGGGCGCGATTGCTGCGGGGATCATCCCTGTGTCCCTCTCCAGTGCTCTGTCCGAGACCGAATACGCCCAGATTGCGCAAACTATTCGCCCTGCGCTTGAGCTGCGCCAAGGTGGGCCGGATACCGGGCTGACATCCGATACGCTGCGCCAGTTCTGGACGCTGCCGCCATCCGCATTCGCCTATGGCGACCCGCACCGGCCTGCCTATATCATCTATACTTCTGGCACCAGCGGACGACCGACCCCGGTGGTGCACGCCCACCGTGCGATCTGGGCGCGGCGGATGATGTGGGACGGCTGGTACGGGCTGCGCGAAAACGACCGGATGATGCATGCTGGTGCGTTCAACTGGACTTTCACATTGGGCACCGGCTTGATGGACCCATGGTCTATCGGTGCCACGGCCCTGATCCCTGCGCAAGAGGTGCAACACGACCAACTGCCCGCCTTGATGGCCACCCACAAAGCCACGCTCTTTGCAGCAGCCCCGGGGGTTTACCGACGCTTGTTGCGTGCGGACATCCCTGCATTGCCGCATCTGCGCCATGGCCTGTCCGCCGGCGAAAAGCTGGCAGCGGGCATCGCTGAAAGCTGGACCCAGAAAACCGGCACACCTGTTTATGAGGCCTTTGGCATGTCCGAATGCTCGACCTTCATTTCAGCGTCACCGGAACGGCCCGCCCCGCCGGGTACAGCGGGCTATGTGCAAAAAGGCCGGACAGTGGCACTGATGGGCCCGGATGGCCCTGTCCCGCGCGGCACTGTCGGCACAATCGCGGTCCACAAGGACGATCCCGGTCTGATGCTGGGCTACCTTGACCAGCCCAAGCAAACCGCCGCGCGCTATCAGGGCGATTGGTTTTTGACAGGTGATCAGGCCAGCATGGACCCAGATGGCGCGATCACATACGCCGGACGCGCTGATGATATGATGAACGCCGGCGGCTACCGTGTCAGCCCGATTGAGGTTGAAGACGCACTGACAGCGCACCCGTTGATCTCAGAAGCCGCAGCCTGTGCTGTGCAGGTCCGCACAGGTGTTTGGGTCATTGCGGGGTTTTACGTCGCCTCAGACGTGATAAAGGAAGATGAACTTCGCCGCTTTGCCGCCGCGCGATTGGCCGCTTATAAGATGCCCCGCCTTTTGATCGCCCGTGACAAACTCCCCCGAGGGGCCAACAATAAACTTTTGCGCAAGAAATTGCGCGACGCATGGGAGGCCGCACATGGTCAAGCTTGATATCATTTCCGATCCGATCTGTCCGTGGTGCTATATCGGGAAAACCAACCTTGATAAGGCGCTTTTGCAGTTTCCCGATCATCCGTTCTTGATTGAATGGCACCCGTTTCAGCTTAACCCCGATATGCCCGCCGAAGGCATGGACCGGCGCGCCTATCTGGAAAGCAAATTCGGTGGCAAAGAAGGCGCAATCAAAGCCTATGCCCCTGTGGTTGAACATGCCGAACGCGCCGGCGCACATATCAATTTCGATGCGATCAAGCGCACCCCCAACACAATCGACGCCCACCGCCTGATCCATTGGGCGGGTATTGAACAGCGCCAATCCTTTGTCGTGGACTTGCTGTTCAAAGCCTATTTCGTGGATGGTCGCGATATCAGCGCCCATGAAGTGCTGGCCGATATCGCGGACAGTGCAGAGATGGACGCCGCCATGGTCACCAAACTTCTGGCGTCGGACGCTGATATTGATGATATCCGCGCACGCGATAAACACAGCCGCGAGATGGGGGTGAATTCGGTACCGACGTTCATCGTGGCCCACAAACACGCGGTCCCCGGTGCGCAGCCACCCGACGTTTGGGTCAATGTGATCAAAGAGATCATGGATCAGGTCGAAGCCGAAGAATGACCGATGTAGCCGCCGCAACGTCAGAGCCGAAACGCCTGCCGCAAACAGAATTCATCGCGCTGATGGCAATGCTTGCGGCAACTGTGGCGTTTTCCATTGATGCCATGCTGCCGGCCTTGCCCGAAATTGGCGCGGCACTTTCGCCCGATAACCTGAATAACGCGCAATTGATCATCACCAGCTTCGTGCTGGGCATGGGCTTTGGGACATTGTTTACAGGCCCGCTGTCGGATGCATTCGGGCGCAAACCCGTCATGGTCGGCGGTGCTATTATCTATGTGGCGGCCTGCATCGTGGCTTGGGCGTCCACGTCGCTGGAAGTGATGTTGGCGGCACGGGTGGTGCAAGGGCTTGGCGCGGCCGGTCCGCGTGTTGTCGCGATGGCCCTCGTCCGCGATCTCTATTCCGGCCCTGATATGGCACGCATCCTGTCGTTTGTGATGGTGGTGTTTTCATTGGTGCCCGCCTTGGCACCAACCATGGGGCATTTCATTATTCTGGGCTTTGGTTGGCGTGCGATCTTTGCTGCCTTCATCGCCTTTTCCGTGCTGTCCCTTCTGTGGCTGCTGATCCGTCAGCCAGAAACACTTGCCCCCGAAAAGCGGCGTCCGCTCAGCATCCGCGCCCTGGGTGCAGCCATTGTGGAAATGTTTGCACACCGGACAGCGCGCCTATCGATCCTGGTGCAAACGCTGACTTTCGGGATGCTGTTTACCGTGTTGTCCTCAACACAACAGGTGTTCGACATTACCTTTGGGCAAGGCGAATACTTCCACTATTGGTTCGGCGGCATCGCGATCATCGCAGCCTCTGCCAGCGTGCTGAATGCACGTATCGTGGTGCGTCTGGGCATGCGCGCGATCATCAAGGCGATGTTCACCGCCCAAATCGGAATCACCTTGCTGATGATCGTCATTACAGCCGCCAATGGCCCCTATTGGCTGGCCTTCGGGACATATGTTTTCTGGATCACCTCGAACTTCTTTCAAGCCGGTTTGACGATTGGCAACCTCAATGCCTTGGCGATGGAGGAAATGGGCCATATCGCTGGCATGGCGGCTTCCGTCATCGCAGCCGTGGCCACTATAGGCGCGGTGATGATCGCGGCTCCCATTGCGCTGACTTTCGACGGCACGCCCATGCCAATGGCCATCGGCACGCTGATCTGTGCCGCAATCGCTTTGTGGCTGACCACATTGATCAGACGACCGGGCGAATTCTGAGGTTATTATTGGCCTTTAAATATCCCCGCCGGAGGCACAGGCGCGTCAGCGCGCCTGTTTTTTCTCATCTGCCAGTTTCTGCGCGAGGTCCCGCGCGATATTGAACGCACCCTGGATCTTGTCACGTTCTTTGGCCCAGTCGCGCCGTACAACGATCTTGTTGTCCTTCACCTTGGCCATGCCGTTTTGCGCCCC
>JALQUF010000345.1 GCA_023263855.1 Yoonia sp. | reverse complement strand
CGCCACCCGAACCGCCGCCCCAATATTCGTCGACCAGCCAGTCGAGACCCGCGAAGGCGATCGCCCCCGCCGCCACCGCGCCCATCGCATAGTGGAGCGACACCTGTTCGACCGCCGGCTGGATCAGTTCGGACACGAGCGACAATACCAGCGCCCCGCCCGCCACCGCGATCAGGAACCCTTCCAGCCGTCGCGGCAGCGCGCCATAGATGCCCCAGACGGCACCGATCAGCAGCGCTCCCGAAACGACCGCGACGACCGCCAGCACCACCATCGTCAGCCGACCCGGTTCGCCACCAGGTCGTCGACCACCGCCGGATCGGCCAGCGTGCTGGTGTCGCCCAGCGAGGACGTATCGCCCTCGGCGATCTTGCGCAGGATGCGGCGCATGATCTTGCCGCTGCGCGTCTTGGGCAGGCCGGGGGCGAACTGGATCGCGTCCGGGGTGGCGATCGGGCCGATTTCGCGACGCACCCACTGGCGCAGCGCGGCACGCAGATCA
>JALQUF010000344.1 GCA_023263855.1 Yoonia sp. | reverse complement strand
CGAACCGAAGACATCCGCCCCGCGATGCTGTTCCGCGACGCGCTGGACGGCGGCAAGGCACTGCCCGCTTGGCGCTACGTGATCGCAACGCTGGTTCTGCTGGGCCTGCTCGTTGGTGTCGCCTCGCTCTTCTCCGGCAGCCCGTTCCTGACGCTCTGGACGGCAGGTGGCTTGATCGGCGCGCTGATCGTGCTGGTGCTGGCGACCATCGCCATCCGCTGGATCGCCAAGCGATCGACCAAGGCCACACGCGGCCGCCCCGTCTGGCGGTCGTGGGCTTTCGGTGCTGGCAGCGGTCGGTCAGATCGACGGCAACCTGCGCACTGCCATTGACCGAGACCTGCCAGAAGTCGCGCCGGCCTATTTCTTTGTCGACATCCAGCCCGACCAGATTGCCCGATACACCGAGATGCTTGAGGGCGATCCTGCTGTCGCACGTATCGACACAGCCCCCATGCTACGCGGTGTGCTGACCCAGATCAACGGACGCCCGGCGCGCGAGG
>JALQUF010000343.1 GCA_023263855.1 Yoonia sp. | reverse complement strand
CTAAATAAAGATTTACAGCATTATCATCTGGTGAAGTAGACATTCTATCTAGAAACACTACTTGGACATTATCAAGAGACGCTGACTTAAACTTAACATTCGTTGGTGTTAACTTCTATGATGGTCAAGGTTTCATGGTAAGAAAAAGTTCAGGCATTACTTCTACAAAAGGATTCAAAAATGGTATCAGCGTTTGTACAAACACAGGTACTACAACTGAGTTAAACATGAGAGACTTCTTTAATTCTAGAAAAATTTCTTATGAGCCAGTTGCTTTTGAAAAAGCTGACGAAGTAGTTCAAGCTTATGACGCAGGTCGTTGTGATACTTACACAACTGATAAATCTGGTCTAGCAGCTCAAAGAACAAAAATGAAAAATCCAGATGAACACATTGTATTACCTGAAACAATTTCTAAAGAACCACTTGGACCTGCTGTAAGACACGGTGACCAAGTTTGGGAAGATATTGTTAGATGGTCATTATTTGCAATGATCGAAGCAG
>JALQUF010000342.1 GCA_023263855.1 Yoonia sp. | reverse complement strand
CAGGAAGTGGTGGCCAAGTCCGTCACCAAGGAACTGTTCAAGGCAAGCTACGCCGATGTACTGAAAGGCGATGCCCGCTGGCAGGCGATTGAGGTCACCAAGTCGGACAGCTACCCTTGGGATGACAAGAGCACCTATGTGCAGAATCCCCCCTATTTCACTGGCATGACGATGACCCCGCCAGGGATTCAGCCGATTACCGGCGCGCGCTGCCTGGCCCTGCTCGGCGACTCGATCACCACCGATCACATCAGCCCTGCTGGCGACATCAAGAAAGATGGCCCGGCGGGCAAGTACCTGATGGAACGCGGTGTGCAGAAAGCCGACTTCAACAGTTTTGGCTCACGCCGTGGCAACCACGAGATCATGATGCGCGGCACCTTCGGAAACATTAGGATAAAAAATAAGCTAGTGACTCCCAAAGAAGGCAGTTTTACCCTAAAATTTCCTGAACGGCAGGAAATGTTCGTTTATGATGCTGCCCTGGCGTACAAAGCCGAAGCAAAGC
>JALQUF010000341.1 GCA_023263855.1 Yoonia sp. | reverse complement strand
GGGCGGCACGATCACGGCGGGCAACGCCTCTGGCGTAAACGACGGGGCGGCGGCGCTGATCGTGGCGTCTGAGGCTGCGATCAAGCAGCACGGATTGACGCCCATCGCGCGGGTCTTGGGCGGAGCCTCCATCGGGGTCGCGCCGCGCATCATGGGGATTGGCCCTGCGCCCGCTTCGGAAAAGCTGATGGCGCGGCTGGGGCTGACACAGGCCGATTTCGACGTGATCGAACTGAACGAGGCGTTTGCCTCGCAGGGATTGGCGACGCTTCGGCGGCTGGGCATCGCCGACGATGACCCGCGCGTCAATCGCAACGGTGGGGCCATCGCCTTGGGTCATCCTTTGGGCATGTCAGGGGCGCGGATCACCGGCTCTGCCGCGCTGGATCTTCGGTCCGGTCAAAAGGCACTGGCCACCATGTGCATCGGCGTCGGGCAGGGGATCGCAATCGCCATCGAGGCAGCGGGCTGAGGCACATTACGGCACAAAAAGAAAGAAATCGGCCCGACA
>JALQUF010000340.1 GCA_023263855.1 Yoonia sp. | reverse complement strand
CGAGGAGGTCACGGTTAGTGTCAACGCCGTGCTGACCGACGAACCGCCGCCGCTCGGCGAAGAACTCGACCGACTCGCGATCGCCGTGATCAGAGGGCTCGCGATGGATGCTCCGCTGGCCGCCAAGAGCGGCCATCAGGGGACCGCGATGGCCCTCGCGCCGCTCGCCCACGTGCTCTACAGCCGGATCATGAGGTTTGATCCGGCCGATCCGCAGTGGAGCGACCGCGACCGGTTCATCCTGTCCGCGGGCCACGCGTCCATCCTCCAGTACAGCCTGTTGATGCTGAGCGGTCTCGGTCTCGACGTCGACGATCTTCGCGCCTTCCGGTCGCTCGGCTCCCTCACCCCGGGCCATCCAGAGGCCGGTCACACTCCCGGTGTCGAGGTGACCACCGGACCGCTCGGGCAGGGGTTCGCCAACGCCGTAGGTATGGCTCTCGCCGAGCGCCTTCAACGGGAGCGATTCGGCGCTGAAGCCGTCTCGCATCACACCTGGGTGATCGCCGGGGA
>JALQUF010000033.1 GCA_023263855.1 Yoonia sp. | reverse complement strand
GGGGCTTTATGTGGGGCTTGCGCCTGAAACTTGAATTTTATTCAATGATTTCAAGGGTAAGTGGCGGACTGGGGAGGATTCGAACCCCCGACCCCTTGATTCGTAGTCAAGTACTCTATCCAACTGAGCTACCAATCCGCGTAGGGGGGATTTAGACGTGGACGTGTCCCGATGCAAGGGCCAATTCAAATTCTTTCTTATTGAGCGGCTGGCGCGAGGGCGAGGTCCTCTTTGGGTAGTTGAATAACGAAAGTTGTGCCATGGTCATCGGTTTTTTTCAGCTCCAGCCGTCCGCCGTGCCCGCGAATCAAATCGGCCGCGATCACAAGCCCCAGACCAGAGCCGCCTTTGCGCACACCGCCTTGAAACGGTTGGAACAGATGCTCTTGCGCTTTTTTGGGCAGCCCGGGGCCGGTATCGGAAATCATCAAGGACCAGACCTTGTCGTCCTCGACAGCTTTCAGGCCAATCTCTCCGGCGTTTCCGGTGGCCATGATCGCCTGCCTTGCGTTGCGCACCAGATTGAAAATCACGCGGTAAAGCTGTTCGCCATCAGCGCGCAGGGTCATGGTCGCAGGGATATCTTCGGAGAAGGAAAGCGGATACTCGCCCGCCGCAAGCCGTTCACTGTCGATGACTTCGCCCACAATTTGCGCAAGGTTGACGCGGGTCAGCGCAGGCGCGGGTTCATCGACCCGTCCAAAGGCCAGTGTTGTTTCGCAAAGGTTTACAGCACGGGTGATCGAATTGACCAGTTTTGGGGCCAGACGTTTGACCAGCGGGTCGTCCGACGATTCGATCCGGTCAGTGAAAAGCTGCGCGGATGTCAGCATATTGCGCAAATCATGACTGACCTTTGCAACAGCGCCGCCCAATTGTGCCAGCCGTTCTTTTTGCTTCAGTGCACCGGTCAGCTGCGTTTGCATTGTTTTCAGGGCTTCTTCGGCGTCCCGCAGTTCTTTCACGCCTGCGCTGGGCGTAATGATCTGGCGCGCATCTTCTGGGGCTTTGGCATAGGACTGCATATGGTCGACCACACCTTTGATCGGGCGCACCAGCAGGATTTGCACGGACAAGAACAGCAGGCTGGCTGTGATGACCGAGATGAAGGCAGACAGGAACAGGATGTTGCGCCCATAGGCCAGCAATGCGTTGCGCAGGGGCATCTCATCCATCGTGACTTCGATCAGCAGGCCGCCATCACGCACCGGGTTTCCGATGACGCGGATGATCCGGTCTTCGGTATCCACCAATGTCCGAAGAGCATCAGTGATCAGTGTCATACTGCTTGGGTTGCGCATGTCGTAGGTGGCCGTAATCGGCGATGGAATGGGTGAGGACAGCGCCAATTGCCGGACCTCATCACGCCGCAAAACAACATTGTAGACCTCTGCATTGCGCAGCAATTCCACCTCAAGGGCGGGGCTTATCATATCGTCGGCTTCGAGTGCCAGCGACGCAATCTGCGCCCGCTCAAGCCGGGCCAGCAGATAATCCTCACGGAAACGCGCAACTGATGGCACAAAGATAAAAACCTCGGCCAGCATCACGAAGATCACCGTTAGGATCAGAAATCGACCTGAGAGTGAGTTGGTCATTTTACCTCGCTGAGGCTATGGCAGCCACCGCTGCACAAAACCTACAACACGCTTTACCGTTGGGTTTTCAAAAAGTCTCGGACTAAAGTAGGCACCTGCGGCCCGTTTGTTAACCTCACTGACGGTCGGGTAGGGCAGAACGGTGTTTGCGATGGCTGACATCTTCATCTTGTTGGCAATGGCCATGGCCCACATACCGATCAATTCGCCTGCCATATGACCCGCGATTGAGGCTCCGACAGGGCGGCCTTTCACGACCATGACTTTGATCAAGCCTTTGGTCTTGCGTTCGGCAATCAGGCGGTCGTTGTGGTGGAAATCAAAGCGGACAACTTCAAGCGCTGATCCGTATTTCTTCTTCGCATGTGCCTCGGTCAGGCCCACCTGTGCCAATTCGGGGTCCGTGTAGGTGGCCCATGGGATGTGGTCGGTACGCTGCTTGGAGGGCAGGCCAAACAGCATCGACCGGATCAGCACGCCTGCGTGATAGCCCGCGACATGGGTGAATTGCAGACCGCCTGCGACGTCACCCGCGGCGTAGACCTTTTTGTTGGTCACAGATCGCAGGTCAGGCCCGACTTTCAGCCCGGAGCGATCATAGGCGATGCCGCCTACCTCAAGATCCAGCTTTTCGGTATTCACCTTGCGGCCGACGGCAATCAGCAGGTGTGAACCGGTGAAATCGCCCTTGGGCGTGTGCACGGTGATGCCCTCGCCGCTGATCTTTTCGGCCTGCGCGTCTTCGACAATGTTGACGCCTTCGTCGCGTAAGTTGTCCAACACGATGGCGGCCATTTCGGGATCGTCTTTACCAAAGGCCTTGGCCCCTTCGATCACGGTTACGTTGCATCCCAGACGCCGATGGGCTTGGGCCATCTCCATCCCAATAGGCCCGCCGCCGATGATGATCAGATGCTTGGGCTTTTCGCGCAGATCAAAGATATTTTCGTTGGTGTAGTGCGTGACGTCCTCAAGGCCGGGGATTGGTGGCACAAACGGGCCGGACCCCGTTGCAACCACAAAGCGCCGTGCTTCGATTATCGTATCACCTGCTTGCACTTGGGTCTTTGAAATGAACTTACCGAATTCGGAAATGACGTTTACGCCAAGACCTTCAAAGCGTTCGACACTGTCGACTGGCGCAATTGTCGTGATCACATCGTGGACATGGTCTTTGGCCGCTGCATAGTCGACTTGCGCTTCCACCTCACCCACACCGTACTTCGCGCCATGGGACATGGCATAGGCCTGCTTGGCCGATGCAATCAGCGCCTTGGACGGGACACAGCCATAGTTCAGGCAATCGCCGCCCATCTTGTGTCCTTCCAAAAGGACGACTTTGGCTCCCATCTGGACGGCACCGGCTGCGATGGACAAACCGCCAGAGCCGCCGCCGATGATGCAAATATCTGTCTTGATCCGGTTCATGTTTCAGAGACCTTTCTTGCCGCGGATGGCATTGATAGCGATGGGAAGTGCAGCCAATACGCACAAGCCGATGATGGGAAATATGATCTGAGGTTCAAAGATAATGCCAAGGTTTGGGGTCTCGCCACGGGCAAAGACTTCGCCCAGACCAGCACCAACCGAAGTGTAGACCAGACCGCCGGGGATGATCCCGACAAAGGTCGATATGACAAAGCGGTGCAGGGGCACGTTCAGAAACGAGGGGATCAGGTTGGCCAGAAAGAATGGCACCGCAGGGATCAGACGGATCAGGAACAACATTGACCACTGGTTTTCGTGAATCCCGTCCTTGATCTTTTTGACCACGCCATCAGAGCCTTCCAACTTCTTGCCGAGGTTTTCACCAAACCCCCACCGGGCCGCAAGGAAAATGGCTGTTGCCCCGATTGTTGCGCCAGTGACGTTGAACAACACGCCGGGGAACGTGGCAAAGAGGAAGCCCCCCGTTAGCGTGGCAATTGTTGCACCCGGCAACGAGAAGGCCACGATCACCACATAGGCGGCAACAAAGACCAACGCTGTCATCACATAGTTGGCGTCGCGAAACGCCAAGAGCGCCTCTCGATTCGCGGCCAACGCCTCGAACGTCAGATAATCGCGCAAGAAAAACGCCCCAAGCACAGCAACGATCCCGATCACGATCAGCGGGAGCTTTTTCAGTATCGGGTTCTTGGGCACTTCGGTCATATCGGTCATCACTTTTGATCCTGTGGCAGGCGCTTTGCTTGCAGGTTAGATGGACGCAAGCCGCCCTGCGCGATACCCACATCACAGCCCATTGATGCAAAGACCCCCTCATGTTTCAGTTTTGCTGGGTTGGGGCGTGATGATTGAAACATTTGATGTGGGATAAATGTGCAAATTGTTGCAGTTTCACACCCGCCTCCGCGTTGACATGATGCCAGCCCCCCTCTAAAGGACGGGTCTGAATTGTAGACAGGCTTCGAATCCTTTTGGGTTTGGCCGTAAACCGGAGAGCACGCTATGAAGCGCACGTTCCAACCATCAAACCGGGTTCGCAAGAACCGTCACGGCTTCCGCGCACGTATGGCCACAAAGGCCGGGCGCAAGATCCTGAACAATCGCCGCGCCAAAGGCCGTGCGAAGCTGAGCGCGTAAGCGCACCAGCCGTCTTGACTGATTTGAAACCGCCGGTTGGGCCTGACCAAGGCACTCCGGCGGTTTCCGTTTGCGTATTGACCAAGCGCGCCGATTTCCTGCGCGCGTCGCACGCCCGCCGCCAAGGCACCCCCGGAATCCACCTGCAAGGCCGCAAGCGCAGCGCGGGCGAGGCAACAGGTATCCGCGTTGGCTTTACCTGTTCCAAGAAAGTTGGCAATGCCGTGGCCCGCAATCGCGCCAAGCGGCGCTTGCGTGAAGTCGCGCGGATCGTTTTGCCTGACATGGGACGTGACGGGTGGGATTATGTGCTTGTGGGTCGCAAAGACCTGACCGCGACACTACCTATGGATACACTGGTCGCCGATTTGCGACGCGCGTTGAAAAAGGTCCACGGATGAGCCCATTTGCTTACATCGTCTCTTTGCCTGTGCGGGCATACCGCTTGGTGTTGTCACCTTGGGTCGGCATGAGCTGCCGGTACCATCCAACCTGCTCAGCCTATTCTTTGGAAGCGCTGGAAAAGCACGGCGCAATCAAAGGAAGCTATCTGACCGTCAGGCGTATTCTACGATGCCACCCTTGGGGTGGATCCGGTATTGATAACGTCCCGGACTAAGCGCCGCCTACGAAAATCGGCGCTATTCTTTTTCGAACGAAATTGTCACCACGCCGATATCCAGACCATAGCGTTTGACATAGGCCAGGTTCAGCAGCCGGTCATCGGCCAGCAGCCACATCCAGTCGTCAAACGTCACCCGCAGCGTTTCGGTTTCGCCGTTCGCTGACGGCACTGGCAGGTCAATTTCGTACTTCCAGTTAAAGCGATCGCCCTGCTCAACTCCGGTGGCTTGTCCAATGACGCCCGGGGCGGTGCCGCTCCAGCTGTCTTCGCCGGTTTTGACAAGAGTCCAGATGCGCTGCTCGGTCGAGCCGTCTTCATAGACAAAGTCTTCGACCAGCCGCAGACGCTCACCATCCCAATCGCCGTCGATTGTCACGACAAAATTGCGGCGTACCGTGCCCAGAATGTCCTGAAACTGACCGTAGGCCACAAGTTCACCGTCAAAGAACTCTTCCAGATTAAGCTTGCGGTCGCTCAGGCTGGGGTCGTCAAATGACGGCTTTCCGGTACAGGCAGCAAGAAAGGCAAAGGCGGCGGCGAGGATCAGGCGCATTATATTCTCCGTATTCTACATCTTCATACGCAGCGGAGGTTCGTTCGGATCCCTCTAGGCAGCGATTGGGCGATCTGGCATATCGGGGCTATGTTAGATGATACCGAAATCCACCCGCTTTTTGAGGGCGCGCCGTCCACAACGGAATTCAAGAAACTTCGCAAGCGTATCGTGCGCTACACCCGTGAAGCGATAGAGCAATACGGTATGATCGAAGGGGCGGCCCGGGACCCGAACGCGCCGCCTGTAAAGTGGTTGGTTTGCCTGTCGGGCGGCAAGGACAGCTACACGCTCTTGGCGGTTCTATACGAATTGAAATGGCGGGGGCTGCTGCCGGTTGAGCTTGTGGCCTGCAACCTTGATCAGGGCCAGCCCGGCTTTCCGGCGACAGTGCTGCCGGCATTCTTGGAAAAGATGGGCGTCCCGCACAGGATCGAGTATCAAGACACCTATTCCATCGTCATGGACAAAGTCCCGCAGGGGCGTACGTTCTGCGCGCTGTGTTCGCGTTTGCGCCGGGGAAACCTGTACCGGATCGCGCGGGAAGAGGGGTGCTCGGCAGTTGTACTGGGGCACCACCGGGATGATATTCTGGAAACCTTTTTCATGAACCTGTTCCACGGTGGTCGACTGGCGACGATGCCGCCGAAACTGCTGAATGAGGCAGGAGATCTGTTCGTCTATCGCCCGCTGGCCCATGTCGCTGAAGCGGATTGCGAAAAATTTGCCAAGGCGATGTCTTATCCCATCATCCCTTGCGATTTGTGCGGGTCGCAAGACGGGTTGCAACGACAACAGGTCAAACAAATTCTGGACGGTTGGGAAAAGAACAGCCCGGGGCGGCGTCAGGTGATGTTCCGGGCGCTGATGAATGCGCGCCCGTCGCATTTGCTTGATCCGAAATTGTTTGATTTCACCGCATTGGCCCGCAGCGCCGATCCGCTTGACGGCACAGATGCTGACATCTGAGGTGCACGTATCAAAAGGATGTGCTTCGATTCTGGCGAAACTGGCAGATCGCAGGCTTGTGATTAAAAATCTTGCGTGCCATCGTCACATTGTGGCGAAGTTGTGGAGGCCTATTTTGCCTTCTGTTGTTCAAGTTCGCGCGCGTCCCTAAAAATAAAGGTTAGCACATTGTTGCAGAACTATGCACAATTTGCAGGCATACGACATTGTTTCCCTAGTTTTGCCAGTTTTTAATGTTCCTATCTGACGAGCAGCATCTGATACTGGCCTGAATGACTGTTGGAGTTTCGAAGAAAAATGATCTCAAGAATTGCTACGACCTTGTTCTGCACCGTTGCACCACTTGCGCTCTTTGCGCAGTCGGTCGAACTGCGCTCAAGTGATAACTTCATCAACGTCGAAGGCGAGATTGTCGGCTACAATGGTGTCATGGTGCAGGTCCAAACCAGCGTTGGCGTGGTGGCCGTTCCAGCCTCTGAGGTGATTTGTTTCGGCGACGCATGTAACGATGTGATTGCGTCAAATCCTTTTGGCCTGACCGCAAGTGCCTTTCAGGGCATTGATGCAGCACAGAGCGCTGATGCGCCTGCCGCAACTGCAGCTGCAGCAGACGAGTTGACAGTCGGATTTGCCGCACCTGAATATGCCGGATTGCACCGGACAGTAACTGGCGCTTATGCCGTAACAACCTCGACGTCGACCCGTGTTGAACTGACGGCGGTGGGCGAATTGCTATTGCAAAACCCCAACACGGGCGACGCGGCATCATTGGCCTTGAGCGCGAATGACACAACGGCGGACATCACGATCGGGGCGGTTTCACTGAACGGCACGGCAC
Source organism: Yoonia sp. (assembly GCA_023263855.1). Classification (GTDB taxonomy): domain Bacteria; phylum Pseudomonadota; class Alphaproteobacteria; order Rhodobacterales; family Rhodobacteraceae; genus Yoonia. Next base: position 20,429 of record JALQUF010000033.1, on the reverse strand, counting down.
CGGTTGCGTATGATGCCCCGTCTGAATGGGCGCAGGGAAGTGATCTGACACATCAGCTTTTGGGCCTGAAATCATTCTCTGTCATTGCCGCGCCAAATGCGGGAATCTCAGAAATATCGATCAATGATCTTGCACGAATCTATGCGGGTGAAGTCACGAACTGGTCCCAGATTGGGGGCGCTGATGTCGCTGTCTTGCCGCTTCAATTACCGCCGAACTCTGAGATCGGAACAGAGGTGCAGCGTTTGGTCATGGCCCCTGCGGGCAAGGAAATCGCCGGCAATGTTCTGACCATGTCAGATGAAGCAGGCGTATCCGCTTCGATCAATCAATTCCCGGGCAGCGTCAGCATCGTATCGAGCGCGCTGGCGAATGAGGCGCTTGTTGTGGATGTCACCGGCACCTGCGGCATTGCGCTTGCGCCGACTACCTTCAACGTGATTTCGGGGGACTATGCTTTGGTGCGCCCGATTATGGCAACCTACAATACGCCCACAAATACCGGGCTTATCGCCGAAGTATTTGATTTTGCATCGTCAACGATTGCGCAGGGCCTGCTTGTGAACGAGGGTTTTCTTGATCACAGCGCCACAATGCTGGACAGCGCAGAAAAGAATGCCCGGCTCAGCAGCCTGCTTGAGGCGTCATTTGACGAGGCGCAACGCGGTGCCGCCGCGCAGATGTTCCAGGTCTTGTTTGACGCTGAACGCTTGTCGCCCACAATGACCGGCGGCACCGCCAGTGGCCCAGAGGGTGCGTGGAACCGGGCGATGTTGATCAACCTGCTTAATCTGCTGGAAAATGACGAGACAGCAGGCCGCGAGATCATCTTCGTTGGCCACGGTGAAAGTTCCGCTGGCAGCGTTGCCGCAATTGATGCGTCAGCGGCCGCAGCGGCCGCGTTCAAGGCCCTGTTGGAAGATGTCGCAGCTGCAACGCTGGCGGCGCAGAATATCTCGGTGTCGTCATATGGTTTTGGCAACGTGGCGCCATCCACATGCGTGGATGGTCAGGTTGCCGGGTCCGAATACACGCGTGTTGAGGTCTGGATCCGCTAATCTTTATATAGTCTTGGATGAAAAACAGAAATGCGTTGCTTTTGCGGCGCATTTTTTTTGAACAGCGGTTTGCCTTGGGGTGGGGCTGGTCCAAGGCAGGCGGTGCTATTGAAAGTCATATGGCGTGATATCGCTTAACAGCAGATCACATGCTGTTGTATCGCCTATCCAAAGGGTGCATTTCGTCGCCCAGCCACATAGGTAAGACACATGAACAAACGTATCCTATCGATCATCACCGCAGTTGCGCTGACGCTTTATGCAGGCGCGGTTTCTGCCCAGCAACTGAGCCTGTCACAAATCTCATCCTATCTGAACCAGCTTCAGACAGCGCAGGGCGGTTTTACGCAGATCAATGCAGACGGGACCATTAGCACCGGCCAGATCTATATCAAGCGGCCCGGGCGTATCAGGTTTGAATATAACGCACCATCGGAGTCGCTGGTCCTGGCCAGCGGCGGACAGCTTGCGATCTTTGATGCACGCTCAAACACCGGACCGGAGCGCTATCCGCTGAACCAGACCCCGCTCAGCATCATCCTGCGCGAGAATGTCGATCTGTCCCGTGAGAATATGGTGACAAATGTTGTCTCTGACGGCACGACAACAACCGTGACGGCCCAGGACCCTGACAATCCCAACTACGGCAGTATCCAGTTGGTGTTCACGGCCAATCCGGTCGAGCTGCGCCAATGGATTGTGACAGATGATCTTGGGACTGAAACAACGGTCATCTTGAACGACCTGATTTCTGGCAGTGTGATCCGCGATATTTTGTTCAACATCCGGGCGGAAACCCGCGATCGTGGCAACTGAGCTTTTGCATTGGAATTAAAAAAGCGGCTCTGCTAGAGCCGCTTTTTTAGCGTTTCCGGCACGCCCTAAGCTGCTGATCATACATCACGGCACGTCCTTCGACTTCGCCAGCGATCCGCACCAGCCAGCTTTTGGAACGCCATGTGCCGCGCAAGTATCCGGTCCGCCCGTCGTGGTAGGCCAGATACTGGTTGCGTGTGTCATAGATCGGGACACCGGTTTCCTCGACGGTCTGAACCATGTACCAGCCCATGAAATCTGTCGCATCGTAAATATCGTCACGGCGCGCACGGTTTCCGCCGGGGCCGTCTTGGTATTCTTCCCAAGTGCCATCCAACGCCTGGCTATACCCAAAGGCTGATGATTGACGGCCCACAGGGATCACACCCAACGCATACCGGTGGGGCGTGCGGTTGTTTCCGATAAATTTGCTTTCCTGATAGATAATCGCCATCAGCGATGGCACCGGAACGCCATATTTACGTTCCACGGCCTGGAAAGCACGAAGGTACTCGGGGCGCTCGGACACGATACTGCATGCATCGTCAAGATTGCGTGGCGCCGAGTTATAACTCGCTCCGCCACTGCAACTTGCCAGAAGCATCACACATGCCATTGCGCGAAAGAAACTGCTCATCTGCCTCTCGCTTATGTTTGTTTTTTTCAAGCATAGCGTGTCAGAGGCAGTCTGGGAATCCCTAACGCGGCCTGATCAGATCACAAATGCAAGGATCAGCGGTAAAGCGAGCACGGAAAGCAGGGTAGAGGCCACGACAAGCCCCGCCACCGGCTGCGCATCGGCTCCGTATTTTTCGGCCAGCAGGTAAGATGTGACCGCCACAGGAGTCGCGACCTGTACAATCAGTACACCTGTCGCGATCGGATCAAGGCCAAACCACATGGCGGCTGCCGCCGCTGCGCTGACGCAGATTGCGACCTTGGCCACCGAAAGCAGCCCTGCCAGCGTCAAGGCCTTGGTCTCAAGCCGCGCAACCGCGACGCCCAAGGTGATCAGCATCATGGGAATCGCCATTTGCCCGATCAACTCAATCGCATTTGTCAAAAAGGCGGGGGTTTCCCAGCCTTGCCACAAGAACAGCGCACCCAGCAAAGTTGCGCCGACCAGCGGCTCTTGCACCACGCGCTTGAAAGATCCCGCCCCTGCGACCATCCAGATCCCGATCGTGAACGACAAGATCGCCATGACGGCAAAAACCACGACAGCATATCCCAGACCGACTTCGCCAAAAGCAAACAAAGCCAATGGCAAGCCCAGATTCCCCGTATTGCCGAAAATCAGCGGTGCCAAATAGGTCCGTGTGTTCAGTTTCGCCAGCTTTACAAGGATAAAACAGGCAACCATGACAAGACCATAGGCCACGAATGACGCCATCGAGAGTGCCGCCAGTGCCTCGGGTGCGATTTCTGTTTTCATCAGTGCCACAAAGATCAGGCAGGGCACCGCAAGCGTCATCGCCATGCGGGTGACGAACTCGACCCGATACTCGAATCCCAGCTTGACCCATGCGAAACCAACGGCGGCCAGAATGAACACCGGAGCGGTGATGTTAAGCACTGTCAGGGCGAGGTTCACAGACTGTTTCCCTTAATATTTGGTTGCAGGCGTGGACTTTGCACCTGCAGCACACATATACTGAGACTAATTAGGAAGACCATGTTCAAAACGCGCGCGAAATATCATCTGGGCCAAGTTGTCCGCCACCGCAAGCACCCTTTCCGGGGTGTCGTGTTTGACGTGGATGCCATGTTTTCGAACACGGACGAGTGGTACAACGCGATCCCTGAGGATAGCCGTCCCAAGAAGGACCAGCCGTTTTACCACCTGTTGGCCGAAAATGACCAAAGCTTCTATGTGGCCTACGTCTCGGAACAGAACCTCGTTGCGGATTACTCGGGCGAGCCTGTTGATCACCCTGATCTGGATGATCTGTTCGGCCCCTTCGAGGATGGTCAATATCCGTTGCAGGTTCAACTGAACTAGCCTTCGAACGCCACGACGTTTTGGCGCATCTGGCCAAGCCCTTCGATTTGCGTTGTCACGACATCGCCCGGCTGCAAGAAACGGGGTGGTGTCATGCCGCCGCCCACACCCGGTGGTGTGCCGGTCAGGATCAAATCACCAGGGTGCAATGTGATGAACCGGCTCACATGCGCGATGATCTGTGTGACGCTAAAGATCATCGTTGCAGTTTTGCCTGTTTGCATGCGCTCCCCGTTCACATCCAGCGACATCGACAAGGCTTGCGGATCGGCCACTTCGTCTTTGGTTACAAGATAAGGGCCAATCGGGGCAAAGCTATCGGCTGACTTGCCCTTTACCCATTGCCCGCCAAGCTCTGTCTGAAAGTGTCGCTCGGACACGTCATTCGCTACAAAATATCCAGCCACATGGGCCAGCGCGTCATCTTCGGCCACATGCAGCGCGCGGCTGCCGATGGCGATTCCAAGCTCAGCCTCCCAGTCGGTTTTCTCGGCCCCCTTCGGAATCACGATCGGGTCGGTTGGACCGGTCACATCGCAGGCTTTCATGAAAAGGATCGGGTGCTCGGGGATGGGAAGGTTCATCTCGGCGGCGTGGTCATAATAATTCAGGCCAATACAGAAAACGCGCCTTACATCGCCTAGAAACGGCGCATGATCGCCTGTGATTTCTGGTAGGGCGTTCAGGTCGATCGTCGCCAGTTGTGCCAAACTATCCGGCGTGATCGTGGCGCTGGTGACGTCAGCGATGTGCCCTGACAGGTCGCGCATAACGTTGTCTTGATCGACTGCGGCGGGTTTGATTCCATCTGCTGTCTTGATCCGGCATAGTTTCATTGCGGTGCTCCTTTGTTTGGTGACGTCATATCGCCGCGCGCTGCCGCATGCCAGAGGGGTGGTCAACGCCGCCTGCCATGTTACATCGCTATGCAAGATCGAAAGGATGCCCGAATGCTTGTTGTTGTCTCACCCGCCAAATCGCTCGACATGGACCCTGTTGATGTGCCCGCAACGGCGCCTGATTTTCAGGAAGATGCGGTGCGCCTGTCCAAGACAGCCAAGAACCTTACGCTGAAAGAGCTGAAAAGTCTGATGAGCATCTCGGACGATCTTGCACGATTGAACCGTGACCGGTTCAAGGCTTTCGCTGCTGAACCAGAGGCAGAGGCGGTGAAACCAGCGGCTTTGGCCTTCAACGGTGATACCTATCAGGGGCTTGAGGCCAAGACCCTGTCCGAGGACGATCTGGCTTGGGCGCAGGATCACCTGCGTATTCTATCCGGCCTTTATGGATTGCTGCGTCCCTTGGACGCGATCCAGCCGTATCGTCTGGAAATGGGCAGCCGCCTGAAAACCCGGCGTGGCAAATCGCTCTATGACTATTGGGGTGATACGATTGCCACGGCGCTAAATGCACAGGCTAAGGCTGTGGGCACAGACACGCTGATCAACTGTGCCAGTCAGGAATATTTTGGCGCGGCGGACCGAGAGGCGCTCAGGCTGCGGGTGATCACACCGGTCTTCATGGAAGTGAAAGACGACAAACCACGCATCGTCAGCTTCTTTGCTAAGCGCGCACGCGGTGCAATGGCCCGGTTCGTGGTGGAAAACCGTGTCACCGATGCCGATGGCATCAAGAATTTCACGTCGGGTGGCTACGCCTATGACCCCGACCTGTCAGAGGGCGATAAATGGGTTTTTCTGCGTGACTACCCCACCTGATTGACCAAAAGGCAGTCTTTGCACGGCGCCAAGAAAGCTCTGGTCTCTAGAAGTCGGCCGCAATCCGCATGTCGCGCAAGGGACGCACTGCTTTGATGGATGCCTCGTAAAGCGGATCAGCCTTATAAGCGGCCAATGCCTCGTGACTGGCGAACTCTGCATAGACAATCACGTCAACCTCAGACGACAGAGCATCGCTTTGCGTGTTCTGCCGCACTTCAAACGACGTGCTGTGCGGGATTCCGGCCAAAAGCTCCAGACCCTCCACGATGCGCGGAATGTCGGCCTTGTCCTTGGCGCTGAAAAAAACAACATGGCGAAGGGTCGGGCGTGTCGTCACTGGCTTTTCGTCTCACTGATGGCGTTGGCTGTAAGAAACACGGCACACAGGCATCCGCAAGAGCCGGGCCTGCGCTAAATCCGCTCAATCGCCAAAGCGATCCCTTGGCCGCCGCCAATACACATCGTGATCAGGGCGCGTTTACCGCCGGTACGTTCCAGCTCATACATCGCTTTGACGGTGATGATGGCACCAGTGGCCCCTACAGGATGGCCCAGCGCAATCGCGCCCCCGTTGGGGTTCACGCGGGCAGGGTCAAATCCCAGTTCTTTCGACACGGCAAGCGCCTGTGAGGCAAAGGCCTCGTTCGATTCGATCACATCGAAGTCACCAACCGTCAGGCCGGTCTTGGCGAGCAGGTCTTTCACGGCAGGCACGGGGCCGATGCCCATCACTTCGGGGCGCACGCCAGCGTGGGCATAGCCCAAGATACGAAACTTGGGTGTCAGACCCGCGCTTTCAGCGGCCTCTGCCGTTGCCAGTACAATCGCTGCTGCGCCATCGTTGATGCCGGACGCATTACCGGCTGTGACAGATCCGTCTTTCTGGAATACAGGGCGCAGGCCGGACAAGGCCTCGAATGTAGTCGCCTTGGGGTGCTCGTCGGTTGCAAAATCCACCATCTCACGGCGCTTTTTCACCGGGACAGGCGTGATCTGGCTGTCAAAGTAACCGGCTTTCATGGCGGCCGCCGCGCGTTCCTGACTTTGCAGCGCAAAGGCATCCTGATCGGCGCGGCTGATATGATGTTCGCTGGCAACATTTTCGGCGGTGACGCCCATATGCCCTGTCCCGAAAGGACAATTGAGCGCGCCCAGCATCATATCGCGCGTGCGGATATCGCCCATCTTGGCGCCCCAGCGCTGGTCCGAGATGATATAGGGCGACCGGCTCATATTTTCGGCGCCACCCGCAAGGCCGAAATCAGCATCGCCCAGCATCAGTGATTGCATGACCGAAATAATCGCTTGCACGCCGGACCCGCACAGGCGGTTCACGTTCATGGTCGGGGTCGTTTCAGGGACACCTGCGTCCATCGCAGCAACACGGCTGAGATACATGTCCTTGGGTTCGGTGTTGATGACATGGCCGAAGGCCACATGGCCCACTTGCGCACCCTCAATACCGGCGCGCGCCAGTGCAGCCTTGCTGACGACCGTGCCCAATTCAATCGGGGATGTTCCGGCCAAAGAGCCACCAAAAGCGCCAATCGCTGTGCGCGCGCCACCCAAGATTACAATATCGGTCATGTTCGCTCCTCCAGTCCGCATTTGGCGCGATCTTACGCAAGCATTTCCAAAGAAACAGCAGAACGTGGCGGCAAATCTTGAAAAACCGGCCTGTGACGATCAATTAACCTTGCATCACTGACATTGCGGAGGTGCTATGCTGCAAGACCTTACAGGGGGCAATCCAATCGTGGTTGTTCTCGTTTTCATCGCCGTCGTTTGGCTGCTTGTCCGTTATGATGGCGGGCACAGCAAAAAGCGAAATGATGAAGACTGACCGGTGGATTGAAATCGCCCTTGTTCCATATCCGCTGTCAGCTATCGTGACGTTATCTTTGGACAGCTGACTTCGTCTCTCATGCAAATCCCCTTTCTGCCCTTCGAAATTCCCCCCGCGCTGATCCTGCTGCTGATGGTGCTCGCTTGGCTCTATTACAGTCTCAAGCAGCGTGAACGGGACCAAAACGAAGAAGACCCGCGCCCCAAAGTGAAAATACGGGGCCGGGGTATGGATTTCAGCGCAGGCCGCGATGCCGCCCAGCAAAACGCCCGGTTTCAGCAGGCCTTTATCCCGATGGAGCCTGATGAGGAAACAGCACTCCGTGCGTTCTACCTTGGCGAACTGGGCCTGACGGAAATGCGCGCGCCCAACTATCCCAAAGATCTGGATGGCTTCTGGGCCGTCAGTGGGACCCGGCAGATCTATTTCGGCACCCAACCCAGCTTTCCTTTCGATGTGCATGCCTTGCCCTCTTTCCCCGTCAAGGACGTTGATGCGGTGGCCGAAAAACTTGCCGAGGCTGGCTATCAGACCGGTTGGGATCGCAGCATCCCATATGTCCAGCGCCTTATTGTGACCGATCCGGCAGGCACGCAAATTGCACTAATCGGGGCCTAATCGCCGCAGGGGGCGTTTCCTTCCGGGGTGGGCGTGTTACCTCTTACGCAGAGGCCGGAAAACATGTTGCTGACTGTTCAGGATATTCACAAAACCTATCAAACCGCGGATGGCCCTTTTGAGGTGTTGCGCGGTATTGATCTGACCTTGCAGGCGGGTGAAACGCTGGCACTCACCGGCGAATCCGGCAGCGGGAAAAGCACCTTGCTCCACCTCATCGGGGGGCTGGATACGCCTGATCGCGGACAGATCATGGTGCAGGAACGCGACATTGCCGCGCTTGATGATAGCGGGCGTGCCGCACTGCGCCGTGGAACCGTGGGTGTTGTCTTTCAGCAGTTCAATCTGATCCCCAGTTTGCGTGTCGCCGACAACATCGCCTTTCAGGCGCGCTTGGCCGGGCAGCACGACCCCGAGTGGGACGCGACTTTGGCCGCCCGCATGGGCCTGACGCCGCAGTTGAACAAATACCCTGAACAGCTCTCAGGTGGGCAGCAGCAACGGGTGGCGATCGCGCGCACGCTGGCCCCCAGACCCCGTCTTGTTCTGGCTGATGAACCCACTGGTAATCTGGACGAAGCGACGGCAGCCGTTGTGTTGGATCTGATGTTGGAGCTGGTCGCAGAAACCAAGGCCGGTTTGTTGATGGTGACGCATTCAGACGCGCTTGCCGGGCGCATGTCGCGTCGCCTTCATCTGCGATCCGGGCAGGTGGCATGACGCGGGCAACCCTGCAGGCGCTCTTGTCGCATTGGTGGCGCAATCCGTTGCAGCTTTTCACATTGCTGGCGGGGCTGGCGCTGGCGACTGCGCTCTGGTCGGGGGTTCAGGCCGTCAACGCCGAGGCGCGCGCCAGCTATGATGCCGCTGCCGCCACTTTGGGTGAAGGGCAATATGATCGGCTGGTGCGCCGTGACGGGCAACCGATGGCGCAAGACACTTATGTCGCCTTGCGCCGTGCAGGATGGCTGGTCAGCCCGGTCGTGCAGGGGCGTCTTGACGGCGTACGTATCGTAGGAGTCGAGCCCCTGACAGCCCCCGGTGGCATAGGCCCCATCACACCAACCGAGGGAGCGGACATTACCGCCTTTCTGACGGGTGATGGACAGCTGTTTGCCAACGCAGAAACCGCGGCCCAACTCTCTGGTCTGTCCGTTGTTGTCACCCCAGAGGCAGCACCCGGCACAGCCGTAACCGATATCGGCGTCGCACAGCGATTGCTGGACAAATCTGGGCTGATCGACAGTCTGATCGTTCTGCCCGGCCAACCTAAGGGGCGCGCCGATCTGGGCACGCTTGCACCAGACCTCACCCTGCAACCAGCGCAAGGCGGCAGCGATATTGCGCGCCTGACAGACAGTTTTCATTTGAACCTGACGGCCTTTGGGCTGCTCTCATTTGCTGTCGGGATTTTCATCGTGAACGGCGCGATTGGTCTGGCGTTTGAACAACGCCGCCCCGTTGTGCGGACCTTGCGCGCTTTGGGCCTGCCCCTGCGCCAGCTGATCATTCTGATGGGGGCCGAGTTGATGATCTTTGCCCTGATCGCCGGCGTGATCGGTGTGGCCTTGGGCTATGTGATTGCTGCGCTGCTCTTGCCGGATGTCGCGGCGACGCTGCGCGGGCTTTATGGCGCAGATGTCTCTGGCACCCTGCAACTGCGTCCTTCGTGGTGGTTGTCAGGTCTGGCCATCGCCCTTGGTGGCACGGCGATTGCGGCCAGCGGCGCTCTGTATCAGATGGCAAAAATGCCCTTGCTGGTCGCCGCACAGCCACGCGCATTGGCGATGGCGGCAGGCAAACGGGCCGTGGTTCAGGGGATTGCAGCGGCGGTCTTGCTGGGGCTTGCCGGGGTGATGATGTTTACCGCAAAGGGCTTGATCGGGGGGTTCATCTTGCTGGCTGCCCTGTTGATCGGTGCGGCTCTTGCCCTGCCACTTGTGCTGGATCGCATCCTTGCAGGTGCCAGCAGGGGAGCGAAATCAGTCACGGCGCAGTGGTTCTGGGCCGATACCCGCCAGCAGTTGCCGGGCTTGTCACTTGCGCTGATGGCACTGCTTCTGGCGATGTCCGCGAATGTTGGCGTATCGACGATGGTATCGAGTTTTCGGCTGACGTTTACGGATTTTCTTGATCAGCGCCTTGCCTCGGAACTCTATGTGCGGACTGAAAATGAAGCACAGTCCGCCGCCCTGCTGCAATATGCCGAACCCCGTACAGACATTATTTTGCCAATCCAAAGTGCGGACACGCAGGTGGCAGGTCAGCCGACCGAGGTCTACGGCACCCGCGATCACGCAACTTATCGCGAGAACTGGGTATTCTTGCAGCAGGCAGCGCGTCCTTGGGACACGACCTTTGCCGGGCAGACCGTCTTGATAAACGAACAACTCTCGCGCCGGGCTGGGCTGAACGTGGGGGATGAGATTGCCTTGCAGGGAACAGTCTTCGGTATCGCAGGTGTTTACGGCGACTATGGCAACCCGATTGGTCAGGTTGTCATTGGCGAGGCGGTTTTTTTAAGGCTCTATCCAGATATTGCACCGCGTAACTTCGGTCTGCGGATGGACCCTGACGCGGTGCCGGATTTCGTTGCTGGTCTGGAGGCCGAGACCGGCATTCCTGCGACGCAATCTGTCAATCAGGCGGGGATCAAGGCGATTTCGCTGGCTATTTTTGAGCGCACATTTACCGTGACCACCGCACTGAACATTCTGACCTTGGCCGTTGCTGGCTTTGCAATCTTGATGAGCCTGCTGACACTGGCCAGTATGCGTGTCCCGCAATTGGCTCCGGCGTGGGCAATGGGTATGACCCGCAGCCAGATTGGCAGGCTGGAACTGATGCGTGCAGTGATGCTGGCGCTGCTGACAGCGGTTGTGGCCCTGCCGCTGGGGCTGGCGCTTGCCTGGGCGCTGCTGGCCGTTGTGAATGTTGCGGCCTTCGGGTGGGAATTGCCGATGTACCTGTTCCCGATGGACTATGCCCGCCTGGGCCTCTTTGCGCTGCTGGCAGCGGCGCTTGCGGCGCTTTGGCCCGCTCGCCGCCTGGCCCGCACACCCCCCGCAGATTTGCTCAAGGTGTTTTCCAATGAACGTTAAGACGTTTTTGCTGGCATTGTTGTTGCCTGTCACGGCATCCGCGCAAGGCTTTGCAGGGCTTGGCACGGATGCGGACGGTTTTTCAGTGCCGCAGCCGAACCCGCAGTTCGCCTTTCCGGCTGACCATGGCGCACACCCTGATTACCGCATCGAATGGTGGTATCTGACTGCGAATCTGACGGCTGAGGATGGCACACCCTACGGGTTGCAATGGACCCTTTTCCGCTCGGCCCTCGCACCCGAAGATGGCGATGATTGGAGCGCCCCGCAACTCTGGATGGGCCATGCGGCGGTGACGACGCCGGACAATCACTATGTCAGCGAACGGCTCGCACGCGGCGGGATCGGGCAGGCTGGCGTGCTTGCTGATCCGTTCGCCGCATGGATCGACGATTGGGAACTGGTGGGCGACTGGGATACATTGCGGATGAGCGCAAGTGCGCCTGACTTTGCCTATGACATGGCGCTGACCGCGCAAGGTCCGCTGATTTTCCATGGCGATGCAGGGTACTCGGTCAAATCTGCTGCAGGGCAGGCGTCTTACTACTATTCGCAGCCGTTTTTTGCGATTGAAGGTACTTTGCAACTGCCCGAAGGCAACATAGCGGTGCGCGGCAATGCGTGGCTGGATCGCGAATGGTCCTCGCAGCCTTTGGCCGACAATCAAACCGGGTGGGACTGGTTTTCGCTGTCGTTTGATGATGGCAACAAGATGATGGGGTTTCGGTTGCAACAAACGGATGGGAACAACTTTACCTCCGCGACATGGATCACGCCCGAGGGGGTGACGACACCCTATACTGACAGCGCGTTGGTCGCGACCCCGCTTGCGGTCAACGATGATGATGTGCCTGTTCGCTGGCGTGTTACGTTGCCCGCGCAGGATGTGGACGTGACTGTTGAAGCCTTGAACGCGGACGCTTGGATGACCACCAGCATCCCTTATTGGGAAGGGCCTGTGACCGTGACGGGCAGTCACGCAGGCGTCGGATACTTGGAGATGACAGGCTATGAGTGAATGGTTTGAAACGACAGACGGGATATTGTCCAAAGTCTGGGGGGCGCTGGGCCGGGGGGTGGCTGACGCAAAGCACCCGGCGCGTCGTCCGACATTTGCGACAGTTTCACCTGATGGCTGGCCCGAAGCACGTACCGTTGTGCTGCGCAGTATTGACCACACGGCGGCGGTAGTGACGGTGCATACCGACCTCTATTCCGACAAGATCAAAAGCCTGCAGGCCCAACCCCGTGCGGCGCTTCATATTTGGGACGCCAAACAAGACCTGCAAATCCGCCTGCAGGCCGAAGTTTCGATCAGTTCCGGTGCGCAGACCCGCGCCCTTTGGAAAAAAATCCCTGATCATGCCCAGCAATCTTATGGCGTGACTCCGGCCCCCGGAACACCGATTAAGACCGCGCTGGATTATGTCAAAGACCCTGATCCTGCGACGTTTGCAGTATTACAATGCACTGTGACAACAATTGATGCCGTGCATCTTGGCGCCGACCATCGCCGTGTCAGTTTCTCACGTCTGGGTCATTGGCAAGGACAGTGGCTTTCCCCCTGAATGCTTGCCCGCTACAAGACCGCTATGAACAGCTTGCCCCTTACCCGCGACCTCGTCCTTGTTGGCGGTGGTCATACCCATGCTCTGGTCTTGCGCAGTTGGGGCATGAACCCGTTGCCCGGCGTGCGTGTCACGGTCATCAATCCCGGACCGACTGCGCCCTATTCGGGGATGCTGCCGGGCTTTGTGGCGGGCCATTATACGCGGCAAGAGCTGGATATTGATCTGGTCAAGCTGGCGCGTTTTGCAGGTGCACGGATCATCAATGGCTATGCCACAGGCATTGATACCGACGCACGCACGATCCATGTCGCAGGTCGCCCACCGATCGCCTATGACGTGGCTGCGATTGATGTCGGGATCACCTCTGCCATGCCGGACCTGCCCGGGTTCACCAGTCATGCGATCCCCGCCAAGCCACTTGGCACATTTGCTTCCCGCTGGGATGCGTTTCGCGCGCAGGCCGATGCCCCCCAGATTGCGATAATAGGTGGTGGCGTTGCGGGGGCCGAACTTGCCATGGCGATGGCCCATGCTTTGCGTGACAAACAGCCAACCGTGCGTTTGATCGACCGCAGCCGTGTGCTAACGGCGCTGGGCTATAAAGCGCGGCAAAAGATGCTTGCGGCCCTGACCGCCAGCAATATCGAAATCATCGAAGATGCCGAAGTCACCGAGATTTTTGCTCAAGGTGTGGTCCTGCGTGATGGGCGCACTATCCGCAGTGATTTCACCAACGGTGCCGCAGGGGCCAAACCACATGACTGGATCGCGCAAACCGGATTGGACCTGCATGAAGGGTTCATCACCGTCGATGCAAATCTGCAATCCAGCGTAGCCGGGGTCTTTGCTGTCGGCGATTGCGCCCACCTGCGCCATGACCCGCGCCCCAAAGCGGGTGTTTATGCCGTACGTGAGGCACCGGTGCTTTTCGATAACCTGCGTGCCGCCTTGTCTGGCGGTGAACTACGCCCCTATAAGCCGCAGCGCGATTATCTCAAGTTGATTTCGCTAGGCGCGAAGTCTGCTTTGGCTGAAAAGTTCGGAACCGCCCGCGAAGGCCCGCTTTTGTGGAAGCTGAAAGACTATATCGACCGCAAATTCATGGATCAGTTCGAGACGCTACCTGCGATGTCGGCACCCAAGTTGCCGCGCACGGTGGCTCTTGGTCTGAAAGACGCGCTGGGCGATAAACCCATGTGCGGCGGATGCGGGGCCAAGGTGGGCCGTGCCACGCTGCAAACGGTTCTGAGGGACCATTTTGGCGATGACGCCGCCGAAGTGCAGCCCGGTCAGGTCATGAGCACCGATCACCTGCGTGCCCTGACCTATGATCCGGTTGTAATGACGCGGATCGCAGCGGTCCATGCGCTGGGCGATATTTGGGCGATGGGGGCCACACCACAGGCAGCGACTGCCAACCTGATCCTGCCGCGCATGTCAGCGGCGTTGCAAGAACGCACGATGGCCGAGATTATGACGGCAGCGTCAGAGGTTTTTGCCAAAGCAGGTGGCAAGATTGTCGGCGGGCATTCGTCACTGGGCGATGAATTAACCATTGGCTTTACGGTGACAGGACTGACGCAGAAGCCGATCACGCTTGCTGGCGCGCAGCCGGGCGACAAGCTGATCATCACCAAACCCATTGGCAGCGGTACTGTCATGGCGGCTGAGATGGCAGGGCAGGCAAATGGTGAAGACGTGATCAGCTGTCTTGATCTGATGATGCAGGATCAGGCCGAGGCGTCCGTCATTTTGCGCAATGCACATGCGATGACAGACGTCACAGGCTTCGGGCTCGCGGGTCACTTGCGGGGGATCTGTGATGCCTCTGGCGTAGGGGCTGCCTTGGATCTTGATGCGATCCCGTTGATGGATGGGGCATTGGCGCTTTCCGGCGCGGGTGTGCGCTCGACCCTGTTTGAGGATAACCGCACCGGTGCTGGCATGATCAATGGACCCGGCATTGATCTGCTTTTTGATCCGCAAACGGCCGGCGGGCTGCTGGCGGCCGTTCCGGCCGCGTCTGCGGACACAATGCTGAAAGCGCTGCAAGAAGCCGGTTATACCGCTGCGGTGGTTGGCCAGGTCACCGAAGGCTCACAAATCACCACGCGTTGACTGCCGCGGCAATGCCATCTGCTGCGCGTTCCTGACCTGCATCGTCCAAAGTATCCACCGAAACCTCGGTCAATACCTCACGCTCATCGATGCGGCGTGATTTGGCATAGGATGGATCGTAATGATCCACCATCAACGCATGTGACAGATCCACCAAAGCACCTTCCGCTGACAAGGCAATCCAGCGGTCAACCGTGGCGTGCCCGCGCAGGCGGCGTAGAGGTTCCAGTTTTTCCGTGACGATTTCGGGGTCTTCAATGACTTCCCGGTACGCTGTTGCAAGGTAGGCCGCCCGCGCCACCATGGGGGCCTGAATTACGATACGCGGTGCGGCCAGCATCGCGGCCCAAACAGAGGCAGGGATTGCGATCCGACCGATCTTGCTGCTTTCCGCTTCAACAACGACGGGCTGCGCCGGGTCTAGTTTGCTTAGTGCGGTGGCCAGACCAGTCTCGAACGCCTTTTGCGAAGGCTGCCCCCCTGGCATCCCCCCCAAGAGCGACCCGCGATGGCGCGCCAACCCCTCCAAGTCAATCACCTGCACACCGCGCGCGGCAAGGCGCGGCAGAATTTCTGTCTTGGCAGTGCCGGTGAAGCCATCCAGCAGGACAATGCGGTGCGGCAAAGGATCATCATAAAGACTGGCCTTCACCAAGCGGCGAAAGGACGTGTAGCCCCCCTTGACGGTATCAGCACGCCAGCCGATTTCAGACAACAAGGTCGAAAACACACCCGAGCGTTGCCCGCCCCGCCAGCAATAAATCAAGGGCCGCCACGCGCCATCTTTTTCCATCAGCGGCCCGTCGATATGGTCAGCCACGTTACGAATAACCATTCCTGCGCCGATCTTGCGTCCATCAAAGGCGCTGATTTGCTTGTAGATCGTGCCCACCTCGGCGCGCTGTTCGTTGGACAGGGCGGGCAGGTTGATGGCACCGGGGATGTGGTCTTGTGCAAATTCAGCAGGTGAACGCACGTCGATCACAGTATCAAACCCGTGGTTCAGGATCGCATCAAGGCTGGTGAATTCAATCGGCATTGCAACGGTCTACGGCACTTGGCGCTTTTGCAAAAGGGGGAATACCCATTGCGAGCCATCGTCCCGCACCCTAGCCTGAGCCTATGAATTTTGAAGACCTGCATTTGATCACGCGCTGGGCCCAGGTTGTGCAGCTGCGTGAGAACGATCTGCTGACACCCGCTGAACTGGTGCTGTTGGAGAGCGCCCAAACCGGAACAGCCGCGCAAATCAGTCAAACGGTACCAAACCACAAGGCACCGGGCGTGCTTATCCGGGCGGCGTTGCTGCGGTATTTGATCTTGGGTGGGTGCAAGGATTTCCGCACCCAACCCTCAGGCATCACGTTAGACGGGGCGTGGATTGGCGGTACGCTTGATCTCAGCTTTACGCATGCGCGGGGGCCGGTTGATTTCTTTAGTTGTTATTTCGCAGAGCGGCCGCAGATGGTGCAGTTGCAGGCCGACGGGCTTGCCCTTGTCGGCTGCATCATAACCGATGGTATCAATGCCGCACGTGTTCAGATCAGTGGCAACGTGACGCTGAACGGTAGCCGCATTGAGGGGAAAGTCTCGCTTTCTGGCAGCGATATCAAAGGGCATCTATCCTGCACGCAGGCGACACTGCACCATCCTGACGGCTCTGCGTTCAAGGCCCAAGGCATGAAAGTGGCTAGCAGTGTACTGCTTGAAGGGACCACAGCAACCGGACAGGTCAGCCTGCTTGGTGCACAAATTGGCGGGCAACTTGTTGCAATTGGCGTGGCGTTTCATAACCCCGAAGGTCACGCGCTGAATGCCCAAAGCGTGCAGGTGCGTGGCGATGCGTTCTTGCGCTACGCGGCGATTGATGGCGAAGTCAGCTTTATGGGCGCCGAGATCAGTGGCGTGCTGGACTGCACCCATGCCACGATGCGTAACCCGGACGGGTCGGCCCTGAACGCCCAGCGTTTGATCGTGCGCGAAGGCTTTATCTGGCGACGGTTGAATGATGTTGCAGGCACGGTTGATCTGACATCGGCGCATGTGGGCGATCTGTGGGATGATCCTGAAAGCTGGGCCATATGTGAAAAGCTCTATCTCAGCGGCTTCATCTATGACGTGCTGCACGGCGGGATCAATGTGCCTGAACGGTTGGCGTGGCTGAAAATGGGCGCAGTGTCCCGGCGCGAATTCTATCCGCAACCCTATGAGCAGTTGGCCAAGCTGTTGCGCGACACAGGACACCGTACGGATGCACGCACAATCATGGTTGCCAAAGAACAGGAACAGCGCAAAGCGTCGCGTGCGCGCTGGCGGCGCGAGCGTGACTGGCGGCAGCAGTTACGTGCGGCCAGCCTTTTGCCCAAGGACGAACAGTTGACCGCGATCACGGCCTTGGCAGCGCGGCGTCCCAATGACCTGCATGTTGCGCGGCTGGCGCTGCTGCATCCTGAGGACGAAACGGCAGTAGCTGTGGATGAAATGACGCTGCAAATGGCGCAAAAGCAGTTTCGGGATGAACAGCGCTGGTTCGGGATACGGGTCGCATGGCGCAACATGGGCAGTTTGATCGCGGACCGCGTGTTCGGACTGGTCGTAGGTTACGGGCACAAGCCCGAGCGTAGCTTTTATATGCTTTTGGCGCTGGTCTTTGTCGGGTGGTTTTTGGCGGATCGGTCTTGGGAGGAAGGTGATTTTGCACCCACCGCTGGACCTGTGCTGATGTCGGAAAGCTGGCAGAGCCTGGCAACTGATCCCGCTATTCAGAATCCGGCAAAGGTCTGGTCGGACAAATATATGGCGGATGCAGATGGGTCTTTGATCCTGACTGCGGGGCGCGATTATGAGACGTTCAACGCCGTGTCTTACGCGGTGGATCTGGTTGTTCCGCTGATATCGCTGGGACAAGAGGCGGCCTGGGCGCCATCCACAACACGTGGGCCTTGGGGATGGTGGCTGTGGTGGGCGCGCTGGTGGTTGATCGCGCTGGGCTGGATTGTCACCGCAATCGGTGCGGCTGCGGTGACAGGTGTTATTCGCAGGGACTGAGCGCGGGTCTGGCAAGGTGGAACAGGGTCCACCTTACGCAAAATTGCACTCAGACGTTAAATGTCAGCGGCTTGACCTGATTGAACAATCCCGTGTCTTCTAGGGCTTTCAACGCCACAGCAGGCACAGCCTCATCGACATACAACAGCGCAATTGCTTCACCCTTCGCCGCTGAACGGCCAAGCGTAAAGTTCGCGATGTTGACGTTGTTTGCACCCATAGTGGTGCCCAAGGCGCCGATGATGCCGGGGACGTCTTCGTTCGTGGTATAGACCATGTGTTCCCCGATCTCGGCGTCGATGTTGATGCCTTTGATCTGGATGAACCGTGGCTTGCCATCACTAAACACGGTGCCCGCAACCGAACGCTCGCGCTTTTCGGTAACGACGGTCACTTTGACATAGCCCTCAAACGCGCCGGACTGGTCTTGCTTGGTGGTCGAGACCTTGATCCCGCGCTCTTTGGCGATCACGGGTGCGCTGACCATATTGGTGTCGGGGTTCGCTTTGTTCATGATGCCCGCAATGGTCGCGGCGGTCAGCGCCTTGAGGTTCATCTCAGAGGCTTCACCGTCAAACAGAATGTTGATCGCCTTAATGGGCTCATCCGTCATTTGGCCGATGAAGTTACCCAGATGTTCGGTCAGCTTGATCCATGGCCCCATAACTTTGGCCTCTTCGGCGGTCACGGATGGCATGTTGAGCGCGTTCTGTACGGCCCCTGTCAGCAGGTAATCCGACATTTGCTCGGCCACTTGCAGGGCCACGTTTTCTTGTGCCTCTGTAGTGGCGGCACCAAGGTGCGGTGTCACAACCACGTTGGGCAGGTTGAACAGCGGGCTATCGGTGGCAGGTTCAACCGCGAACACATCAAAGGCAGCACCGGCGACATCGCCGGATTTCAGGGCTTCTGCCAACGCTTCTTCATCGACAAGACCACCACGGGCGCAGTTGACGATCCGCACGCCTTTTTTCAGCTTGGCAATGTTTTCTGCAGACAGGATGTTCTTGGTCTGGTCGGTCAGCGGGACGTGCATCGTGATAAAGTCAGCGCGGCCCAGCAGTTCGTCCAGTTCAACCTTTTCTACGCCGATTTCCGTGGCGCGTTCTTCCGACAAGAACGGATCATAGGCCACAACCTTCATGCGCAGGCCAAGCGCGCGGTCAATCACGATGGACCCGATATTGCCGGCACCAATCACACCAAGCGTCTTGTTCGTCAGCTCTACACCCATAAAGCGGGATTTTTCCCATTTACCGGCATGGGTTGAGGCGTTTGCTTCGGGGATTTGGCGGGCAACAGCCATCATCATGGAAATGGCGTGTTCTGCGGTGGTGATCGAGTTGCCGAAGGGCGTGTTCATCACAATGATGCCCTTCTTGGATGCAGCAGGAATGTCGACGTTATCCACGCCGATACCCGCACGCCCGATCACTTTAAGGTTTGTTGCGGCTGCGATGATTTTTTCGGTCGCCTTGGTGGCTGACCGGATCGCAAGACCGTCGTAATTGCCGATCACTTCCAGCAGTTTGTCCTTGTCTTTGCCAAGGTCAGGCTGGAAATCTACGTCAATGCCGCGATCCTTGAAGATTTGCACGGCTGCGGGTGAGAGTTTGTCAGAGATGAGTACTTTGGGGGCCATTTTGCCGCTCCTTAAGAATATCGTGATTGTTCGGGAAACCCCGATTATGCGTTGATTTCAGCTTCAAACGCCCATTCCAGCCAAGGTAACATGGCCTCGATGTCGGACGTCTCAACCGTGGCACCACACCAGATGCGCAGACCCGCAGGCGCGTCGCGATAAGCGCCGATATCCAGCGCAATCCCTTCGGCCTCAAGCCGTTTGGCAACGGCCTTGGCAAAGGCGGCACCATCGGTGATGCGGTCATCGGTGAACTTGAGGCATACAGACGTGTTGGACCGTGTTGCAGGATCAACTGCCAGATTTGCAATCCACGGCTTGTCAGCGCAGAAATTCCAGATGGCCCGCGCATTGGCGTTGGCACGGTGCATCAGCGCATCCAGACCGCCAATTGAACGGCCCCATTTCAGCGCGACAAGGTAATCCTCAACTGCCAACATAGACGGTGTGTTGATTGTTTCGCCACGGAAGATACCTTCGATCAGTTTGCCGCCTTTGGTCATGCGGAAAATCTTGGGCAAGGGCCAAGCGGGCGTATAGCTTTCCAAGCGTTCAACGGCACGGGGGCTCAGGATCAACATCCCGTGCGCCGCTTCGCCGCCCATCACCTTTTGCCAAGAGAATGTTGTCACATCGAGCTTGTCCCAAGGCAGATCTTGCGCGAATGCGGCAGAGGTCGCATCACAAAGCGTCAGGCCCGCACGATCCGCAGGGATCACATCGCCAGAGGTAACACGCACACCAGAGGTAGTGCCGTTCCACGTAAAGCAGACATCATTGTCGTAGTTCAGCGCCGCCATATCGACGATCTCGCCATACTCGGCGGTGTGCACAGTCGCGTCGATTTTCAACTGTTTGACCACATCCGTGACCCAGCCCGCACCA
>JALQUF010000339.1 GCA_023263855.1 Yoonia sp. | reverse complement strand
TTACTTCAGGTGAAATTGATGTATTGTCAAGAAACACTACTTGGACATTATCTAGAGATGCCGATATTGGTTTAACATTTGTTGGTGTAAACTTTTATGATGGTCAAGGTTTCATGGTTAGAAAAGCATCAGGAATCAATTCTGTAAATGATTTCAGAGACGGTATTTCTGCTTGTACAAACACAGGTACAACTACTGAGCTTAACATGAGAGACTTCTTCAATTCTAAAAACATTAAGTATGAACCAATAGCGTTTGAAAAAGCAGACGAAGTTGTTCAAGCTTATGATGCGGGAAGATGTGATACTTATACTACAGATAAATCTGGATTAGCTGCTCAAAGAACTAAATTGAGTAACCCAGATGAGCATAAAGTATTACCAGAAACAATTTCAAAAGAACCATTAGGACCTGTTGTAAGACAAGGTGACTCTGTATGGGAAGATATTGTTAGATGGTCTCTAAACACTATGATCGAAGCAGAAGAGTATGGTGTTAATTCATCAAACGCTT
>JALQUF010000338.1 GCA_023263855.1 Yoonia sp. | reverse complement strand
TCTAAATTTTTTGATTTAGCAGTTGTTGTCCACTTGCCACCAAATCGTTTTCTCTTACGAATACTATTTAGTAGAAAGTGAAATTGTAAACGCTTGCTGAGGCTGTGATGAAAATTCATCTCATTTGCCATCATTATAGCGTCAACATGTTGAGATAAACAACGATTTATTATGTATGGTGGGTACTTCTTTTCCCAAGTGAGATCATCTCCGTCTAGCAGATTAACTTTTGTCCAGTTAATTGCATTGAGATAATCAGATAATTTGTATTCTATCATAATATAATTTCTGGTGCCGCTTCACGGATTTGAACCGCGGACCTACTGATTACAAATCAGTTGCTCTACCAGCTGAGCTAAAGCGGCCCTCATTGTTAGTGTCTTCTTTCATGTTTCTTATGACCTTTGTGACTTCCCATATAGTAGTCGCCTGGTTCGTAATCCCAAACTTTACCGTGATGTCCACGAACATCTGCAATCCACATTCTAAATTTCACTATCAATTTTCTTAATAAT
>JALQUF010000337.1 GCA_023263855.1 Yoonia sp. | reverse complement strand
AACAAATATATCTAAAATATTCGTTATGATGCAGTCAGTATCCACACTCATATTGATTATTCTATGAGAGATTTTTACGTGTATTATTTACAATTTTGATATTTGTTGGATAATACATTTTATCAAATAACATATCAAAAAAACTGCTGTCGATAGAATGTGTTTCGCGTTCTTCATTTACTTTCAACGATGTCTTCATTCCTCCTTCTATAGTTTCATTATTGCATAATCCAAACGGACAGGCTAAATGTTTAAATTGTTCCATACTATATAATAATTAATATATATTAATCATTATACTTTTTTTAATTCATTTGATACTTTGATTTGACGTTTATCTTTTAATGTCTTCATTATATATTTCAAATTGTCATCGCTATTAATGATTGTCTTTAAACAGTCCTCCACATAAGTAAATGTAAGAGGACTATAATCTTTTTTTTCTACCATTTTAATCTGTGAATCTCCAATCGTTATTTGAGAACCGTTTCGGAGTTTCATAAATTGACAAATT
>JALQUF010000336.1 GCA_023263855.1 Yoonia sp. | reverse complement strand
AGGCGCGCAACACGGTGATCGACGCTACCGCGATCAGTTCCTACGCGCTGGGCGAACGGGTGTTTCATCAGAAGTTCGGCTATGGCGCCGTGATGGGGATCGAGGGCGACAAGCTCGAGATCGCATTCGAAAAGGCGGGCATCAAGAAAGTCGTCGCGCGGTTCATCTGTGCTGCCGATGATGTGCCGTTCTAGGCGGGATCCGGACGCGGCGACGCGTCCGTGATTTTCAGTCGACTGACCATCCGGGGGCTCTGCCCCCGAGGTACTCCTAGCCCAAAGAAGCTAATTCCGGAATGTTGACCGATGCACGCCAAAGGCGTAAAGCAAATCTGTGGCGATTTGTTACCGGATTGCGGGCCACGTTAAACATGCCGCTAAAAGGTCAGCCGAAAGCCCCTTTCGCTTGGCCGGAACGGGGCTTTTTTGATGGGTCGAGGCCCACGCAGGTGAAGACATGAAAGACAAGAAACCACGTACAAAACTGGTGCACGGTGGCACCAAACGCAGCCAGTGG
>JALQUF010000335.1 GCA_023263855.1 Yoonia sp. | reverse complement strand
GGCAGGATGGCTGTTCCGGCAGGTCGGGCGGCTGGTGGGGTATCGCGAACGGGCCGAGGAAAACCTGACCTACATCTTTCCGGACATGCCCGCGCCCGAACGCCGCCGCATCGCCCGCGCGGTGCTGGACAATTTCGGCCGGGTCCTGATCGAGAATTACGGCACCGCCGATCAGCTTGCGCTGCGCCGGCTCAAGAAGCAGAAGCTGCGCCTGAAGGATCTGATCTCGCGCATCGAGGACGATCTGACACCCGACATCATCGCCTGATCCGCGCCGGGTTGCTGCCGCGCGTCGCGTGGCTATAGTGCGCGCGGCGCCCGCGAGGGGCGCGCGACGGGCAAGGGGAAGCGGATGCAGGCTGTGCGCGTAGGGGTGATCATGGGCAGCCAGTCCGACTGGCCCACGATGCGCGAGGCCGCGCAACTGCTCGACGAACTCGGCGTGGCCCATGAAACGCGCATCGTCTCGGCACATCGCACGCCAGACCGGCTGTGGGATTACGGCAGATCAGCCGTG
>JALQUF010000334.1 GCA_023263855.1 Yoonia sp. | reverse complement strand
AGACCGAGGGGCGCCCTGCCCCTGCCGCGGATCTGAAAACACCAAAGCCCCCCAGCCATGGCACCGATCTGGCCTATGGCACGCGGAATTTATTGGAACAAAAAGGACCTGCCGCGGTTGCGGATTGGATGTTGAAACAACAACAGGTTCTGATCACCGACACCACCATGCGCGATGGGCACCAATCCCTGCTTGCGACACGTCTACGCTCGATTGATATGGTCAAGGTCGCACCAAGTTATGCGGCGAACCTGCCGCAACTTTTTTCCATTGAATGCTGGGGTGGTGCGACGTTTGATGTGGCCTACCGCTTTTTGCAGGAATGTCCATGGCAGCGTTTGCGCGATTTGCGCAGTGCCATGCCAAACCTAATGACACAGATGTTGCTGCGTGCATCCAACGGGGTTGGATACACAAACTATCCCGACAATGTGGTGCAATCCTTTGTGGCAGAAGCGGCCAAAGGCATCGATGTGTTCCGCGTCTTTGACAGCCTGAACTGGGTCGAAAACATGCGC
>JALQUF010000333.1 GCA_023263855.1 Yoonia sp. | reverse complement strand
CGTCTGGTTTTGATCAGCTGCCACCTGTCGTGGCGGTAGCCCTTCTCACAGCCTAAAGAACCTTGGGAACGCGCATGACCTATATTCTTGCAATCGATCAGGGCACAACGTCGACCCGCGCAATTGTGTTTGATGCCAAAATGGGCGTCGTTGCCAGCGCACAAGAAGAATTCACCCAGCATTTCCCGCAGTCAGGTTGGGTCGAGCATGATCCCGAAGACCTCTGGAAGACGACGATTGGAACATGCCGGACGGCCATCGCGCGATCGGGGATCAACCCTTCCGAGATTGCAGGCATTGGCATCACCAATCAGCGTGAAACAGTTGTGGTCTGGGACAAGACAACCGGACAGCCAATTCATAACGCCATCGTCTGGCAGGACCGTCGCACATCAGAGATATGTAGCGCACTGCGCGCCGCCGGACATGAGGCAATGATCACGGACCGCACCGGACTTTTGCTCGATCCGTATTTTTCCGGCACCAAAGTAAAGTGGCTTTTGGATAACGTTCCGGATGC
>JALQUF010000332.1 GCA_023263855.1 Yoonia sp. | reverse complement strand
ATGCGCCGGCAGCCCCGCCCTTTTCATTGCGGTTGCTGCTGCAGTGTGTATCGGTGTAGTCCTCTACACGGCGCCCTTACCGCGGCGCAGAAAATGACGGGAGACGCGTGACATGCTCAAAGGACTTGGTGGCCTTGGCGATATGGCCAAGATGATGAAACAGGCACAGGAAATGCAGGGCAAAATGGCCCAGATGCAGGAAGACCTTGAAAACATCATGGTCGAAGGCGTCAGCGGTGCCGGCCTTGTAAAGGCGACAGCAACCGCCAAAGGTGAGCTGAAAGGCCTTGATATCGACCCTTCCATCTTTAACGGCGACGACAAGGAAGTGGTCGAGGATCTGATCCTTGCCGCGATCAAGGACGCACAAGCCAAAGCGACCGAGCGTGCGCAGGCCGAAATGGCCAAGATGACCGAAGGGCTGGGCCTGCCACCGGGCATGAACCTGCCGTTTTGAGACCGCACAGAATTTTTGCAAATTTCTGACACCAAATTTCTGGAAATTTGGACATGAGCAACG
>JALQUF010000331.1 GCA_023263855.1 Yoonia sp. | reverse complement strand
TGCCCGCGTTGTTGATCAGGATGTCACAGTTTCCGCTTTTATCGATCAGCGAACGACAGTGTTCAGGGTTCGACATATTGGCCTGAATGTAGCGTGCAGAGATGCCAAATTCATCTGACAGATCGGTGGCCAAGGCGTGGTCATCGTCTGTATTTGTAAAAGAGTTCAAAACAATGTCCGCCCCTGCACCTGCCATGGCACGTGCGATCCCCAAACCAATTCCTGAAGTTGATCCCGTGATAACGGCGCGTTTTCCCGATAGGGTCATTTGAAAATCTCCTGCAACATAGAATGTTATGGTTATTTCGCGATTATGCAGCAGATACAAGCAAGTGGCAGTTTTGGATAAAAAAA
The DNA here is from genome assembly GCA_023263855.1 of Yoonia sp. Classification (GTDB taxonomy): domain Bacteria; phylum Pseudomonadota; class Alphaproteobacteria; order Rhodobacterales; family Rhodobacteraceae; genus Yoonia. The sequence goes on along the minus strand of JALQUF010000331.1, from coordinate 169 downwards.
GCGCCTGCAAAAGCAGGCGCCAAGTCATTGAGGCAGGTTTCATACAGGCAAGAAACCTATCGAGCAGTGGTTCCCTTATATCGTTAATCTCTGTTCACTCCAAGCTAAAAGTTTGAAATATCAGACAGAGGTGACTAGGCTGACGCTCAGAGCATATCAAGCAGAATGA
>JALQUF010000330.1 GCA_023263855.1 Yoonia sp. | reverse complement strand
ATGAGGAAGTGGAAGACAACGAGTTGGAAAGGACCACCGTTGTAGAGCCACTCATCTAGGGAAGCAGCTTCCCAGATGGGATAAAAGTGCAGTCCAATTGCGTTGGACGAAGGAATAACAGCACCAGAGATGATGTTGTTTCCGTACATGAGTGAACCAGCAACGGGTTCACGGATTCCATCAATGTCCACAGGGGGAGCACCGATGAATGCGATGATGAAACAAGTCGTAGCAGCAAGCAGGCAAGGAATCATCAGGACTCCGAACCAACCGACATAAAGACGATTATCGGTTGAAGTAACCCAGTTGCAGAACTGTTCCCAAGTATTCGATTGTCGTTGTTGTGAAAGTGTAGCAGTCATTGTTTTAAAAAGTTAGTAAGACCATCAGGGAAATGGTGGAGTTACTATTTCTCAGCACCCTTAGCTGAGATATGAGAGACGCATTTATACTCCCATAGGTCTCGGTTAACGGGAGTTACAAAGATTAAAGAATTGTCATATTCCTTAACCTGTTGATGTAT
>JALQUF010000032.1:13221-28326 GCA_023263855.1 Yoonia sp. | reverse complement strand
ACCTCAGCCGCCATCGCGACCAGCAGTTTGTCTTTTTCACGCGGGGTGAGTTGCATGGGTTAAAGCCTCCATGAAATGGGAAGTGAGTTATCTGTCAGATGATCAAGAACCGGCACAAGATCACGGCGCAATTCAAAACCGTCAGATGCAAGATGACGCACCACCAGTACATCGTCAGCAATCAGGCTGGCACCTGCTGTCTTGGGAAGCATCCCGCGCAAAGTGCCAAGTTGGGACGCGGCATCAGCACCGACCAAAACCAGACTGGCAATCGCGCCCGCACCATTTGCGACCGCAGCACGTGCCATATGCGCCGCCGCATCACCTGCAATATCCATGCCGTCGATATAGAGAGGCCTGTTATCACGTGTGATCCGAATACGATCCTGAAACCAGACTGTGTTCAGCTTCTCAGCCATTGCCGTGCGACCGAAAACGACAGGTTCGACCATCAGAAAACGGGCGTTGCCTGCTAAGGTGATCTCTAATCTGCGCCGCAATGCGCAATGATCAAACAAGATCAGCTCTTGCGGCAGCCAATGCATACAGGCGTCCGCCTCAACGACTAGATTTGTCGTCACCTGGCCAGTTTCGCCTGTCTGTGCGCGGTAGGCGCGTTCGGCGGCCTGCGTTGTCAGGGACAGCGACGCACCGCTCTTGGTGGTTGCTTGCAATGTGAATGTATCGCCACCGGTAATCCCGCCCGCGGTATTGACGACAATCGCTTCAAGTTGGGTGCCATGGCTCTGCGGAAAGACCAGTTTTGTCGACCCGGCCTGCCGCAAGCCTTGCAAGCGGGTTTTCCCCGACGGGCTGGCCGCCACCGTCAGCGATCCTTCACCGACAGCGCGCGGCTGCACCGGTCGCGCGCCGGCAAAGTTGGGATGATGAGGCAGGTTGATCTTCAGCTCCAAAATCAGAGTTTCGGGCCGACATTGCACAGAACACTCAGCGGGTACGCGGATATTCCGCGCAGCCGACACCGAAACTTTCTCTAGCGGTTATAACTTAGGCAGAGGCGCGCATAATGCCTACTTATTAGACATTTTGTTAATGCTTTCCTCGTGAGCCACGTATGCAGAGGCTGCGGCCAATCGCAAGCTGGCCGCCCCTGAAGATATGGCTTAAGCCGCCAAAGACCCTGCGGTCTCGGCCCCATCAAACGCGACCCATTTCAAGTCACCGTCATAACGTTGCTCGATCTCTCCGTTCGCGTTCATCGTGAAGAGATGCAGCCAGCGATTATCAAACAAGGCACGCACGTTCGGGTGCTTTTTCAGGATCGCCGTGATCGCCTCGGCGGGAGCCTCGACACAGACGGACAAGCGCAGCGGATCATGCGCATAGCCCTTGCCATCATGAACCGACTGCCACGGCAGACCGCCACGCAATGCCCCGCCGTTGCCCTCGACCACACCGATGCCGCCGGTGACATTGTGCAAAAGCTTGTTGCCTGCACCAAAGACATCCGGTGCCACCACAGAGCCGTAATACTGCAGGCTGATCCAGCTTGCGACCACGACAGGCGCTGTCAGGATCAACTCAAGCACACCAAAGCCATCGTCCTTTTGCCAGTTGTAGTCATGCAAGAAGGCACGCCCGGCCAGACCTTTGCCTTTGGTGCGCGCACGCGGTGCCGCGATAAAGGCGTTGCATCCGGCCAAGGCCCACTCGGGCCGTGTCTCTGACCAGTCCCGGCTCCGTTTGCTGACAGCATCGCCATCTGTGGCCCGCGGCAGGCGCAAGGCACGTTCCGTCCGTGCAAGCTTGCCCGCCGACGCCAACCAACCGTGCGCCGTTTTGATATGACTTTTGTGCCCATGTCCGGCAAAATCGTCATCATAAATGGTCACATCATCGGTCGTGGTGTCATGAAAACCACCAACAAACAGGGTGTCTTCGGGGATCGTGATCCCGTTGTTGGCCAAGCCTGCACGCACCTGTTTGTCATTCAGTATCCCTGCCAAAAGACGCGCGTTCACTTCACCGCTATAGCCACCACAGGCACCACAGTGCAGGGCGCTGGCGTGTGGGTTATTCACAACGCTTGCACCATGTCCAAACAACAGGACAAGCGGGGCAAAATCCTCGGTCAAGGACATTGCGCCAAGAATAGATGTTGCCGCCCCGATCCGGTCTTCCAGGCCAAAGCTTTCATCCAGCACCGGCACGTGCGTGTCCGGGCCTTTCGCCGCGTCCACACCCAGCGCATCGCGCAGCAGTTTGCCCATATAGACCGGACCTGTCGCCTCGACGAAGGCAAAGGATGACACAGCCGCAAGCTTGAACCGGCCCCACGCCCGCCCGGCCCGCGCCGCAAAGCGGGCGTTCTGGTCTGCGGTTGCGTCAGCCGCATCGCCCGCGTGACTGGTCACACCATGGTTCAACAGAACCGGCAGACGTTTCTCGGCCACATCCGAAGCAAAGCTTTTGTGTGATGCTGTCAGACCAAAGAAACCGGCAAAGCCAAGCGTCTGGATGCCGGGATCGACGCTTTCCAGCGCCCGCCGGAACACCTCGGAACGGACATCAATACAGAATGCTGCCTGCAAGGCAGGCCGCCCTTCCTGCACCGCCAGGCTTGGCATCTGCAACGTCTGAGCCAACGCACGCTGCCCGGCGAATTCTGCGGCGGCTTGCAGCACCGCATCAATCAACTGATCGATCGAGGGTGCGAGAGGCGCTGCATGGGCTTTGCGCACGTCTCCCCATTTCGCCGCGATCTCAGAGGCATATTTTGCATAAAGTGCCTGTTCCCAAATCAGACGGATCGTCAGCAGGTCCGTCGTCGTCAGGTCAGTACCCCCAGCAAGTTCTGCTTGCCACAAACGATAGCGCCCCACCTGTGACCATCCGCCAAGGCCCAACAAAAGCTGGTGGAAATATGTTTCTGCCTCTTCGGCCGAAAGACCAAGCACTTCTGTTGCACTGACCAACGCATTGCGCGTTTGTGCGGGCGTATTGGCGACCAATGCGCCAAAGCCTGACAGGCCAGCGATCTCGGCCGTCAGATCACGGCTGGCAAAATCACGCCAGGCATCGAAGGCACGCCGACCGGGCTTATGCTGCCAAAGCGCTTGCCCGCCATCAAAGAACCCTGCCGCCCAGACGCCAAAACGCTCTTCCACGATGCCCGGCCAATCAATGCCCGAAACCTCGGCCGCAAGATCAACCACAGTGGGCAGTGCATTGGTGGCCGCAGATGTTGTAGCCGCTGCTGCTTTCAACGCACCAATGTCCTGTGCCGCACCGGGAAACTGCGCCAGCGCCGCCGTCAAATCTGCATCGCTAATCGTGCCGTCGCCGATCTTTGCCTGATACCAGTCGCGATCCATCGTCACGGACGTGCCAGCAACACGGCCCAACAGGGCGGCCACCTGCGGCAGGTTCTGCTCTGCCTGACCCAGGAAAGGGTTCACCGCAACCGACGAAGACAAGGGCCAAAGCGGCGGGATCGCGCGGCCAGCGGCCTCTGCCTTGGCGATCACTTCCAGATGTGCGCCGGAATAGCCTGCATATGTTTCCGCTTTCATTGTGCCGCTCCTTTGTTGGATGAGGTCCGCTTCCAGCCGCCCATGACGCGGTCCGAAATAGCGTTGATATAAAGCCCGTTCGACAAGTGAACGCGCAAACCTTGTGCCGCTGGATGGTAGGACCACAGGGGAAGGGTGGCTTGGGCAAGGGCCACAAGGCCAAAGCTGAACATCGCGAGCAAGATCAACGCCCACTCCAGTGCGCCTGCCTGCGGGGTGCTGGGCAAAGTGCCCGCTGTCAGCCACTCGGAGGCGCGCTGCAAGACTAGATAACTGACAGTCACCGTCGCCGCATAGGCCGCCGTGCGCTGGGTCAGCGCTCTGGGTGCTTCATCCGCAAAGCCCTGCGCCAAAAGATAGGCCACACCGAAGATCAGGATCGCACCCAGGGCAACAGCCTGTGGGGATTTGCCGCCGAAATCAAAGCCCAAGCCAAGCACCAGGTAGACAAGTCCATAGATCACAAGCGCCACAAGAAACGCCCGTGTCACCGCCCCCAAATTAGGCACCGCAACGGGCCCCGGTTTGCGTATCGCTGCGACGTTCTGCACCGCATTGCCCGCAGAGAGGAACGCGTGCGCCTTGTAAAGCGAGTGCGCCACGATATGTAGCAGCGCCAGAGGAAACAGTGCCAGACCGCATTGCAGGATCATGAAACCCATCTGCGCAATCGTCGACCACGCAAGTGATGCTTTCACCGTCGGCTGCGTCAGCATGACAAGACCACCGAACAGCGCCGTAAACCCGCCAACCATCACCAAAATGGCCAACACCAGCGGCGACAAGAGCATCACATCGGCAAAACGGATCAGTGCAAAACCACCTGCGTTAACCACACCCGCATGCAGCAAGGCCGAAACCGGCGTCGGGGCCTCCATCACTTCGGTCAACCAACCATGCGTCGGGAATTGCGCTGATTTCAGGATCGCGGCAAGAGCAAGCAGTGCCGCCGCCCCAAGGGCCAAACCACCGCCTGTTCCCTGCCCTGCCTGCGCAAGGATGCTTGATATTTGCGTGGTGCCATAAGTGCTGATCAGCAAGATCGCAGCGCCGATGACGGCAACATCGCCGATCCGCGCGATGACAAATTTCTTATGCGCGGCCCGCTGTGCGGCAACCCGTTCGGGGTAGAACAACAACAGCTTGTGCAAACACATGCTGGTGGCAATCCATGCCCCCACAAACTGGACCACATTGCCAGACTGCACCAAAAGCAGAACCGCCGAGAGCGTGGCCAAGAGCCAAAACGTAAATGCGTCCTGCCGCTCTTCGCCGTCCAGATAGGTGCGGGCATAGCGCACCACGACCCAGCCGATGAAAGTGACAAGCAAGAGCATGATCACGCTGACAATGTCCAAACGGACAGACAGCCCAAACCCGAAAAGACCGATCAGGAAGCTGTCACCGCTGTCGTTGATCGCCAGCACAATGGCCGACAGAACCGCGATCGCAATCGTCCCCAGCGTGGCCTGCTCGGCCAGCAGCGCACCTTTGCGGACAGTTACACCCTGCAGAAAGCGGGGCGCAAAGGCAGCAGCCAGCAGAAAAAGCGGTGCCAGCAAGGGCAAGGCGTTGAGCAACATGGCGGTCTCCATCGCGTTCATTGATTTCACGACGAGATAGGACACGGGGTTCAAGATAAAAAATACATTGTTTGTTACATTTCGTTCACTTAAAACGAATGATATGCCAGATATGAACTACAACCACCTGCGCTATTTCTGGGCCGTGGCCCATGATGGCAACCTCACGCGGACTGCGGGCAAGCTCAATCTGTCGCAATCGGCGCTTTCGGTTCAGATCAAAAAACTAGAGGATCGTCTGGGGCATGCCCTGTTTGAACGGCGCGGGCGGCAGTTGCACCTGACCGAGGCCGGACGGATCACACTTGATTACGCTGATACCATCTTTGATGCGGGCAAAGACCTGTTGGGCACACTCAGCCAACGCGGGCGGCCACGTCAGGTTTTGCGTGTGGGTGCGCTGGCAACGCTGTCACGCAACTTTCAGATCGAATTCCTGCGGCCTGTCTTGGGGCTGGCAGATGTTGAACTTGTCCTGCGTTCGGGCACTTTGGTTGAACTGCTGCAAAGCCTTGAGACGCTCAGTCTGGATGTTGTGTTGACGAACCGCGCGCCCGCCCATGACGCAATGTCAAATTTCATGTCTCAGCCCATTTCGGACCAGCCCGTCAGCCTGATCGGCACGCCCGCGCGTTTTGAAGGCAACCCCCCGCTTGCCACGCTTTTGCGCGACAACCCCATCATCCTGCCCACCGAAGACAACCCCGTGCGCGCGGGCTTTGACCGCCTTTGCGCGCGACAAGACATCAACCCGACGATCGCCGCCGAGGTTGATGATGTAGCGATGATGCGCCTGCTAACCCGCGAGAACATCGGGCTTGGCGTGCTACCGCCCATTGCGGTGCAGAACGAATTACAGTCCGGCATGTTGATCGAATCGCAGCATCAGATGGGTCTGAGCGAAAGCTTCCATGCCGTCACGGTCGCCCGAAAGTTCCCCAACCCGCTATTAGAGACGTTATTGCAGAGCGCGCGCTAGGGCGCCCCTGGCAAGGCCAGTCCGACCTGTTGCACCAGATCGGCAACTTGGCGTAGCTGCCCTGCCAGCGGATTTGTCTTGCGCCAGATCATCCCGACAGTTCGCTTGGGTTGCGGCTCGGCAAAACGCGCAATCGCCACCGGGGCCGAGCGCGTCTCAACCGGTACGGCCATTTCCGGAATCAACGTCACGCCAATTCCCGCCCCCACCATCTGCACAAGCGTTGACAGCGAACTGCCATCCAGACCTTCGCGGGCCAATGCCGATTGCAAATTGCAAAATGAAAGCGCCTGATCGCGAAAGCAGTGCCCTTCCTCCAGCATCAAGAGCCGCATTTCACGCAGGCTGTCAGGGCTTGGCACTGGTCGTTCAGCATCTTTGGATGGCCGCACCAACATCAGGCTTTCATCAAACAGCGGCACTTCTTCCAGCCCTGGCTCTGATAAAGGCAACGCAACAATCGCGGTATCGATCTGTCCATTGCCCAGTTCCTCGATCAGGCGCGGCGTCACTGTTTCGCGAATATGCACATCCAGTTCAGCGTGGGCCTGCGCCAATCGGCCGATCAGGCCCGGCAATAGATAGGGTGCAATCGTTGGAATCACCCCAATGCGCAAACGTCCGACAAGACCGCTCCGCGCCGCGCGCGCCATTTCGCCCAACTCATCAACAGAACGCAAGATATCGCGCACGCGCAGCGCCCAGTCTTCACCGAATGCCGTCAGACGGACTTGACGGGGCCCACGTTCGAACAAGGGCGTTCCCAGGTTTTCTTCCAGCTCTTTGATTTGAACAGACAATGCCGGTTGTGAAATGGCGCAGGCGTCGGCGGCACGGCCAAAATGCCCATGACGCGACAGCGCCTCAAAATAGCGCAGCTGTCTGAGTGTCAGATTATTCATAACCTAAAACTATGACAATGATGAAAAAATGCAACTTAAAATAATTCTAAGTCAGTGATATTGGTCAATGGAACGCTGTCGCAGTTGTGATTTACTGTCGGCAGAAACGGCAACCAATATCGGAGGAAAACCAATGGACGGTAACGACGTCGGAAAATGCCCAGTCATGCACGGGACACCCATTCACACCACACATGGTGTGCGCAGCAACAAAGACTGGTGGCCCAATCAGCTGAACCTCAGCATCCTGCATCAGAACACGCCTGCATCCGATCCAATGGGTGCGGATTTCAACTATGCCGAGGAATTCAAGAAACTTGATCTTAAGGCGCTGAAAGAAGACCTCTATGCGCTGATGACAGACAGCCAGGACTGGTGGCCTGCAGACTACGGCCACTACGGCGGTCTGTTCATCCGCTTGGCATGGCACAGCGCCGGCACCTACCGCACAGCGGATGGTCGCGGCGGTGCGGGTTCAGGCTCGCAACGGTTTGCACCGCTCAATAGCTGGCCTGACAACGGCAACCTTGATAAGGGCCGCCGCCTGTTGTGGCCGATCAAGCAGAAATACGGCAACAAGATTTCCTGGGCCGACCTCTATATTCTGGCCGGCAACTGCGCGATGGAATCCATGGGCCTGAAGATGTTTGGCTTTGGTGGTGGACGCGCTGACGTCTGGGCCCCCGAAGAAGACATTTATTGGGGCCGCGAAGATGAATGGCTGGCAACCAGCGACCACGAGCAGGCGCGCTATTCCAACGACCGCGATCTGGAAAACCCGCTTGCAGCGGTGCAGATGGGCCTGATCTACGTCAACCCGGAAGGTCCAGACGGCAACCCCGATCCGCTCGCCTCGGCCCGCGATATCCGCGAAACCTTTGCGCGTATGGCGATGAACGACTATGAAACTGTCGCTTTGACCGCTGGTGGACACACCTTTGGAAAGACCCACGGTGCGGGTCCGGTGGAACACGTCGGACCAGAACCAGAGGCCGCACCGCTTGAAGCGATGGGTTTTGGCTGGCTGTCCAGCTATAAGTCCGGCAAAGGCCGCGACACCATCACATCCGGCCTTGAGGGCGCATGGACATCAAACCCGACACAATGGGACATGGGCTATTTCGACGTTCTGTTCAAATACGACTGGGAGCTGACCAAGAGCCCGGCTGGCGCAAACCAGTGGACACCAAAGAACATCGAAGAGGCCGACATGGCCCCCGATCCCGAGGATCCGTCCAAGAAGGTCCCAATCATGATGTCCACTGCGGACATGGCGATGAAAATGGACCCGGCCTACGAGAAAATCTCGCGTCACTTCCACGCAAACCCCGAAGAGTTCGCAGACGCCTATGCCCGTGCATGGTTCAAGCTGACCCACCGCGATATGGGGCCAAAGGCGCTCTATCTGGGTGACGAAGTCCCGGCAGAAGACCTGATCTGGCAAGATCCGATCCCCGCTGTCGATCACCCGCTGATCGATGATGCTGACATCGCTGAGCTCAAGGCCAAGCTGCTTGGATCAGACCTGTCGGTGTCCGAGCTGGTGTCGACCGCTTGGGCGTCCGCCGCAACCTTCCGCGGTTCGGACAAGCGCGGCGGTGCCAATGGCGCCCGCATCCGCTTGGCCCCGCAGAAAGACTGGGCCGCCAACGAGCCTGAAAAGCTGGCCAAGGTGCTGGCGACACTGGAAAGCATCCAGAGCGACTTCAACAGTGCGGCGACGGGTGGCAAGAAAGTATCCCTTGCCGATTTGATCGTGCTGGGGGGATGTGCCGCTGTAGAACAGGCCGCCAAGAACGGCGGTCATGACATCACAGTGCCGTTCACACCGGGCCGCATGGATGCCACGCAAGAGCAGACCGACGCCGCAAGCTTTGAACCGCTTGAGCCGGAAGCCGACGGGTTCCGCAACTTCCAGAAGCAGTCGTTTACTGTTCCTGCAGAAGAGATGCTTGTGGACCGGGCCCAGCTTCTGACGCTGTCCGCGCCGGAAATGACCGTTCTGGTTGGTGGTCTGCGGATGCTGGGTGCGAACGCAGGCGGCGCCAAGCACGGTGTGTTCACAGACAAGACTGATACCCTGACCAATGATTTCTTCACGAATATTGTTGATATGGGCATTGCCTGGGCACCTGCCGCCGACGAAGGCATCTATGAGGGCCGCGACAGCGCAACGGGCGAGGTCAAATGGACAGGCACACGTGTTGATCTGGTCTTTGGCTCCAACTCGCAGCTGCGGGCATTGTCCGAAGTCTATGCGCAGGATGATGCAAAATCGAAGTTCGCAAAGGACTTTGTTGCGGCTTGGGCCAAGGTCATGGACCTTGACCGCTTTGACGTGAAGTAAAATTGACAGGCGCGGCTATCACTGGCCGCGCCTATCCCTTATGGCAGACTAAGCAAAAGCGTAAGGTCGCCACATGCACACCCAGACATTGATTATCGGCGGCGGGCTATCGGGCCTGTCACTTGCGTATCGGCTTCAGCAAGCCGGACATGACTATCAGCTTGTCGACGCCCGCCCGCGGCTTGGGGGGCGGATCAAATCCCTTGATGTACATGGGGCGAAGTTTGACCTTGGCCCCTCTTGGGTCTGGCCCGGGCAGCATCGCGTGGCGCAATTGGTCAGCGCCCTTGGCCTGCGGCTTTTTGATCAATGGAGCGCGGGTGATCAGCTTTTTGAACACCCAAGCGGCGAAATTGTCCGCAATTCCGGTTTTATGTCGATGGCCGGATCGCTGCGGATCGCAGGAGGCACGACAGCTTTGACAGATGCGCTTGCCGCACAGCTTGATCCCACAAAGATCCAGACCGACACGCCCGTTACGGCCATTGACGACAGCTCTGCAGCACAGCTTGCCGATGGGCAGACCATCAGCGCCAATAGGATCGTCCTGTGCCTGCCACCGCGACTGGCGGCGGACCTGCATTACGCGCCGGCACTTCCCCAAGCGGCCCTTGCCGCGTTGCGCGCAATCCCAACCTGGATGGCGGCCCATGCAAAATGCGTGGCGGTCTATCCGACACCGTTCTGGCGCAGCGCCAACCTATCGGGCGATGCCAGCAGCCGGCGCGGACCATTGGTTGAAATTCACGACGCCAGCCCCGATGACGCAGCCTATGGTGCGCTTTTCGGCTTTGTGGGGCTGCCAGCAGATGTCCGTGCGCAAGCGGGTGATGCCTTGCTACCCGCTGCAATCGACCAGCTTGCAAACCTGTTTGGCCCGCAGGCGAAGGCACCAGTTGCAGCAAAGCTGGAAGACTGGTCACAAACCCCCTTCACCGCCACACCCGCGGATGCGTCGCCCCCTCCGGGCCATCCACCTTACGATATGCCAAAGGCTGTGCAGAACCTGTGGGATGGCAAACTACTGTTCGCCGTCACCGAAATGGCACCCGACAACGGGGGGCTGGTCGAAGGCGCGCTTGCGGCTTCGGAAAAGGCCGCGGCACAGATCTTGTCGGTCTAGCTATTCAGCAGGCGCAAGGCGCGGTCCGGTTTCGAACCGCTTTGCCCGGCTTTCACCCAGCATCAACATCGCAGGCGTGACCAACAGCGTTAGAACGGTCGCAAAAACCAAACCGCCTGCAATCGCGCTCGACAATTCTGTCCACCACTGCGTGGAGGGTGCGCCATAAACGATTTCACGCGTAAAGAAGTTGATGTTCAGGCCAATTACCATCGGCATCAGGCCCAGCGCCGTCGTGACCGACGTCAGCACAACAGGGCGCAAACGCTGCGCACCGGTGCGTAGTGCAGCCTCAAGCGACGACTGACCTTCTGCTTTCAGCTCATTAAAGGTGTCGATCAAAACGATGTTGTTATTCACAACAATCCCGGCAAGCGCGATCACACCAATGCCCCCCATGACCACACCAAATGGACGGCCCGTCACCATCAAACCGAGCAAGACACCCGCAATCGAGAAAACAATCGCCGACATCACGACAAATGCCTGCCAAAAGCTGTTGAATTGCGTCAGCAGAATCACAAACATCAATCCAATTGCCGAAAGAAACGCCCCGATCAAGAACGTCATCGACTCGGCCTGTTCTTCGGCTTCACCACCGAATGCGACACGCACATTCCCCGGCAAATCAAGGGTCCCGATCGCGCCTTGCAGCGCAACAGTCTGATCATTCGCCAGCACCCCCGTCGCCACATCGGCCGATATGGTAATGACGCGTTCCTGGTCGATCCGCGTAATCACGCCACTGCGGGGCGCGGGGTTGAATGATACAAAGTTCGAAATCGGCACAAGGCCCGCATCGGTTGGCACGCGCAGAGCCTCAAGCTCGGCCAGTGTCCGGTCGCCAGCGGGGAACCGCACGACGATATCAACCTCGCCATCGCCATCTTCGGGACGATAATCTGCCACGGTGATCCCGCGTGTCAGCAGCTGCACCGCCTGCCCCAGCAGGGCAACGTTCGCGCCGCTGCGCGCCGCCTCTGAACGATCAACCGAGATTTGCCATTCAACGCCCGGGCTGGGACGTGTATCGACCACATCGATAAAGCCACCGATGCGCGTCATCTCGGCAAGGATGATCTGAACCGCAGCTTCTTGGTCGGCCTGATTGTTGCCTATGACTTCAAGATTGATCGGCTTGCCGCCCCCAGGACCGCCCGAATCCGTCTGGACCTGCACATCGATTCCGGGGATTTGTGCCATATCGGCGCGAATATCCTCGGCGATCAGTCCAACGGTCCGGCGTGTATCCCAATCTGTCAACTCAAGCTGCAGCGTTCCGATTGTGTCACCCGTGTCCCCTGCCCCGCCAGAGCGTGCGTACACACTTGCGATTTCATCGTAGGCGGCAAGACGGGCTTCGACCTGCCTGACCAGTGCGTCCTGCTCATAAACCGAAAAATTGTCCTTCGCCCGTACCTCGACCTGCGCATAATCGGGTTCAACCTCGGGAAAAAACGTCAGGCCATTTCCAAAGTTACCGTAGGCCACAAAAGACCCGACAAGCGCCAACATCGCAAAACTCAGGGTCGTCCAGGGCCGCAAGATCGACCATTCAAGAACCCGCACATAACCGCCCATAAAGCCGGTCATTTGACGCGGATCACCATGTTCAGCAGCATAAAGCTGTGCCTTGGATTTGGCCGACTGCGCCTGCCGTTTGCCGATCTGCCCCCCCATGACAGGAATGAAAACCAACGCCATAAAAAGCGACGCCGCCAGCGTGAAGATCACTGTAATGGGCAGGAATTTCATGAATTCGCCTACGACACCCGACCAGAACAGCAGCGGAAAGAACACGCAAAGCGTTGTCGCGGTAGACGCGATGATAGGCCAAGCCATGCGCTTGGCCGCACGGGCATAGGCCTCTTTGGGGGATTTGCCTTCGTGCAGATAACGATCCGCCAGCTCTGTCGTCACAATGGCCCCGTCCACCAGCATACCCACAACAAGGATCAGAGAAAAAAGCACAACGATATTCATCGTGAAGCCCATGAAATAGAGCCCCGCAACGCCGGTCAGGAAAGCGCCGGGGATAGCCAACCCCACCAGCAGAGATGAGCGCAAACCCAGTGCATAAACAACAACGATCATCACCAGAAAAATTGCAGCAATCACATTTGCTTCCAGATCGGACAGCATTGTTTTGACCGTTTCACTTTCATCAAGCGTATAGCGGACCTGCACGCTTTCGGGCCATTCGCCTTGGACTGCATCAATCACATCGCGGACTTCGGCGACCGTTTCGATAATATTGGCGCCCACGCGCTTTTTGATTTCAAGCGCCAAGGCCGGTTGGCCGTCAATACGCGCAAACCCCGTGGGGTCTTCGAACGTCCGGCGAATAGTTGCCACATCGGCAAAGGTCACAACCGTCTGGCCGCGCACCAGAATGGGCAGCTCCATGACGTCTTCAAGGTCTTCAATCAGCCCCGGCACCTTAAGCACCAACCGGCCGGCTTCGCTCTCAATGGCGCCAGCTGCGATCAGTTGGTTGTTGTTCGTGATCGAGCTGATCAATTCATTGAACGTAATATTGTACGTCTCGAAAACGGTCGGATCGATGAGCACTTCCATCAATTCTGTCCGCTTGCCGCCAACATCCACCTCCAACACACCGCTTAACGCTTCGATGTCGTCCTGCAATTCCTCGGCAAGCGCGTTCAGCGTCCGCTCGGGGACAGGGCCAGACAGGATAACTGTCAGAATGGGAAACAGCGCTGTGTTGATTTCGGTGACAATAACCGTCGCATCGGATGGAAGCTCGCTCTCGACACGGTCAGCGCCTTCGCGCACTTGATCCAACGCTTCATCCGCATCGAACCCCGGTTCAAAATCAAGTTGTACCGCGCCACGCCCTTCGCTGGCGGTGGCTGTCATAGATTTGAGACCGGTCAGGGATGCAAACTCGGTCTCAAGCGGGCCGACAAGCACATCCTCGGAATCCTCGGGTGAAATACCATCGACAGAGGCCGAGACAAAGACGATGGGAATAGGGATCTCTGGATTGCTTTCTTTCGGGATCGACATGTACGTGATCGATCCGATCACAAGCAAAAAGACCAGCAAGAGTTGAACAACCTTGCTGCGGTTAAAGGCGGCATCGATCAAGGCGTTCATTGGGACATGTCCGCAGTCTGATCATCGGCCATCGGCTGTGGGTCCACCACATCGCCTGCGGTGACAAAGCCCTGCCCGACCGTGATAATATCAGCCTCCTCTGGCAGGCCCGCAACCCAGACACCATCCGTCTGCGCGCGCACAATGGCGACTTGTGAAAACGCAACAGTGTTGTCTTCCAGAACTGTCTTGATCCCCAAATCCCCGTTTGCCCCCAACGACAGGATGGCCGGTGAAATGAAATGTCCGCGCGCCTGGCCGGTCGGCAGGGCAATCCGTGCGCTCAATCCCGCAGGCATCACGCTGTCTGGATTGTCCACAGTGACTTCCACCCGAAATGTTCGCGTTTGTTGATCTGCATTTGCGCCAATGAAACTGACAATGCCGGTACGCTGCTCACCGGTGATGAAATTCACTGTTGCCTCTTGCCCCGTTTCAATCCGCGACAGCGCCTGTTGCGGCACCTGAATAACGACCGTCAGCGGGTCATTGTCGATGACCTCGGCCACGACACTGCCGGGATCGACAAACTCACCCACGTCCAGCGTCAAATCGTTCAGCCGCCCTGCAAAAGGCGCGCGAATGATCGTATTCTCAAGTTGCTCTTGTGCAGCCGTAACGGCCGCATCAGCCGCCGCTTTTGCGGCCCGCGCACTGCTGACCCGATCTTCTGTTGCGACCCCGCGCTCTTGCAAGGCAATCGCGTTGTTCAGATCGCGCGTCGATTGCTCAAGCTGCGCTTGTGCCTGCAATAACTGGGCTTTGATGGTTTCCGCATCGATCCGTCCAATTTCCTGACCTGCGCTTACAAGATCACCGCGGGCTGCGGATACAGACACCACCTGCCCGCCAGCCTCGGACTGCACGTCGGTTGCGCGGTCTGGCTCGGACTGGCCTTCTGCGGTCAGCACCAATTGCACGTCTTGCGCCTGCGAAGGCATCACGGCAACTGTGATTGCACGCGGCGCGGGCGCATCCGATGCAGCATCTTGTCTGGACGCTGAAGGAATAAGATAACCGCTTCCCATCCAGCCGACCAAAAGCAACGCCAGAAAAATTGCCACCCATTTCGAGCGCCCTGCCCCTTTGTCTGAATCAAATGTCAATTTCCCGGCCAAATCCGGTTCAATATCTTGTGCCATCAGGCATTCCTTTGGGTTGGTTAGCGTCCGCGCGATGCCGCCATTTACAGCCATAGCTGCCTAAATAGGTCTGTGATGTCACAGTTACTAGGCATTTGAAATGCGATTTGGCCAAACCCTGCGGCGCGTGCCTAGTCAAAAGGGCAGGCATCGTAATTGGGGCTGATCCCATCGACAGACCTGCCGAGACCTCGTAAACCCGGCATATGATTGCAAAAGGACCTATCGCAGAACTGCTGCCACTTGGTGTGGATGGTATTCTCGTCCGGTTTTCACGAACCCTGACCGAGGAGGCAAATGCGCGCGCCCTGAGTTTTCGCGATCATGTGCAAGAAGCTGCACTTGAAGGGCTGACCGAAGTTGCCTCGTCCCTTGT
>JALQUF010000032.1:0-13211 GCA_023263855.1 Yoonia sp. | reverse complement strand
GAACCTGGTGAAGATCAATATCGCGAACCTTCTTCAGTGTCAGCCCCTTCAGAATCGCTCCTGACCCAAGGAAGCTCTCCACAAACTCGTCTGCAGGGTGGGAGAGGATGGCCTCTGGGGTATCGAGTTGGGCTATTTCGCTTCCCTCACGGAGAATCGCAATGCGATTACCCATCTTGATTGCCTCGTCGATGTCGTGGGTGACAAAGACGATGGTCTTCTTGAGCTCCTGCTGCAGGCGCTGTTAGACCGACACGAAGCCACAACAGAGGGGCCGCGCCGTCTCTGGCGGATCCCGGCCGCATTCAGCCCCGCATTTGCCCCACAACTCAATGAGGCTGCGGCATTGGCAGGCCTTACCCCTGAACAGGCCGTAGCACAGATCGAGGCGGCCAAAGTGCGCGTGATCGCCATCGGGTTTGCGCCCGGCCAACCCTATCTGGGCATGTTGCCCGACGATTGGGATATTCCCCGCCAGTCAGAATTAACCAAGAGCCTCCCCCCCGGCGCGCTGATCACAGCGGTCCGCCAATTGATCATATGGGCCGCTGACGCCCCCACCGGCTGGCGGCACATCGGGCAGACCGCCTTTCGCGTCTACCTGCCTGAAACCGCCACGCCTTTTGCCTTTGAACCGGGGGATGCCGTACAGTTTCAATCCGTCTCTGATACCGACTACCGCGCCATCGCAGCGAACACCGACACCAATGGCGGCGCAACCTGCGAGGTTCTGCGCTGATGCTAACACTCACGATCCATAGTGCCGGTCCCGGCTTGACCGTACAAGACCTCGGGCGTCCGGGCTGGAAGGCGCAGGGGCTGTCCACCGGAGGGGCCGCCGACCCCTTGGCGCTCTTTGAAAGCGCGGCACTTTTGGGGGTCGAACCCTCTGACGCGGTGATTGAAATGATGGGCTTTGGCGGGACGTTCAGCGTCAATGAAGGGATGCGCATTGCGCTGACCGGCGCTGTAATGCAAGCTGATATAGACGGTGATGCCATTCCGCCCAACGCCACCCATTTTCTGCCCGCGGGCGCAAAACTGACCATCCGTGGCGCCCAAAAGGGTGTCTTCGGGTATTTACGCCTAGCCGGTGGCATTGCAACAGACCCGATCATGGACAGCCGCGCCACGCATTTGACCGCTGGCATCGGGCGGCGTCTGCAAACCGGCGACACGCTCCCGCTTGGACCAGACCCGGACAGGATGCGGGTCCCGCAAAAGCTGACGCCTGCGGATCGGTTTTCCGGCGACACCATCCGGATCATGCCGGGGCCGCAGACAGATTTCTTCAGCCCCGCCACCCAAGAGGCATTCTGTGCAACAGTTTTCCACCGCAGCCCCAGCGGCAATCGGCAAGGCATCAGGCTGGACCATGACAGCGGCTGTTTTGGCACCACTGGCGGTTTGAGCAACGTCTCTGACCTGATCGTGCCGGGCGATATCCAGATGACGGGCGACAGTGTTCCCTATGTTTTGCTGGCCGAATGCCAGACCATCGGGGGCTATCCCCGGATCGGCAGTGTCATCCCGGCAGACCTGCCAAAAATCGCACAGGCGGCACCCGGCACGCCGCTTCAATTCACGTTCCTGACTGTCGCAGAAGCAGACGCCACCGCAACTTCGCAAGCGGCCACACAGCGCGCCCTCACCAAAATGTGCCAGCCGATGATCCGCGATCCCCATGACATTGCCGATCTGCTCCGTTACCAGTTGATCAGCGGGGCGACCCCCGGCGACGATCTTGAAAGGCCCTGACATGACACGCACAGTCGATCTCAATTCAGATATGGGCGAAGGCTTTGGACCTTGGCGCATGGGCGATGATGCGGCCCTGCTTGATATCGTGTCATCAGCGAACATCGCATGCGGCTTTCATGCCGGCGATCCTGATGTAATGGACAAAACCATGCGCCTTGCCGTAGCAAACGGAGTCGGGATCGGGGCGCATCCGGGGTTTGCCGACCTGAAAGGATTCGGGCGGCGCCAATTGCCACTGCCCCACGACGAGATCGCACATGCGGTCGCCTATCAACTGGGCGCGGCCCAGGCGATGGCCAAGCGGGCGGGCGGCACAGTCCGCCATTTGAAACTGCATGGCGCACTCTCGAATATGGCCTCGGTCAATCATGCACTGGCGCGAGCCTGTTACAGTGCCGCACTCGACGTTGATCCTGACATTGTCATCATGGTTCTGGCCGCTACCGCAATGGAAGAGGTCGTCCGCGACCTTGGCTGCAACTGGGCCGGCGAGATTTTCGCAGACCGCGCCTATAACGACGACGCCACATTGGTTGATCGCAACAAACCTGGCGCCGTACTGCACGACGCCGAAACAGCCGCGCCCCGCATCCTGAAAATGCTAGAAGCTGGCGCAATCATCGCAGACTCTGGCAGGCACATCCCTTGCCAGATCGACACAATCTGCCTGCACGGGGACACGCCCGGCGCGGTCGCAATGGCCCGCGGGATCAGGCAGCACCTGACCGACGCTGGCATCTCAATCGCCTCACTCTAGGGAATACACATGGAACTGAATGCTGATTTCACACAACGGATTTTGATCCACTCAGATGACATCCCCTGGAAAGCGTCACCCATGCCCGGCGTGGACCGCCGCATGCTGGACCGGATCGGTGACGAGGTCGCGCGCGCCACATCCATCGTCCGCTATGCGCCGGGTAGCAAGTTTTCGGCCCACACGCATACGGGCGGGGAAGAATTCATTGTGCTTGAGGGCGTGTTTCAGGACGAACACGGCGACTATCCGGCTGGCACCTACGTACGCAATCCACCGACAACATCACATACACCGGGGGCGGAAGAAGGCTGCACGATCTTCGTCAAACTCTGGCAGTTTGATCCAGATGACCGGACACAGTTCCGCAAAGACATGAATGCTGGCCTTTCATCCATGGGCGAAGGCATAACCGGACAGATCTTGCACCAAGATGATCGTGAAACCGTTCGGTTTATGTCACTCGCACCCGGCGCGACCCTGAAAGAGACCGCACAAGGCGGCGCCGAACTTCTGATGATCTCCGGCACAGCATCCCAAGGAACCGATACACTCACAAAAGGCACATGGCTCCGGTTGCCACAAGATGCAGATCTGCAGATCACCGCACAAGATGCAGGTGCTGCGTTCTGGATCAAAACAGGGCACCTGCCATTCGCCAAAGCCCCCGCAGGCTAACCGCCCATCTTCTCATGTTCAAAAATACCTCGGGGGAGGACCGCAGGGACGGGGGCAGCGCCCCTTCCACAGCCGATCCTAAGCGCGAAAGCCTTCCGGTATCTGGTCGTCACCGTCCAAAACCAAGTTGGCCATGACCGCGCCCACCTTGGGGGCCATGCCAAACCCGATCTTGAACCCGCCATTCGCGATATAATGACCAGCGCGCGTCGGATGCGCGCCCAAAACAGGGGCGCGGCTTTTGCTGCGCGGGCGTACCCCGGCCCAGCGCTCAAGCACCTCAGCGCCATGCAGGATCGGAAACGCCAGCATTGCCCGTTCCAGCACATCATCCAACGCCGCATCATTGCTGAACGGATCATCAAATTCGCGTTCCGACGTTGACCCGATCGCGACCGTCCCATCCCCGTGCGGAATGATATGCAGACTGTCTGCAAATAATTGCGGTTGGCCTGCGGCATCAAACCGCAAAAGCGCCGCCTGCCCTTTGACACCATTACCGCCGATCTCCTGCATGCCCGGCCAGCCTGTTGCCCAGACGACTTTCCCTTGCTGATCACCATCAGCCAAAACTTCACCACCCAAGGCGATGACAGCATCTGCCAAAGCGCGCGTTGCGCGGCGCGGGTGGATCAAGGCGGACAATGTATCATGCACGACCAGTCCGGTGGGGGACGGCGGCATCCAGCCTGCTTGCCCGCTTGGGATCACCTCCCATTGGGCCTTGCCCTGCCAAAGCGCATCAGCCGTTTGTGCGCGTGCCCGCGCCAAATCGACCGCCCGCGCGTCCGCCAAAGGCTGCAACCGACCCGAGCGGGCGTAGCCCACATCAACACCCGATAAGTCTGCAACATCGCGCCAAAACGCCTCTGCCATGATCAGGCTTTCAAACTGAAACGCCTTCTTGTCGTTCCAGTTTTCGGGCACATGCGGGGCCAATGCGCCGACAAGACCGCCGCTGGAACCAGATGCCACCCCATGCGGGTCAATCACACGCACGACAGCCCCTTTGCGCGCGCAGGCATAGGCGACCGACAGACCAAATACGCCTGCCCCCATGACCGTCACATCAGCCGTTGCCATTCCAGTTCCTTCCGCTCAAAGATGGCGCATTGGTAAGGCAAGGGCGCATGACAGACCAGACAGCAAAACTCGACTGGCGGGATGGTGTGCCGATCGCAACGGCCTTTGATGATCCGTATTATTCACTGGACGACGGACTGGCTGAAACCGCGCATGTGTTTCTGGCCGGAAACGACCTGCCCGCACGCTTTGGTGGTGAGTTTCAAATTGCGGAATTGGGGTTCGGGACAGGGTTGAACCTGCTGGTCACATGGGCCGCATGGGACACGGCGGGGCGTCCGGGGCGGCTGCATTTCACATCATTCGAAGCTTTCCCCATGCAACTGAGCGATATGCGCGACGCACTCAGCCATTTCCCGCAGGTCAGTGCCTTTGCTGATGTCCTATTGTCCGAATGGACACCTGAGGCAGGCCCAATTACGCTGACAGATGGCCCGACCCTGCATGTCATTAAAGGCGACGCGCGGCAGACACTTCCCCAATGGGATAGGATGGCAGATGCGTGGTTTCTTGATGGTTTTTCGCCCGCCAAAAACCCCGAACTGTGGGGACCGGATCTGCTTGGGGCGGTCGGCGCCCACACCAAGCCGGGTGGCACAGCGGCAACCTATTCCGCGGCGGGCCATGTCCGGCAGGCGCTGACGGGCGCAGGTTTCGATGTCACCCGGACTCCCGGTTTTGGCCGCAAACGCCATATGACCCGCGCAAGGATGCCCGATGCAGAATAACCCGCGCCTCGGTATCCTTTTGATGATCTGCACGACCTTCGTCTTTGCCGTGCAAGACGGTATTTCGCGGCATCTGGCGGGGAACTATAACGTCATCATGATTGTGATGATCCGGTATTGGTTCTTTGCGGCTTTCGTCATCACCATCGCAACGCGGCAATCCGGATCAATCCGCGCAGCGGCGGCGACGCAACAACCCATCCTGCAAATCACGCGCGGCACGCTTTTGGCGCTGGAAATCTGCGTGATGGTCAGTGCCTTTGTGCTGCTGGGCCTTGTAGAAAGCCATGCTATTTTCGCCTGCTATCCGCTGCTGATCGCTGCACTGTCCGGGCCGGTGTTGGGCGAAAAGGTGGGCTGGCGGCGCTGGGTCGCGATCGGGATCGGTTTTGTCGGCGTCCTGGTTATCCTGCAACCCGGCTACACGGTCTTCGCCCCTGCTGCGGTCGTCCCGCTGGCCTCGGCCCTGATGTTCGCGCTTTACGGGCTGTTGACCCGCTACGCGGCCCGCAAAGATACCACCGCCACTTCTTTTTTCTGGACCGGCACGTCAGGCGCAGTTGTCATGACAGTCGCAGGTGTATGGTTCTGGGAGCCGATGTCAGCCGCTGACTGGCGATGGATGGCTGCGCTGTGTATCACAGGCGCGGGCGGACATTGGCTGTTGATCAAAACATACGAGGTCTCCGAGGCCAGCGAAGTCCAACCTTTTGCCTATCTGCAACTCGTCTTCGCAAGCGCCATCGGGCTGTTGCTCTTGGGCGAAACGCTCCGACCCAATGTTGCCATCGGCGCGGCGATCGTGGTTGCCGCAGGGCTGTTCACGCTGTGGCGGTCACGCCAAAAGGCCTGACTTCAGGGTCGCGCGACCGGCCTGACATCGAAAGCAGGCGCCACAACCCTAGCCGGACGCGCACGGGGCCGCAGCAGCGGTTTCTGTCCGATCAACAATTCAGTGAACCGAACCGGACCTGCACGGCCGGTCAGACGGGCCTCATAGACCGGAATGCTTTCAGTGACGCGCATCACGTAGTTCCGGGTTTCGCGAAACGGGATATGTTCGATCCAGTCGACAACATCCATCTCAAGCAAACGCGGATCACCGCGTTCATCCATCCAACTGCGGGGCCGGCTGGGGCCTGCGTTGTAGCCGGCTGCGATCATCACCGGACTTGGCCCGAACTCTTCCTCCAGATAGGCCAGATAGGCCGCGCCAAGCGTCGCGTTATATTGCCAATCATTCGTCAACCGCCCCTGCGCATAAGGAAGGCCAAGGTCGCCCGCAACCTCTCGGGCCGTTGCGGGCATCACCTGCATCAATCCCAGCGCACCAACAGGGCTACCAATGGTTTCGTTAAACTCGCTTTCACGGCGGGCAATCGACAGGGACAGCGTTGGATCAGCAGGCAAATCCATCTGCGCCAGATCATGAATGGGATAGTAGATCGCAGGAATAAGAATCCCGCGCGTCACCGCAGTCTTACCCAGCAAGAGCCCATAATACTGCTCATCAATCTCGGTCAGATAGGCCCCAAGCTGAGCAAGCTCACTTGCGCTCAGGGTCTGGCCCAGCTGCGCAAAAAAGGAAAACGCCGCCCCGCGCTCGCCCCCGGCAAGCAGGATCAAGGCGGCCTGGACGATGTCGTTCTCGAACACCGGCGCGCCCTGCCATGCGATCGGGGTTCCAGCCAAATCAGGGGCCAAAGGACGCCCCACTTTTTCAGACGCAAGCAAGCCATAAAAACTGGTCTGATGCGCCGCGCCGTTGCTATAGGCGTTGGCCGCAAGATCGGCATTGCCTTTCACCTCATGGGTGCGGCCAATCCAATAGTACATCCGACCCAAGGAAATCGGGCTGCTGGATACCCGCAATGCATTTTGAAAGTGCACCAAGGCTTGCGCCGGATCGCCAAGATAGGTCAGCGAAATATAGCCTGAAAGCCATTCCAGATCGGCATAAGATGCGCCCTCGCTTAGGTAGTGGCGCGAAGCAAGCTTATAGGCTTGTTCGGCGCGGCCTTCACGCATTTCCCAACGGGCCAGCACGCGGCGCCAACCCGACCAGCGGAAAGGCTCACCCAAGGCAGCACCGCTGGTCGAGCGGTCCAGCAACATTGCAACGGCGTCGGTGCGTTCACCACGTCCGGCAAGCCAAGAATAGCGGGCATAGGCAAGGCCGGGATCCTGACGTAATTCAGGCGGGACGGCGTCCACAAGTGCGGGCAAATTTCCCGCGCGTGTGTTATAGCCGATACGTGCAGCGGCCAGTGCGCGCTGCCCGTCGGATAGCAGCGGCAACATACGTTCTGCATCAGCCGACCGCGACCGCCAGAGCAGCGCATCGACGCGCGCGGCATGAAAAGGCTTCAGCGCGTCGCCAAAGGCTGCCAGCATCGCCTCTTGCCCCTCTTCGGTCAGGCGGTTCTCAATCCAGGTGTCGCGCAATGTATCGCGGGCTGCGTCCGACATCCCCAACGCAAGCTGGGCCTGCGCCAGACGTACAGCGCCTTCGCCCGTTTGCGGTATCTCGTCCCCGAACCAAGCGATTCGCGCCTCTGGCGTGACGTTGTCATCGATCAACAGCTCTGCTTCGGCGCGCAAACGCTCCAAACCGGGCCAATCCGCGCGGCGGGACAGAAATTCCTGATAGTCTGCAAATTCGGCATCACCCGCGCGCAGGCGCAGCCAGTTCAGCGTGTCCACCGTGACAGGGCCAACACTTTGCGCGATCTGCGCGGCGACATTCCAATCGCTCTCTGCGGCATCAATGGCCGCCACGCTCTTGGCGTCAACCGTCTGGGCCACAGCAGGAAACGCCGTGGCATAAGCCAATATCACGATCAGAAGTTTCTTCCGGTTCACAGCGCGCCCCTTATGATGCGTGAAGGTAAACGGAACCCGCGCAATGACAACTCACAAATGCGGCAACTGGCGGGGCGCAGGCAAGGATCTGCCAGACCGGACGGAGCAAACGAAGGGCTTGTAGGATTTGTCATCTGCGCCTAGTGTCCGCGCGATTTTACCCACGGCCAATACCGGCCACCAACTACAAGGAAGCGTGCCATGTTTAAGGGATCACTCCCCGCCCTCGTCACGCCGTTTTCGAACGGCCAAGTCGATGTTGACGCGCTGAAAAAACTTGTGAACTGGCATGTGGATCAAGGGTCACACGGATTGGTGCCGGTCGGCACAACAGGTGAAAGCCCCACACTGACCCACGCGGAACACGATCTGGTTGTCGAAACCGTCGTTAACGAAGCCGCCGGACGTATTCCGGTCATTGCCGGTGCGGGCTCAAACAACACCGCAGAAACCGTGCGCCTTGTGCAAGCCGCCAAGAAAGCTGGCGCGGATGCTGCGCTTGTGGTGACGCCTTACTATAACAAGCCTACACAGCGCGGCCTGATCGCGCATTTCACAGCCGCAGCAGACTGCGGATTGCCGATCTTTATCTACAACATCCCGCCACGCTCGGTCGTGGATATGACGCCCGATACAATGGCCGAACTGGCCAAGCACGACATGATCATCGGCGTAAAAGACGCCACGGCCGATCTGTCGCGCGTACCCGCCCAGCGTATGCGCTGCGGCGCCGACTTCATCCAGCTATCCGGTGAGGATGCAACCGCGCTGGGGTACAATGCGCATGGTGGTCAGGGCTGTATTTCTGTGACGGCCAACATCGCGCCGCAACTAATCGCTCAGTTTCAGGAAACGACACTGGCCGGCGACTATGCCAAAGCGCTCACCCAACTGGACCGTTTGATGCCGCTGCATGAGGCCGTCTTTGCCGAGCCGGGTTTGGTGGGCGCAAAATACGGCATGTCTTTGCTGGGGATGTGCAGTGAAGAGGTCCGTTCGCCGCTGACCGGTCTGACAGACGCGACCAAAGAGAAGATTCGCGCAGCCATGGTGCATGCAGGACTGCTGAACTGACGTAAGGTGGGTTCAAACCCGCCCTTACCATTCACGACCCTCATGTGTGCTGGCGGGTGATTGCGGCTTGAACCACGCGTTGTTCAAGCGCCACAATCCAAAGGCCAGCGGGATCGCCACAAGGCCACCGATCACATAGGCCAGCGGTTCGTCGTAGAAGCTCTCGAACATCTGCGTGTAGCCATGGATGCCCGCGAATGTCATCGCTGCGTTGAACATGCCGCGCTTGTTGGCCAGCGCCGCCCAGACGATCAAACCCGCCAGAAGCAGCGCCCAGACGATGGAATAGACCCCTTCGCTGATGCTGATTGCCTGCGCGCGGAACGCATCGCGCGCGGCGCCGTATGCGTCCCAGTCGCCGTCAAAGTCACCATAGACCGGCCCCCAAAGGCGTTCCCCCACGATATCACCCCAGATGCTGCCCACCAGAAAGCACAGGTTCGCGACGATAAACGCCATAATCATCATTACGCCCGCCTGCCGTGCCAAAGCCGGTGAGCCGCGACCTGTCATCCACAGGCAGGCAGCGATCAAGGCGCTCATTTGGAGGATGGTGAGCGTCGACTCAGGCGAATAGAACACATATGCCGCGGTGAAATAATACGTTCCCGTGTCGATCATTTGGGCAAATGGCACGATGGCCAGCGCGGTGATGATCCGTAAATCCAGCGTCAGCCCCAAGGCAGCAATCGCTGCAAACGCGTAGAAATGAACGATGGGCATGGGCCAGCCCGAAAGGTCGAACGCATGCGCAGCGGCATATACACCAAACAAATGCAGCGCGACGGCCATAACCAACACCGCGCCATAGGCGAACCGTAGTTGCACAAATCCAGCCCTGAAACGCCAGAAAAACAAACCCGAGAGCACGGCACCAACAATGGCCAAAAGGGCACCCGCCTGATCCGGGACCTTGGCGACCAATTCAATCGCAGTGCCAGAAATCAACATGCCTGCACCAATCAGAGCGCTTGCATTGCCAAACATGCGATAAAGCGCAGCGCCATAGCGCAAGATAAGCAACCCTGTCGCCAGAAAGAGCCCGCCACAAAGAGCAACGCTAAGCGCGCTGGCCAAAAGAACGACCAGGCCAAAGGTCGCGGCCAGAATTCCCGCAATGAGGAGCGTATTGACGCAAAGCGCGATCATGGCAGCCCGCGCGCGGGATTGAATCTCATCCGCCTGAGACGGATCGATCACCCCATCGGTGACAAGCTGGTCGGTCTGAGCGAGGTAATACATGCGGCCTCCAAGCACTGGTTTCCGCATGGATAGCTTAAATATGAACATTGTTCAATAATTAATTTGCAGGCCTCACCCAACCTGCCGCAAAGGTCACATCACCACATCCACCAAACAGCGCCGCCCGCTCAAGCTCTTTGCGCAATGCCGCCATGCGCCCTGCCCCCATGCGCACACCTGCCTCGGGCCAAAACGCGCGCACGGCCAAAACGCCGCTTTTACGCTTCATATCAATACGCCCGATCATGCGCGCGCCCTCCATGACCGGAAAGACGTAGTAACCGTATCGCCGCTGCGGCGCAGGCACGAAAATCTCGATGCGATAAGAAAACCCAAAGAGCCGCTCTGCCCTTTTGCGATCACGCAGGGCGGGGTCAAATGGCGACAAGATACGCACACGCGGAACAGGGGGGATGACCGCCGTATCCATGATATGGGGCCAAGCGAAAGACCGGCGCAATTTGCCATCGACCCCTGTAACGTCAATCGCAATGATGCGCCCATCCGCAAGCGCCGCAGCACACCATGCCTTCGTCTCGGCAGGTGTAAGATGATCCCAAAACGCCGCCAATTCGCCACTGGTTGCAAACCCGAGCCGGTCTAGCGCACCTGCGCAGCACCAGTCTATTGTCTCTTCAAAGAGGTGGCGCCTGTTCAGATGCTCGGCGGGAATCACCCGCTCTGTCAGATCATAGACCTTAGTGAACCCTTCACGACGCACGACCGACACCTGCCCGGACCGCCACAGGTACTCCAATGCTGTCTTGGATGGGTGCCAGTCCCACCAACCGCCTGATCCGCGTCTTTCATCCGCCCCAACCTGACCAGAGGTGCAGCATCCGTGATCAGAAATCTGCCGCAGGACTGCATCGATCTTGGCGGTAAAATCGCCGCGCCGCCATTCTTTCCACCGCCCGGCCATGCGCGCCTCATCGCGGGCAAAGCGCAGGCGCCAATGGGCAAAACTTTCAATCGGGATGACAGCGGCATCATGTGTCCAATGTTCAAACACCTGCCGGTCGCGGTGCAGCAGATGTTGCAGCGCCTTTGGGCGATACTGCTGGCGGCGTGTCCACAGGATAAGATCATGAGCGCGGGCAAAGGTATTCACGCTATCAAGCTGCACGAAACCCAGATCGTCCAGGAGGGTTTTCAGATCAGCGCCCTTTCCCGGACCGGAAGGGCGATCATGCAACCCATGCCGCGCCAGAAAAAGATGGCGTGCCGACATATTGTCGAGCACAGGGACGTTCATGTATCGCGGTCCATGATCGCCATTTGCTGCAACCGCAACTGGCGCAAGGTTTCAACCATCCCCGCCGTTACAAGACCAATGTTCAGCAGGCCGTTCATGGCCGCCATGCCACCCAGCAAGCGCCATTCGATTGGCAAGAGAATATCCCCAAAGCCAAGCGTCGTGAAAGCAACCAGCGCGAAATAGACCGCTGCCTCAAGCGTTTCGAAGACTCCGAGCGCCAGAAAGGTCAACGCCCACATCCAGACCGCAACCGTCATTTGGACAAGCACCCACAAGGCGGTGACACACAAGACAACCATCAACTTGGGCTGATGCGGCGCTCTTGTCAGCCAGGGCCGCAAACGGGTCAACCGCCACTCCAAGATCCAGAAACTGATCCCGGCGATCATCACCGATGTCACAAGTAATGCACTTCCCAAGGCGATCTGCACGAACATTTATCTTCTCCTCAGGCGGCGAACCGGCGGCACACCTTGTGCCATCGCGCCCCATCGCTTATCTGATGCCAACTATGGCCAAGAAACCCGAAAACAAAAACTACAAAGTCATCGCCGAGAACCGGCGGGCCCGCTATGACTATGCCATCGAGGACGACCTTGAGGTCGGCATTGTCCTGACCGGGTCCGAAGTGAAATCGCTGCGCACCGGACAGTCCAATATCGCCGACAGCTATGCCAGCGTCGATGATGGTGAGTTGTGGCTGACGAACGCCTACATTGCCCCCTATGACCGTGCCATGTTCACACATGAAGAACGGCGCAAACGCAAGCTTTTGGTCAGCCGCCGCGAACTCGCCCGTCTGTGGAATGCGACCAAGCGCGAAGGTATGACATTGGTGCCCTTGGTGATGTATTTTAATGATCGGGGCCTTGTGAAGCTGAAGATTGCCACGGCCAAAGGCAAAAAGAACCACGACAAGCGCGCCACGGAAGCCAAACGCGACTGGGGTCGGCAAAAGCAGCGGCTTTTGCGTCAGGGCGACTAACCCCCGCGGCGGGTTGCAACCGGCAGATGCCTCCGGCGGGGATATTTTACGGCCAATAATAACGCAGGCTGCCGTCTTACGATGGCTTGTTTTGTGGGGCGCTGCGGGGTAGGCCTGAGCGGAGTTTTCAAGAAGAGGCCAGTGATGACTTCATCAACTCCGGATGACCCCAAAACGCTTGTTAGCACCGATTGGCTGGCAGCCCATTTGAAAGACCCGGACCTGCGGATCTTTGATGCCTCTTGGTATATGCCCGACGCCGGACGCGATCCTGCGGCCGAATATGCGGCCGGTCACATCCCCGGGGCACGCTTTTTTGATATCGACGAGATCAGTGACGGGCGGTCAGAATTGCCCCATATGGCACCGCCAGTCGAGAAATTCATGTCACGGATGCGGGCGATGGGCGTGGGCGACGGGCATCAGGTTGTGGTTTATGATGGAACAGGTCTGTTTTCAGCGGCGCGTGTCTGGTGGCTGTTTCGCCTTATGGGACAAACAAATATCGCGGTCCTGGATGGCGGGTTGCCCAAATGGGTCGCTGATGGGCACAAGCTGACGACAGCGGCGCCGACAATTCGCGATCGTCATATGACCGTGAAATTTGAGGCCCAGCGCGTGCGCGACGTTACCGATGTGGCGCGCGCGGCAAAACTGGGCGACCATTGCATCATTGATGCCCGTGCACCGGGGCGTTTCAAAGGCGAGCAACCCGAACCGCGCGAAGGAATGCGCTCGGGCCACATTCCCGGCTCTCGGAATGTTTTTTACCAAGACATGCTG
>JALQUF010000329.1 GCA_023263855.1 Yoonia sp. | reverse complement strand
TCGATCCAGCGGACCACATATCCAAGGATACCTTGCGCGTTATTTTCGACCTCTTTGATCTTTTGTGCATCGGTCCAGCGCTGGTATTGGGCCAGCGGAATATCCAGAATGGACGACACATAGGCACGCCGCCCGCCTTTCAGCAATCTGGCCTGAACGGCCATCACATCCACCTTGTGATAGTGCAGCGCGTGCAGGGTCGCCGCGGTCGGGCTGGGCACCCAGGCGCAGTTTGCACCGGCCTTGGGGTGTTCGATCTTCTGCTCGAGCATCGCCGCCATCATATCGGGCATGGCCCACATGCCCTTGCCGATCTGGGCGCGGCCGCTGAAGCCGCAGGCCAGGCCGATGTCCACATTCCAGTCTTCATAGGCCGTGATCCATGGCTGCGACTTCATGTCGTTCTTGCGGACCATGGGGCCCGCTTCCATGGAGGTGTGTATCTCGTCGCCGGTACGGTCGAGAAATCCAGTGTTGATGAAGATGACGCGTTCTTTTGCTTTGCGGATGCATTCCTTGAGATTG
>JALQUF010000328.1 GCA_023263855.1 Yoonia sp. | reverse complement strand
ACAGCTTTGGTCATTCTTGCGGCAGGCAAGGGCACCCGCATGGAGTCGGACCTTCCGAAAGTCCTGCACAAGATCGGCGGCGCACCGCTTTTGCATCATGCGATGCTCTCGGCCTCAGCGCTCGAGCCGGAACGCTGCATCGTGGTGACCGGCCACGGCGGAGACGCTGTCGAAGCCGCCGCCAAAGAGTTCGACCCCGATGCCGTCGCTGTCAGACAGTCCGAACAGCTTGGCACCGCCCACGCTGTTCTCCAGGCCAGAGATGCGCTTGACGGCTTTGACGGCGATGTGATCGTGCTCTACGGCGACACGCCCTTCATCACGACGGAAACACTGGAACAGATGATCGCCGCACGGGCGGCGCATGATGTTGTTGTCCTCGGTTTCAACGCCGCCGATCCGGGCCGCTATGGCCGCTTGATCATGGACGGTCCATCCCTGAAACAGATCGTGGAATTCAAGGAAGCCACCGACGAAGAAAAGGCCATAACCCTCTGCAATTCAGGCGTTATATGCGCTGAATCCG
>JALQUF010000327.1 GCA_023263855.1 Yoonia sp. | reverse complement strand
ATATTGTCACACAAATTGCGTGCATGGGTCACTGTTTCGTGAATACGCTCGGCCATTTGATCCTGATCCAGATTTGGGATCGCGCGGTGCAATGGCGATGTGCCGATAAATGTGTGGATGCGTGGGCGTTCCGAATTGCGCACGGCCTCCCAACAGCGGTCAATATCGCCGAAATTTGCACGGGCTAGGCCGCAAATTACGGAATTCTTACTGCGTTTTGCGATTTCGGATACGGCGCGAAAATCGCCCTCTGATGCGATGGGGAACCCTGCCTCGATAATATCAACGCCCATGTCGTCCAAAAGCTCGGCAATCTCAAGCTTTTCGTCATGCGTCATTGTTGCGCCTGGGGATTGTTCACCGTCGCGCAACGTCGTGTCAAAGATCACGATGCGGTCTTTGTTGTCGGATTGTGTCATCTGAGTTCTCTTTTTCTATGTCTACTAAGCGGTGTCATGTCGGTGCGCTCTTGTGTCTCCTCTGAGCGGACGCACCGGATATGGCACGCTCAGAGGCTGCTTAGTAGG
>JALQUF010000326.1 GCA_023263855.1 Yoonia sp. | reverse complement strand
CCCGACGCTTCAGTTCCTTGTCGCGGTTCTGATCTTTGGTGAACCCTTCGGCGTCGTTCACATGATCGCCTTTGCGCTGATCTGGACGGCGCTCGCGATCTATTCGAGCAGCGCGTTCACTCAGGACAGGGCGCGGCGCAGGGCTGTGATGGTGTCAGAAGCCGAAGTGGTGGTTTCAACGAACCCCAGCAGCGACGCATCGGCAAAGCCATGATCGACCACATGGTCCAACAAGGCGGTCAGCGGTGCCCAATACTCGTCCACGCTCAAGAGAATGATCGGCTTTCCATGCAGGCCCAATTGCCGCCAGGTGAGCACCTCGAAAAATTCGTCAAGTGACCCGGCACCGCCGGGCAGAACCACGATGGCATCAGCATTCATCACCATCACCTTTTTGCGCTCATGCATGGTTTCGGTGATGATGAAGCGGGTGAGGTCGGTCTTGCCCACCTCGAGTTTCATGAGATGCGTCGGGATCACTCCGAAGGTGTCGCCGCCCGCATCCTGCGCCGCGCGTGCGACGGTGCCC
>JALQUF010000325.1 GCA_023263855.1 Yoonia sp. | reverse complement strand
GCCTCCAGCCCCTTGATACGGTCCTCCGTCTCGGAGCGGGCGGTCAGCAGCAGGATCGGCGTCTGGCTGGTGTCCCGAATCCCGCGGGTCAGGCTGATCCCGTCCTCCCCCGGCATCATCACATCCAGCACGATCAGGTCAAAGTCGAGCCCCGCCAGCAAGCGGCGCGCATGCGCGGCTTCCCGCGCGGCACTGACCAGAAAACCGTTCCGGATCAGGAATTTCTGCAAAAGCCCCCTGATCAGCAGGTGGACGTCATGCTCGCTCATCCCCGCCCCTCTCTCAGCCTGTGGTACTGCCGCCGCATTTCCGGGTCCATCATCGCCTCCAGCACGCGGCGGAAACCGGCCACCGCCTCCGGCCCGGCCTCGCGGTAGGCTGCGCGCATCCGCAACCGCTGCGCATCCGACAATTGCCGTTCCAGCGTCTCGCCACGCTCTGTCAGGTAGAGATGACGTTCGCGTTTGTCCGTCCGGCCCACGCGGCTGTCCACCAGACCGTCCTCGATCAAGGTGCGCAAGACACGGTTG
>JALQUF010000324.1 GCA_023263855.1 Yoonia sp. | reverse complement strand
TTCTGGCGGCGCGCAAGAGACGGATCCGCAACATGCTGGCCACCGTGCTGCTGTCACAGGGCACCCCGATGCTTCTGGCCGGGGACGAAGGCGGGAACACGCAGTCGGGCAACAACAACGCCTATTGTCAGGACAATGAAATCACCTGGCTGGACTGGGACGCGATGGACGACGATCAGATCACCTTTACCGCCGCTCTGGCCCGGTTCCGCAAGGCGCATTCCGTCCTGCGCCAATCCCGCTTTCTGCACGGTGCGAACCGGCCGGACGGCACCCGCGACGTGGACTGGCGCAGCTTTGACGGATCGGACCTGAACTGGCGCGACCCGGGGCTGTCCAGTCTTTGCCTCGTGGTGCGCGGCTGCGCCGAATGCCCCGAGGGCTGCGCCGACACCAAGGAGGTCCTGCTGGCCTTCAACCGTGAGGACCAGCCCCAGGTCCTGCACCTGCCCACACCAGGCGCCGGCCCCTGGCGGCGCGAGATCGACAGCGCCGACGCGGTGCAGACCCCCATGGAAATCGCCGGGGAGACA
>JALQUF010000323.1:284-534 GCA_023263855.1 Yoonia sp. | reverse complement strand
TAGACGGACCGCAGCAAATCAATCTCGTCCACCAAAGTGGTGGCAGACCGATCCACAAGTGTGACCGTAAAGAAATAGCTCCCACCAGGAACATAAAGGCGACGATAGCGCGACATGGTGCCACCATCGGCGAAAATGGTTAACAACGCGGAGGGTGGGTGAAACCCACGTGTCCTCAAGCCAACCGATTACGCGTGGGTTTCACCCACCCTACGCCCCTCTTCCCAAGCCCTTTCATCCACCGCCATCA
>JALQUF010000323.1:0-274 GCA_023263855.1 Yoonia sp. | reverse complement strand
CCTCTTTCGCCACTTCCATCCCGCACCAAACCCGCCTACACCATCCCCCATGACATGCCCGCTTTGCACCACGCCTGACGTCCCGCTTTCGCCTTATCCCGTCACTGGCGGGCCTGCCGATGCTTCTGTGGATCTTTGTGCTACCTGTGCGGCTACGCTCGACGCGCCGACTGGCGATCATTTTCGTGTGCTGGCCTCCACGATGTGGTCGGATGACACGGCGGTGCAGGTGTTGGCCGCGCGCACGCTGGCAAAGCTCGGCACCCCTTGGGCG
>JALQUF010000322.1 GCA_023263855.1 Yoonia sp. | reverse complement strand
CGCCATTATCGGTCCAGTTTGCGTCTTCGACTTTTGGTCGTTCGTCCCATGACGCAATATTAGAGTTGGTGGTGCGCTCCCAATCCATGAAACGGATCTCGCGCATATCTGTATTTATTTCAAGCCATTCCGGATTGAAAATATACCCGGCATCAAACAGCTCCTGATGTTCGGATTTAACGAGGCTTATATTTCGGATGTGGTTTCCTTCGATCCCACTGGAATTGGCATTATCGATTTAAAAACGATTTCACCCGGATTATTGGATATGACATTGGCCGATCCCCAGACCCCAATATCCCCTTCGCCATCATATGTCAGAGTGTACGTCCCCTGCCGTTCTGCCTGGAAACGGCGGTGCGAAATTAGGCCACGGTAGCGGCGGGATAGTCTCGCTGCGGGCGGAGTAAAATCCTGCTGGGTTGGGGCACGGTTTTCTGAGACAGTTGTGAGCGCTATTTTCGACAGGAACGGGAGTAGAACATGACTGAGAAAACGACGGAGATTACAGGCGCGACGGAGGCCGCGGCCCCAA
>JALQUF010000321.1 GCA_023263855.1 Yoonia sp. | reverse complement strand
TGCCGGTGACTTTCAAATCAGCCGTTTTGTCACCGCCAGAAAAAGCCATCGCATGAACATTGCCGTCGCGGCGGATGGTCACTTCCAATAATTCCGACAGTGCGTTCACCACCGACACACCCACACCGTGCAGACCGCCGCTGAATTGATAGCTCTTGTCCGAGAACTTTCCACCCGCATGAAGCGTCGAGAGAATCACCTCGACGCCAGGCAACTTTTGCTCAGGGTGCAGATCAACGGGCATGCCGCGCCCATCATCCACCACACTGAGGGCGCCATCGCTGTGCAGAATGACGTCGATTTGACTGCAGTGCCCCGCTAGCGCTTCATCCACTGAGTTGTCGATGACTTCCTGAGCCAAATGATTGGGGCGAGTGGTATCGGTATACATGCCGGGACGCTTGCGGACCGGCTCCAGACCAGTCAGGACTTCAATAGCGTCAGCGTTGTATTTGGTCATTGTCTACTACAGCTCGTGTAATACGGTTGGCGTTGGCGAAGGCGGGCACCCGCGCAAAGACCACACGTTGTAACA
>JALQUF010000320.1 GCA_023263855.1 Yoonia sp. | reverse complement strand
CATCGCCGCTGAGAACGATAAAGTTGTTGGTGAAATCAACACCACCTAGGAACAAACCGATGATCGGATTGATCAGGTCGTCCACCATGGATTTAACGATCGCTGTAAACGCTGCACCGATGATGATACCAACGGCCATGTCCATGACATTGCCCTTGGCGATGAAATCTTTGAATTCTTTGAGCATGTTTTCCCTTCCACTCTACCCCTATAAAGATGATACCCTTTGGTATACTCCTAAAGGATAGGATACTACGGGAAAAAATTGCAAACTAAATCATTTTTGGTGCTAAATCAGTTCAGGGCAAGGCTCAGTGGCATCTGATCCATTGCATTCTGGTACCAATCACGAATGGCTTTGCGTTCGCTGTCTTCCATCCATGTCACGTTTGCAGGCGGCATCGCATGGGTCAGGCCCGATTGCAGATAAATCGCCTTTGCCATAGCGGTGATGTCATACGTCGTTTCCAAATGAACGCCCTTGGGCGCGCGGCGAATGCCGTCATAAACGGGTTCGGCGGCATGACACATCGAAC
>JALQUF010000031.1 GCA_023263855.1 Yoonia sp. | reverse complement strand
CCTCGATCCGCTTGGCAATCGCGATTTCACCTTCGCGCGACAACAGCTCAACCGAGCCCATTTCGCGCAGGTACATACGGACGGGGTCATCGGTACGGTCAAGCTTTTCCGCCTCGGCCCCACCAAGTGTAACCTCACGCGAGCCTGCAACCGTTGCCACGGCCGTATTGCCCTGGTTTTCTTCGGTCTCTTCGCTTTCTTCTTCTTCAGTGACCTGAATGCCCATTTCCGACAGCATCGACATCACATCTTCGATCTGGTCCGAGGATACCTGTTCGGGCGGCAACACAGCATTCAGCTGGTCATAGGTGATGTAGCCCCGTTCGCGTGCGTCGGCGATCATCTTTTTGACCGCAGCTTGGCTCATATCAAGGCTGATATCGCCATCTTGGTCAGCGTTTTTGCGATCGTCGTTATCTTTCGCAGCCATTCGGAATCCCCTTCGAATGCATTAATTCCAGCCGAAATGATTCGGCTGATTCGGTTTCTATCGAATCAACCCCGCATCGAGGTGATTCGCAAGCAGGTGGCGACTTGTTCTTGGTATATGTTGCGCAAACTACGATTTAGGCCGTTCTTGCCCTTTAGCAAAACCGATCTGTTCAAGAAGTTGGTCAAAGGCGCTCTGCTCATCTTTCTTTACACGGGCCCCATTTTTGCCAACCGCATATTCGGCCCTGTCGTCATTGTCACCACGTCCTGCGCGATCCACGGCTTTGGTGGCCTCGGCAAGGCGCCATGTCAGCCCTTCATCGGCAACGCCGCTCAAATCTTCGATGGCATCTTCAATTTCTCTGGCTTGTCCCTGGCGGGCGTTCAGCTTGGCAAATTCTTCGGCCAGACACAGCCGCGCGATTTCTGCATCGCCCCCCCGCCGGATTGCGGGGCTAATGGCCACATGGCTCTGGGCGAATAGCTTTTCAAGGGGGGCCTCGCCCAGATCGCGCATTATCAGGCTGCGCAAATCGGCGGTGCCAAGATGACGCAGCAGGCAGACCTGCAAATCGCGATGCATCGGATCACGGCTATCCATCTGTTCAAGCGCGGTCTCAAACTCGGGCGCGACAGCAGGTGCCACGATCATGGTCGCCAGAATGACAGCTTCGCGCAGATGGTCCTGATCCTCGCCCCCTGTCGCCAAAGCCGAACTGCGCGCGGCGGCCACAGGGCTGACGTCACGCTTCCAAGGGTCTTGGCGCGGGTTCCATGCCCCACCGCGCGCCTTACGCGCAGGCGCAGCCTTGCGATTGGAAAACAGCGCCCAGCGCATGTCTTTGATCGCTTGCCCGTAGTGATTGCGGATCGACGGATCCTGGATCAATTTGATCTTTTCGCGCAACGTCTTATCGAGCGCGGCCTTCCGCTCGGGACTGTCAAAGGTCTGCCCTTCGGTCTCGCGGCGCCACAACAACTGCACCATCGGAATCGCCTGATCCAGCAGCTTTTGCATCGCCCCCGCCCCTTGCGCCTTGATCAGATCATCGGGGTCGAGCCCTTCGGGCATCAGGGCAAAGCGCAGCGATTGCCCGGCTTCCAGCAATGGCAGCGCAATATCAATCACCCGCATGGCCGCGCGCAGGCCAGCGGTATCACCATCCAGCGCGATAACGGGTTCCGGCGCCATCCGCCACAGCAACCGAAGCTGGTCCTCGGTAATCGCTGTGCCCAAAGGCGCGACCGTGGCTGTAAAGCCTGCCTCTGACAGGGCAATAACGTCCATATAGCCCTCGGCAACCACCAGCCGCTTGCCCTTGCCCGCCGCTTCCCTTGCAGGTCCGTGGTTAAAGAGGCTCCGCCCCTTGTCAAAAAGCGCCGTCTCGGGCGAGTTGTAGTATTTCGCGGGATGGTTGGGGTCCATCGCCCGCCCACCAAAACCGATAGCCCGACCCCGCGCATCACGGATCGGGAACATGATCCGGTCACGAAAGCGGTTATAAAGGCCATTGCCCCGGTCGCTCTCAGCAGCCAGCCCTGCATCCACGATCAATTTCTGATCGATCCCCTTGCCGCTCAATTGCTCCAGCACACCGCCGTTCGGGGGCGCAAAACCGATTTCCCAGCGTGCCTGCGCCTCCGCGCTCAGCCCGCGCCGCTCCAGATAATCGCGCGCCGCGGCCGCGGCCCCTGTTTGCAACTGCAAGCGATGATACTGCACCGCCTGCTCCATCACATCGACAAGCACTGTGCGCGCATCTGCTTTTTCCTGCGCGCGCGGATCACGTTCGGGCACAGGCATCCCGGCCTCAGCCGCAAGAATTTTCACCGCCTCCATAAAGTCGACATTCTCGGTTTCACGGACAAATGAAATCGCGTCCCCTTTGGCATGACACCCAAAGCAATAATAAAACCCCTTGCGGTCATCGACGTGAAAGCTGGCTGTCTTTTCCTGATGGAACGGACAGGGCGCCCACAGATCGCCCTTGCCCTGATTGGACTTGCGCGTATCCCACATGACCTTACGGCCCACGACCTGCCCCAAGGACAGCCGGTTGCGTAATTCATCCAAGAAACCAGGGGGCAGACTCATGCCCCCAGTATCGCGCAAGCCGGACAGAAGAGCCAGATAGCTTTTGCCCCCGTCCAAGCTCCGCCGCAGGCCAGCCTAGCGCGCGGCCACCCCACGCATCGCGATGTCCAGATCATGCACCAAAGTCCGCGCCATCGCGCGCATCACCATGATCTCAAACGTCGCCGTATCCGTCCGCGTGATCGTCACCGCCATATGCCCCAGCATCGTCTTGGCAACATGGTTTTTTTTGAACACGCCCGCACGCAGGTCGACAGGCACCAACCGGGCCAGCACATCCTCGGCGCCCGCGCCTGAAATCGCCACGACAGCCCAAGCATCGGATTGGTCAGTCACAGCCGCCACGCCGTCCAAGGCGACCTCACCCGCCACCAGCCATGTGCCATGTCCAAACCACGTCACCGCACCGGCGCGGCACATCACGGCAGACAACCCCTCCCCAATCTGTTCTTTCAGCTTGGCTGAGGTGGCCTTGCTCTGGCCCGCATAAGGGGCCACCGACATCAGCCGTTCTGGCCGCACCTCGGTCACTTCAACGCCGCCATGCGTGATCGGCAGCAAGCCCGCGCAGGGCGTCAATGCAATGAGTTTAACCACGGGCCCGCCCTCCGGTTGGGTCAAAGAAGACAGGATCGCACACCTCAACCTCTTCGGTGATATCACGCAGATGATCGCGCAGCTTGATCACCTCGCCATGGCGCGCGCGGCCATTTTCCACAAAACCCAGCGCCAGATGCGTCTGAAGCGTGGGCGAAAAGCAGGCCGAAGTGACATAGCCCTGGCTGTTCACCCGCGTCTCCGCCGCGTCTTTCGCAAACAGATGCGCGCCTGCACTCAGCCCATGATCGGGGCTTTTGGCGCGCAGACCAACAAGCTGCTGACGCATCTCGCCAGACAGGCCCGGACGGGCCGCTGCGGCCTTGCCGATGCAGTCCTTTTTCGCGCTGACCATCCGACCCATCCCAATATCGAAGGCAGTCGTCCGCCCATGGATTTCAGCATGTGTGATAAAGCCCTTTTCAATCCGCAGCACATTCAGGGCTTCCATGCCGTAAGGACCACCGCCCATGACCTCGGCCTGAGCAACCAACATACGGAACAGGCTTTCCCCATAACGCGCAGGCACCGCGACTTCATAGGCATGTTCCCCCGAGAACGAGATGCGGAACAACCGCCCCCGCACCCCGGCCACATCGACCGCACCACAAGCCATGAAAGGCCAGGTTTCGTCGTCCAGCGGTTGATCCAGCACTGTATTCAACAGCGCCCGCGCCTGCGGACCGGCTACGGCAAACTGCGCCCATTGCTCCGTGACCGAGATAATCTTGGCATCCAGATCAGGGCGCAGAACCTGCAACACGAACTCCAAATGGCGCATCACCAGCCCGGCCGCCGCGGTCGTGGTGGTCATCACGAAATGCTGCGCGCCCAGACGCGCGGTGGTGCCGTCATCCATCACATGCCCGTCTTCACGCAGCATCAGCCCATAGCGGACGCGGCCCACCTTCAGGGTTGAAAACATATTGGTGTAGACAAAATCCAGCAAAGCCGCCGCATCCGGGCCTTGAATATCAATCTTGCCCAGCGTCGACACATCGCACACGCCAACCGCATTGCGCACATAGCCCACTTCGCGGTCGCAAGACTGCCGCCAGTGGGTTTCGCCTTTTTGCGGGAAATAGCTCGGGCGGTACCACAGCCCTGCCTCGATCATTGGCGCGTCGCACGCGATTGACGCCTGATGCGATGTCGTGAACCGTTCGGGCGCAAAGCCTTTGCCCTGACTGCCCGCCCCCATCGCGGCAATGGATACGGGCACATAAGGCGGCCGGAACGTCGTTGTGCCGGTTTCTGGAATGCCGCGCCCTGTCGCATCGGCCAGCACAGCCAGCGCCACTACGTTGGACGATTTGCCCTGATCCGGCGCCATGCCTTGTGTCGTGTAACGTTTCATATGCTCGACCGAGCGGAAGTTTTCCTGTGCTGCCAGTCTGATGTCTTTGACATGCACATCGTTTTGGAAATCAATCCACTTGCGCCCTTTGCCCGGCACAGCCCAAAGCGGTGTGATGGCATATGCCGCATCATCTGCCGCAGGCACGGTCGTTTGGGGTTTCAATCCAAGGTCGCGGGCCACATCGGCTGCCACATCTGCCCCTTCGGTCAGACAGGCGACTGTGCTGAATGTGCCATTGCATGCCCCTGCTGTGACCATCCCCGGAATACTATCCGGCGTGGGCACAAACGACGCGATCTCTTCGCGCCATGTGGGCCGTCCATTCATGTGGCATGTCAAATGCACCGTCGGGTTCCAGCCGCCGGACATCGCCAGACAATCCGCCTGAATTGTGCGTGTTCCGCCATTGTGCCGGATCGTGATACTTTTCAGGCCGTGCCGCCCCTTGGTCGCGATGACCTGCGCACCTGTATAAAGCGGATAGTCGCCAGATACTTTGGCATCATCGCGGCTGTCGATCACCGCCGCCACTTTGATCCCGACTTCGGCCAAATCATGCGCTGTGCGGTGGGCATCGTCGTTGTTACCAAACACCGCCACAGCTTTGCCCGGTGCCACGCCCCAGCGGTTGACATAGGCGCGCACGGCGCTGGCCATCATAATACCGGGGCGGTCGTTATTGGGAAAAGCGATAGGCCGCTCCAAGGCGCCTGCACACAGGATCGCGCGCTTGGCAACGATCCGCCAGAAACATTCGACAGGTTTATCGGCGGCACGCGCCCCGGCAAGACGCTCTAACGCGCCATAAGTGCCTTGGTCATACGCGCCTGTCACAGTCGTACGCGTCATACAGCGCACATTGGGCAGCGCATCAAGCTCTGCCAGCGCATCAGCAACCCAAGCGCGCGCGTCTTTTCCGTCGATCTGTTCTCGTTCACGCAGCAGACGGCCACCCATTTCAGTGTCTTCATCCGCAATAATCACATCCGCTCCGGCGCGCCCTGCGGTCAAAGCCGCCATCAGCCCCGCAGGCCCCGCCCCGATCACCAGCACATCACAAAACGCAAAGGCCTTTTCATAGGTATCGGGGTTTGTTTCACCGCTGAGCCCGCCAAGGCCCGCCGCCCGACGGATCACCGGCTCATAAAGTTTTTCCCAAAAACTGCGCGGCCACATAAACGTCTTATAGTAGAAACCTGCGGCCAGAAACGGCGACACCAGATCATTCACGGCCAGCGCATCATACCGCAACGAAGGCCAAGCGTTCTGGCTTGAAACCTCCAGCCCCTCTGACACTTCCAATGTCGTGGCGCGCACATTCGGCTCGGCCTGCGCACCGTGCCCGACCGTGACAAGCGCATTCTGCTCTTCTGATCCCGCCGACATGACCCCGCGCGGCCGGTGATACTTGAACGACCGCGCGACCAGCTTGATGCCATTGGCCAAAAGCGCGGCCGACAAGGGTTCGCCCGGCACAGCTTTGATGCGTCGCCCATCAAAGGTGAAAGTGACGGTCTTTTCAGGGGTCTGCAGTCTCATCGCTTCGCCTTTTCGGCAAGTGTCGCTTTGTGAACCGCATGGGTGACGGTGTTGCGCTCAACCACCAGCCACGCACCACATCCGGCCTCATGGAACCACAGATCAGCCGTGTCGCCTGCGGGGTTTTCGCGGTTGTGCAGGTAGTCATCCCACGCCTCCAGCCCGGCATCTTCGGCGGGGCGGTCCAGCGCCAGCGCGTCACCTTGATAATAGAATTCGCGCCGGTCGCGTGGACCACAGTTTGGGCAGGTAATCCGCATGATCTTCCCTTAGTGCAAATTGTGCTGAGAGCCGGTGCCCTCTTCATCCATCAGACCAACGCCTGAGCGGAACCGGTCCAACCGGAACTTCGCTGCGGGATCGTGATGGTTTCCAGTAGCCATCAGATGCGCAAAGCTGAAGCCGGACCCCGGCACGGCCTTGAACCCGCCATAGCACCAGCCACAGTCAATAAAGAGACCCTCGGTCGGTGTCTTGTCGATGATCGGTGATCCATCTGGCGTCATATCCATGATCCCGCCCCAAGACCGTAGCACCTTTGCCTTGCCGATCATGGGCATCAGGGTCATGGCGGCGTCCATGACGTGCTCTTTCATCGGCAGGTTCCCCCGCGCGGCGTAAGAGCTGTAAAAATCAATGTCTCCGCCAAAGACCAGCCCGCCCTTGTCGGACTGACTGATATAAAAGTGGCCCATGCCGAAACTGACAACATGGTCGATCACAGGTTTCAATCCCTCGGTCACGAAAGCCTGCAAAACATGGCTCTCGATCGGCAGACGCATCCCCGCCATCGCCGCCACTTGGCCGGAGCGGCCAGCCACCACGATACCGACTTTCTTGGCTTTGATCCCGCCGCGTGTGGTTTGCACACCCTTCACGACGCCACCTTCAATATCGATTCCAGTCACTTCGCAATTCTGGATGATATCCACGCCGCGCTGATCCGCCCCCCGCGCATAGCCCCAGGCCACCGCATCATGGCGGGCCGTGCCGCCGCGCGGGTGGTACAGGCCGCCATAGATCGGAAAACGCACGTTGTCGAAGTCAAGATAAGGCAGATGCGCGCGCACCCCGTCGCGGTCCAGCAGGATCGCATCATCGCCCTGATTGATCATCGCATTACCACGCCGCGCAAAGGCATCACGTTGGCCATCAGAATGGAACAGATTAATCAACCCGCGCTGCGAATGCATCACATTGTAGTTCAGGTCCTGCTCCATCGTTTCCCACAATTTCAGCGAGTGGGAATAGAATTCGGAATTACCGGGCAGAAAGTAGTTGGCGCGCACGATCGTAGTATTCCGTCCCACATTGCCGCCCCCGATATAGCCCTTCTCAAGCACGGCGATGTTGGTCATCCCGTGCTCTTTCGCCAGATAAAATGCGGTTGAAAGGCCATGCCCACCGCCGCCAATGATGATTGCGTCATATTCAGCCTTGGGCGCGGGATCACGCCAAACGGGCTTCCAGCCTTTTTGACCGAAAAGCCCCTCTTTGATCACGCGAAAGCCGGAATAGCCCATGCTGCATCTCCTGTGGTGCGCCTTGACCCTAACAAGGCGCGCATGGCGCTGCATGGTCTCTTTTCGACATTGCCGCGACAGACCGCGACCTTCAATCCCCACGCCTGAAAAACAGCGCCGGACTAGCCGCCCATGACACAGTATTCGGTGCGCAGTGCCCCTGTCAGACGACAACCGATTCGCTTTTATCTTCTGCTCTGGGGAACCGAATGGTTAACGCAAAATGAATTTTTCTGGCGCGAATGCGACCTAAAACAGCATATTGTTTCCTTAGCCATAACAGTAAGCGTTGATTTCAAGCAGTGTAGCCAGCAAGGTAGGGATACACACCCTAGTTGCGTCATGCGGTCATTTTTTTGCCACATGAATATGGTCGATATGGTAAAACGTGTGAAATTTAAATTGTCATGGCGCTTATTGTTTTCCGCGCCGCCGATCGGGGATCTGAAGAAATGCTGCATTCCAAAAGAAGCCATAGCAAGTCCAAAAAGCTGCAAGACGCGCGCCGTGACTATATCGAACAGTTGGCCTTTATCCGTCAATTCAAGAAGGATGAAGACGGCGGGTTAATCGTCTTAACGCTACTTTTGCTGATTTCGATGCTGGTCGTCGGTGGTATGGCTGTCGACTTTATGCGGTATGAATCAGAACGCACCAAACTGCAAAGCGTATCGGATCGCGCCGTATTGGCAGCCGCAAGCCTGAATCAGAACCGTGATGCGGCGACTGTGATTACAGACTTTTTTGACGCAGAAGGATATGCCGGTGCCATCATTGGCGAACCCTTGATTGACAAGAACAGCGTCGGCAGCACGGTGACTGTGAATTCGCAGATCGAGGTTGATACTTTCTACCTGCGCTTGATCGGCAAAGATACAATGATGGCTCCTGCGACGGCCAGTGCGATTGAAGGCACCGGTAACGTCGAAGTTTCACTCGTGCTCGATATATCAGGGTCGATGCGCACCAATATGACCGGACAGGCACACGTCTTGGTCAACGGAGAAAAGCAATTCGATAACGATGGTAACATCATAACAGAGACGCGGACCGCATCACGGATGTTTTTCCTGCAGCAAGCCGCGAAGCAGTTTATCGACGATCTGCTATTGCCTGAATACGCAAACCGCGTTTCCATCAATCTAGTTGCTTATTCGCAGCACGTCTCAATCGGCGACGATCTCTACTATGCGTTGCGGACGACGCCGGACACGATGACAGAACCTGACCCCATCACCGGAGAGTCGATCATCGGAAGCTCTTATAGTGGCCTCGATGAAGATGGGGCTGCCTTGCCCTTTGCTTGGACAACCACCGACCCGAACACCGGCTCAATTACAGACAACTACAATGACGATGGGGCTATCATCGCGACGGGCAACTATGATTGGACGAACGGCCTTGACTATGTGACGAACCCGTCACGCTGCGTGACGTTTGAAGACGCTGAGTTCAATCAACTCGCATTCAATACCGACCGGATCTACGAGCAAGTTGAGCATGTGGATTTCTACTCGAATGACAGCACATTCCGCGTGGGATATGAGCCATGTCCCGCACAGGATTTTCAGGGTATTATCCTTTTGTCGCAGGACGCAGATGAACTGAAAGACGCGATCGACGACTACATCCCCACTTTGAACACCTCCATTCACCGTGGCATGAAGTGGGGCGTGTCTTTGCTGGATCCGTCCATGCGCGACCTGATCGCTGACATCCCAACGGTTGATCCCGCTTTCCGGGGCACGCGTCCGTCAGATTATTTCACTGGTATCACTTCAAAGTATGTCGTGATCATTACCGATGGCTTTACAGTGTCTTCTGAACGCATTCTTGATGAGCATTATGACGAGTATCATGAGCGTGATGGGTTAGCGGACCAATCAGCATATTACTACGCACGCAACGATGGTGATGGCTCAACCCGCGCTGGCTACAGCGATGGTAGACGGTTCAACAATATGACCGAAACTATTGGCACAACGACACAGCTGAATGCAAAACTCAGCCAGATCTGCGACTTGGCGGGAAAATCGTCCCCGACATATCCAAATCCGCCAATTGACGAAATTTATACAATCTCGTTGGGTGTGACCAACACGACGATGACCAATTGCGCAAGCAAGGATGGCAACGCCTTCCAAGCGGCGACCTCAAGCAATTCAAGTGCGCCCGCCTTGGACGAAATCTTCAGCAGCATCGCAGCCCAAATCACTGCCCTGCGTTTGAGCCTGTAAGAGGTCGCATGTGATGAAAAACCTGCTTCAACGGTTCTGGAAAGACGACAATGGCACTTCTTCAATCGAAATCGTGCTGGTTTTCCCTGTGTTTTTCGGTTTTTTCTTGATGACCTATGAATCCGGGATTTTGTCATCCCGTCAGGTCATGCTTGAACATGGGGTCGATGTCGCGACACGTGAAATCCGCATCGGCGTTATCGCGACTGACGATGCCGATGACCTGCGCGATATTTTGCGGGCCCGTATCTGCGAGGCAGCGTCAATCCTACCAGACTGCGCGACACAGCTTGAAATCGAACTGATCCAACGTAACCCGAGAAACTGGACGGCGCTCGCTGCTGATATCGAGTGCGTTGATCGCAGTGATCTCAGCGCTGCCTATACCGGAAACATTGATACGGGCGGCAACAACCAACTGATGTTCCTGCGCGCTTGCATCCGGATTGACCCGTTCTTGCCAAGCTCGGCTTTGGGCAAAGCCTTTATTGCAGCGAACGAAGGCAACGCAGCGGCTGGTGACTCCTATGCTCTGGTCGCAACAAGCGCATTTGTGGTCGAACCGTTCCGCGCGGATGATGGGACCTAGATGATGAAAAAGCTGCTCACACATATCCGTGCGTTTCACGACGATGAACAGGGTTCGATGTCCATCGAATTGCTTTTGGTGGTCCCCATTCTTGTCTGGGTCTTTCTATCCACGTTTGTCTATTTTGATGTCTTTCGTGTCGAAACAAATTCGATCCGCGCAACCATCGCCATTGCTGAAATGTTCAGCCGTGAAGATACAGTAG
The DNA here is from genome assembly GCA_023263855.1 of Yoonia sp. Classification (GTDB taxonomy): domain Bacteria; phylum Pseudomonadota; class Alphaproteobacteria; order Rhodobacterales; family Rhodobacteraceae; genus Yoonia. The sequence goes on along the minus strand of JALQUF010000031.1, from coordinate 18,200 downwards.
ACCCAGTCTTCATGAGGAACTCTAGACGTGTTCTAAGAGAGCTAACCTACGAAGAGAACAACCCAGATGTCCGCGTCACCGTCTATGAGTATGACCCATCAATAACCAATGCAAACAGGCGGTTCCGGGTGGTCTGGTCAGAAGGCAGAGGCTTTGGGCCACGATCAACCGAAAGCTTGAGAAGCCTCGCACGCGATGGGCGACTTCCTGTTATGGAAGCCGTCGACCATGCGATCTACATTGAAACACGCACGCAGTATGACGCGCCGTTCAATATCGGGCTCGGCCCATTTACAGTGACCAATCTCGAAGATCGGGTGTTTAGACAAGATCTTGTTGTTCGGCCACGGGGCGGGCGTTTGTGCTGGGATCCGGACACAAGTGTTGACGACGATGAAATCTGCTCGGAGCCCTAGGTCTTGAGCATCATGCTGATCCGTTCAGCCATAAACTTTGACTGACCGGCATTGGTGACACCACCGACCCCGACACGGCGTCCAAAACGCCACCAAAGCCCCGGCAACCATGCGCGGGGCTTTTTGTTGTGCAGGACCAAGCTAAACCCGTTGGCCGGCTTAAATGCAAACGTCCCCCGTTCAACGCTGCGGATTTCGTCAATGCGCGCCAGCACGGTGCCGGTACTGTCACGCAGTTCGCTGTCTGTCAGTTCAAGCGTGACCTGCGTCGCCCGCCGCATCCGTTCGGCCTGCCACAGCATCATGACACCGAACCCCAGCATAAGGATCATCCACGGCAAAGCAGGCGGCAGCGCCAGCGTGACATAGATCAGCAAGGCACCAAGTCCGAACTGTATGAGATAGGCCAAGATACGGCGTGAGGGCGAGGCCTGGACCTGCGCATAAATGCCATCTTCATCGGGTTGGAACATGATCGCTCTCCATCTTTGCAACCGCCTTACTGCACAGCGCGCGAAATGCCTAGGCTGTCACGCTGCGCCGGACCATATCCCAATAGATCGCTTCGATCTTTTCCGTCTCAAGCCGCCCACCGGCTCGGTACCAATTGCTGATCCCGGTCAGCATGGCGATCAATGCCATCGTGGTCACGCGCGGGTCCGGGACCAGAAAAACCCCTTCTTCTTCACCAGCGCGCAAAATACCTTCCAACACGTTTTCATAGCGGCGGCGCATCGCTTCGATGGCGGCGAAATTCTCATCCGACAGGTTGCGCAACTCCATGTATGACACAAAAACCTGATCAGGCCGGGGCATGTGAAAACGGATGTGAAAACGCGTGAACCCTTCCAGCCGCGCCAAAGCGTCACCCTTGATATCCGCGGCCTCCAAAGCGGCCAGCAAATCGGTCATGTGCCCCTGCATGAGGTCAAACAGCAAAGTCTGCTTGTCAGGTGTATAATTATAGAGCGCGCCCGCCTGTATCCCCACCTCAGCCGCGATCTGTCGCATGGAAACCGCCGCATACCCGTGCCTTGCAATCAGTCGCAACGCCGCATCACGCACGCGCGGACCGGTGATATCAGAGTGGGAGCCTTGCTTGCGTGCCATACGCTCATTTAACTGAACGCTTGTTCATTTGGAAACCCCTCATCGGCGGTTGCCCCCGCCTGTCAGGGGCAGATAGAGTACGCGTTATGCGATTTACGTTCCTCATGCCGCTTTTTGTCTCAGCCTGTGCGGCTTTCCCCGCGCTTGAAGGCACGATCAGCGATGCAGCCCAAGCGGCCCCCTACCCCACCCTGACGCCACTGCCCGCCTTTGCGACTGCCAGCGACACCGACGATGCCGCATTGAGCGCACGCATTGCAGCCTTGCAAGCACGTGCCGCCCGTCTGCGTCAGATTGATATCGCTGCGTTGCAGTAGCCGCGTGGTTTCGCTAGACCCGTCCTGAACGATAGCAACGATGGATTCAGACACATGACAACACCTCTTCGCCTCGGAATTGCGGGACTTGGCACCGTGGGTGTGGGTATTGTGCGGATCGTGCAAAAACATGGCGCTTTGCTGGCGACCCGTGCAGGACGACCGGTTGAGATCGTAGCCGTCTCTGCACGGTCCAAGACCAAAGATCGCGGCGTCGACCTATCGCAATATGCATGGGAAGATGACCCCGTGACCTTGGCCAAACGCGACGACATTGATGTGTTTATCGAGGTCATGGGCGGCCACGAAGGCCCCGCAAAACACGCCACCGAAGCTGCCATTGCGGCAGGCAAAGACATTGTCAGCGCCAACAAAGCCTTGCTTGCCATTCATGGTCAGGCCCTCGCTGTAGCCGCAGAAGATGCTGGCCGTGTCATCCGCTTTGAGGCCGCCGTCGCAGGTGGCATCCCGGTCGTGAAATCGCTGACCGAAGGGCTGGCCGGAAACGAGATCACCCGCGTCATGGGCGTGATGAACGGTAGCTGCAATTATATCCTGACGCGGATGGAAGATGCCGGTCTCAGCTATGAAGCCGTCTTTGATGAAGCCAATCAACTGGGGTTTCTGGAAGCGGACCCGGAACTGGACGTGGGCGGCATTGATGCAGGCCACAAGCTGGCGCTGCTGTCATCCATCGCCTTTGGCACACAGGTCGACTTTGATGGGGTCGAGCTGGAAGGCATCGGCTCTGTGACCATCGAAGATATCCACCAAGCCGCCGATATGGGCTATAAGATCAAGCTGCTTGGTGTGGCGCAAATGACAGGACGCGGGTTGGAACAGCGCATGTCGCCTTGCCTTGTGCCTGACACATCGCCCCTTGGCCAACTTCAGGGCGGCACAAACATGGTCGTGCTCGAAGGCGATGCCGTGTCCCAAATTGTGCTGCGCGGTCCCGGCGCTGGCGAAGGACCGACCGCCAGCGCGATCATGGCTGACGTCATGGACATTGCACGGGGCATGCGGGTGTCGACCTTCGGACAGCCTGCCAAGACCCTGCGCAAGGCCCGTCCTGCGCGCGCTGCTGTCCCGGCACCCTATTACCTGCGTATGCAACTGCTCGACAAACCCGGCGCATTGGCCAAGGTCGCGCATGCGTTGGGCGAGGCCGGGATCTCGATCGACCGGATGCGCCAGTATGGGCACCAGGATACCTCTGCCCCGGTCCTGATCGTCACGCATAAGACGACACGCACCGCATTAGAGGAGGCATTGGTCGATTTCAAAGACACCGGTGTCGTCTCGGGCGACCCTGTCGCGATCCGGATTGAGGCAGTTTAGCGCAAACAGGCTTGCCGCCACTGGGTGGACAGGCTTTAGGGGTGGTAAGCCACCAAAGGACCGACGATATGCCCGCCGCACTTGATTTCAACGACCGTAACCTTTCACTGGGCCTTGCCCGCGTATCAGAGGCTGCTGCCATCGCCTGCACCCCCCTTATCGGACGGGGCGACGAAAAGGCCGCAGATCAGGCCGCCGTAGACGCCATGCGCACACAGCTTAACCGGCTTGATATCGCAGGCGTTGTCGTAATCGGCGAAGGTGAACGCGACGAAGCCCCGATGCTTTATATCGGAGAAGAGGTCGGCACCGGCAAAGGGCCCGGCGTGGATATCGCGCTTGACCCGCTCGAAGGCACCACCCTGACAGCCAAAGATATGCCAAACGCATTGGCCGTGATTGCCATGGGGCCGCGCGGGTCCATGCTGCATGCACCTGACGTCTATATGGACAAACTGGCCATCGGCCCCGGCTTCCGGCCCGGTGTGGTGACGCTTGATATGTCACCGGCTGAACGTGTGTCAGCGCTGGCGTCGGCAAAGGGGTGTTCGACCAACGACATCACTGTCTGCGTTCTGGAACGTCCACGCCACGAAGACATGATCGCGGAAATCCGTGGAACCGGTGCCGCAATCCGTCTGATCACTGATGGCGATGTTGCAGGCGTCATGCACTGCGCCGAACCCGACCTGACCGGCATTGATATGTATATGGGCTCAGGCGGCGCACCCGAGGGCGTATTGGCCGCTGCAGCCCTGAAATGCATGGGCGGGCAGATCTTTGGCCGTTTGATGTTCCGCAATGACGACGAACGCGGGCGGGCCAAGAAAGCAGGGATCACCAATTTTGACCGGGTCTATACCCGCGATGATATGGTCACAGGCGATGTGATCTTTGCCGCGACAGGTGTGACGGATGGATCACTGGTGCCGGGCATCAAACGCGAGGTCGGCTTTGTCACCGCCGAGACAATTCTGATGCGCTCCAAGACCGGCTCTGTGCGCCGCATGATCTATCGCAACCCGATCAGCTAATGTCATAGCCCAAGACAGACGTTTTTTTGGCCACGATGCATATCAAGCCGTGGCCAAATGCGCACTTGCTGCATAGTGTGCATGTCTATGGACGCACCACAAAATACACCCGCATTCCTGAATGTCGTGACCTCTGCCACGGGCCGCCGCTGGGTTGGCCCAACGGTGGAAGAAGACCGGTTATCAGAGGCAATGGCGCAAGAAACGGGCCTGCCGCCTGCCCTTTGCCGCGTGCTGGTCAAGCGCGGGGTCTCTGCACAAGACGCCCCCGGTTTTCTGGCCCCCACCTTGCGCGATTTGCTGCCGGACCCGCGCACGCTCAAAGATATGGACCGCGCAACGCAGCGTTTTTTGCAAGCTGTCAGCAAAGCCGAGCGGATCGCGGTCTTTGCCGATTATGACGTCGATGGTGGCACCTCTGCGGCGCTGCTGATCACATGGCTGCGCGACATGGGGCTGCAGGCCACACTCTATGTGCCTGACCGCATCGACGAAGGCTACGGCCCCAACGATGTAGCCATGTCTGCCTTGGCCAAAGACCACGACCTGATCATTTGCGTCGATTGCGGCACGCTTTCGCATGGACCGATTGCCGCGGCGCAAGGTGCCGATGTGATCGTTCTTGATCACCACTTGGGCGGTGAAACCCTGCCCGATGCCATCGCCGTCGTAAACCCGAACCGGCAGGACGAAAGCGGCGATCTGGCCCATCTGTGCGCCGCAGGTGTCGTGTTTTTGATGCTGGTCGATGTGAACCGGCAACTGCGCGAAACGGGGCAAAAAGGCCCCGATCTGATGGCGATGCTGGATCTTGTCGGTCTTGCCACGGTCGCTGATGTCGCACCGCTTGTTGGTGTGAACCGCGCCTTTGTGCGCCAAGGCCTGACCGTGATGGCGCGCCGCAACCGAATCGGGCTGACAGCATTGGCTGATGTGGCCGGGCTCGATCAGGCCCCGACAAGCTATCACCTTGGTTTTTTGCTGGGCCCGCGCGTCAACGCAGGGGGGCGCATCGGCAAAGCCGACCTTGGCGCGCGCCTGCTTGCCACCAACAACCGGACCGAGGCCGAGGCGATGGCGGCAAAGCTTGATGAACTCAACAAAGACCGCCGCGAGGTCGAAGCCCAAGTGCGCGATCTGGCACTGGAACAAGCCACCGCACGCGGGCTGGACGGGCCATTGGTCTGGGCCGCAGGCGAAGGCTGGCATCCCGGCGTTGTCGGCATTGTTGCCGCCCGCCTGAAAGAGGCCACCAACCGCCCTGCAATCGTGATCGGGCTTGAAGGGGATGAAGGCAAAGGGTCCGGTCGGTCTGTTTCCGGCATCGACCTTGGCGCAGTTATTCAGCGGGCAGCACAGGAAGGGCTGCTGATCAAAGGTGGCGGGCACAAAATGGCGGCAGGTCTGACCGTGGCACGCGACAAATTAGATGACGCAATGGCCCGATTGGGCGAACTGCTTGCCAAACAAGGGGCCGCTGATATCGGCCCGGCCGACCTGACGATCAGCGGTATCCTGATGCCCGGGGCGGCGACCATCGACCTGATCAACCAGATCGAAGACGCAGGCCCCTTTGGCGCCGGCGCCCCTGCCCCGCGCTTCGCCTTTCCTGATTGCCAGATCCATTTTGCCAAGCAGGTCGGTGCAAACCATCTCAAGATCAGTTTTGGCGATGGCTTAGGCGGACGGATTGAGGGAATCAGTTTCGGCGCGATGGACGGCCCGTTGGGGCCAATGTTGATCAACCACAATGGCGCGCGGTTCCATCTGGCCGGGCGTCTGGAAATCAACACATGGCAGGGGCGCCAGTCCGTTCAACTGCGTCTGGAAGACGCCGCACCGGCCCACTGAAAAAGACTGCTGAAAAAACGAAAAACCCTCTTGCGCCCTCCGCGTGGTTTCCCTAAAAGCGCGTCACCAACTGCGGTCCCTTCGTCTATCGGTTAGGACGCCAGGTTTTCAACCTGGAAAGAGGGGTTCGATTCCCCTAGGGACTGCCATTGGTAACTTCCCCCCACAGTTCAGCGATCAAAATATCGTATCGGGGATTTACTGTGGCGTGTGAAAGGCTACCCTCTTTGTAACGCATTGCGAACGGAGAAGCTGATGTCCCTGAAATACCTGCATACAATGGTCCGCGTGAAAGACCTCGAAAAATCCATGGCTTTTTATGAGCTGCTGGGCCTGAAAGAAACCCGCCGCTTTGACCATGAAGGTGGCCGTTTTACGCTGGTCTTTATGGCGCCTCCCGGTCAAGAGGACTGCCCGGTTGAGCTGACCTACAATTGGGATGGCGATGATGCCCTGCCCGATGACAGCCGCCATTTTGGCCACTTGGCCTATCTGGTGCCCAATATCTATGAAACCTGCCAGCATTTGATGGACAACGGCGTAACCATCAACCGGCCGCCCCGCGACGGACATATGGCATTTGTGCGCTCCCCCGATAACATCTCGATCGAGCTGCTTCAGGAAGGCGATAATCTGCCACCGGCAGAGCCTTGGGCCAGCATGGAAAACACCGGCCATTGGTAAAGCCGGGGCTTCTCTCTTGCCTTTTCCTGGCGGCAACCCCGGTTGAGGCTTGCCGCCTTGCACTTGTCCTTGCGATGGACGTGTCGTCGTCGGTGGACGCCAGCGAAGACCGCCTGCAACGCAACGGATTGGCCGCAGCCCTGATCGCCCCCGAAGTGCAAGCGGCCTTTTTTGCCAGCCCAGATCCGGTTGCCTTGCAGATTTTTGAATGGAGCGGGCAACGCAACCAGACCGATCTGTTGGACTGGACACTGATCACCTCACCTGCCGATCTGCTTTTTGCGGCCAATCTGCTGGCCGATGGCGCACGCAGTGTCAGCGATATGCCCACGGCAATGGGCTATGCCTTGGGTTATGCGTCCATCAAATTGCAACAGGCACCGGCCTGCCTGTTTCAAACCATTGATATGGCGGGGGACGGTACAAACAATGACGGCTTCGGGCCCATCAATGCCTATGCTGCCTTCCCGTTTGAGGGTGTGACCGTCAACGGGCTTGCGATTGCCGGGTCCGACACCTCTGTGCTGCGCTACTACGAAACCGAAGTGATCCGCGGCCCAACGGCCTTTGTTGAGGTCGCAAACGGTTTTGAGGACTTTGAAGATGCAATGCGCCGCAAATTGGTGCGCGAATTATCGGCCCAGATCATCGGACGCATGCAAGAAACCGAGGGGCCGCGGGGATGATACGGATCTGTCTGCTCTCGCTGCTCTTGCCCGGCATGGCGCAGGCGGCTTGCAGACAAGCCTTGTCACTGGGGTTGGACGTTTCCAGTTCTGTCGACCCCAGCGAATACCTACTGCAGCTTGAAGGCGTGATCGCCGCGCTAAATGCACCGGTGGTCCGGGAGATCCTGTTCCTGCAACCCGATGCGCCTATCCGCCTGCATGTCTTTGAGTGGAGCGGGCCGGTCAACCAGACGGTTATTGTGCCTTGGACGGCAATAGAGAATCCCGCAGACCTTGATGCAATCACAGAGCGGTTGCGGGGGCATACCCGTGGCGTGGCAGCACCTAATACTGCCATTGGATCAGCGATGCTGGCAGGATTTGCCTATCTTGAAGATCATAGTGACTGCTGGATTCGCACCCTTGATATTTCGGGAGACGGTGAGACCAACGCCGGCCCACTTCCAGAAGAGATCCCCTTGTCGGCAACCCCGACGGGTGTCACCGTAAATGGTCTTGTGGTGGGGTCGGGCAACTTCTTTGGTGATATCGTGTCCGGCGAAGCGCTTGATAACCTTGTGGTCTACTACGAAGAAAACGTGATCCGCGGCCCCGTCGCATTTGTCGAGGTGGCGGAGGATTATGACGACTACGCCGCAACGATGGAGCGCAAGCTCTTGCGCGAGCTTTCAGCCTTGGCCGTCGGGCAGATCCACACAAGACATGAATCAGACGGATGATACGTTTTGCTTTGCTCTTGCTGTTCATTCCCGGGCTGGCAAACGCCGCCTGTCGGCAAGCGCTTGCACTTGGCTTGGATGTGTCAGGATCTGTCGATGCGGCCGAGTATCGCTTGCAACTTGATGGCTTGGCCACAGCATTGCACAGCGCGGATGTACAGCGCGTGCTGTTCATGCAGCCAGATGCGCCCGTGCAGATCCTGGTTTACGAATGGAGCGGGCCATCAAACCAGACCGTGATCGTGCCATGGACCGCGCTTTACACCATTGATAATTTGGCGCAGGTGACGGACACGCTTCGCAATCATTCCCGTGTCGCGGCGGCGCCAACCACGGCGATTGGATCTGCTATGTTGGCAGGCTTCGGGTATCTCGCACAACAACCGGACTGTTGGAAACGGACACTGGATCTATCCGGCGACGGACAATCCAACACCGGGCCACGCCCGCAAGACATAGGGGACCATCACATCCCGACCGGGACCGTGGTCAACGGGTTGGTCATCGGATCGGGCAACCTGCGCGGCGGTGATGAACGCTTTGCCGACATCAAAGAGCTTTCCTCTTACTACACAGCCAATGTGATCAGAGGGCCGGGATCATTTGTCGAAACCGCTTTGGGTTTTGAAGACTATGCCGCCGCCATGGAACGCAAACTGGTGCGCGAATTGGCAAGCCTTATCATGGGCGAAGCACAACCGCAGTGACCTTGGCACCCGACACGACAGCCCGAAAAGAAATGGGCTGGCACGCGCGCATACCAGCCCACCCAAACCGCAATCCTCGTTACAAACACCTACGCCAACACAACCTATGCGTGTTCAAAAGCTGAATCCAGAAAAATACGCATTTGCGCTAAATTTTGCACAACTTAGTAAATATAGCGGATCTGCTCGGTCCAATAGCGTTCAACCCGACGCAAGGCAGAGGTAATATCCTCAACCCCTTGCTGGTCCAAGACACCCCTGTCCATCAGCCCTTCGGAATGCGTCCGAAAAAGCCGCGTGACCAAGACATGCACACCGCGCCCCTTTTCCGTCAGGCGCACACGGACAGACCGACGGTCAATTTCGCTGCGTTCGTGGTGCATATAGCCGGCATCCACCAGCTTTTTAAGGTTATAGGACACGTTGGACCCCTGATAATAGCCCCGCGATTTCAATTCTCCCGCCGTGACTTCATTGTCGCCCACGTTGAACAGCAAAAGCGCCTGCACCGCGTTGATTTCCAACAGGCCCACGCGTTCAAATTCATCCTTGATCACATCCAGAAGCAGCCGGTGAAGCCGTTCCACCAGATTGAGCGTGTCAAGATAACTGGCCATGAAGGCCGCACTGCGCGCGGGTGACGTATCAGGCGTATCTGGCTGATCGAGGTCCGGGTGAATGCTCATTGTTTCGCTGCTCCGTTTCTGTCCGTACTCCGGGATAGAACGAAACAAAGAATAATCGGTTAAGCCGATTATTTTACTCAATCAGTCAGGGCGGGTCACACCCTGCGCACCGCTTGCAATACGTGTCACAAGGTCAAGATAGGCAGGGGGCGTTGGAAACTGCCCACCGATCCAGCCATAGATATCATGATCATTTTCAGAAAGAAGCTGGTCATAGAGCACCAGATCTTCTTGTGAAAACCCGGCCAGATGTGCCTCTGCAAAGGCCTGCAAGATCAAGTCCATCTCTTTGATGCCGCGCCGCATCGACCGCATATGCAGCCGCTTGATCATCGTTTCGCGGGTCTCTGTCATGTCAGTCCTTCAATGCCTTACGCAGTCGTTTTTCCAAACGGCCCAGTTTTTCACCCGACCGGATGATCTGCCCGCGCAAGGCGCGCATTTCGGTTAGCAGCTCAGCCAGATCACTGGTCATCTGGCCTTCTTCATCTGGGCCTTCCGGGCCATCGCCTTCGCCGGTCAACAACCAGCTTATCGACACACTTAGAATACCGGCCAGCATCTGCAAGCGGTTCGCACGCGGCTCTTTCAGGTCATTTTCCCAGCCCTGAATGACCGAGCGTTTGACCCCCAGCTTATCGGCCAACCCCTTTTGGTCCAGCCCTGCCGCTTCGCGCGCGCCAGCCAGCCTATCACCGAAGGTTGCTGTCTCTGATCCGAACCAGTCTTGTTCATCTGTCATCGTGCTATCCTTCAATCACTTGCCTTCAAGCGCCCATGCGTCCTATGTCACAGACAGTGCCTTTTTACCACCGGATGCTCTGATGACCTTTCTTTCTGCGACACTCGACCGCGTCAAACCGTCCCCTACGATCGCCGTGACAACCAAAGCTGCCGAACTTAAGGCTGCGGGCCGCGACGTGATCGGCTTGGGTGCAGGTGAACCTGATTTTGACACACCTCAAAACATTAAGGACGCTGCGGTTGCGGCGATTGCCGACGGCAAGACAAAATACACCGCCGTTGACGGGATACCCGAACTGAAAGAGGCGATTTGCGCGAAATTCAAACGCGACAATGATCTGGCCTACACTCCTGCCCAAGTCACTGTCGGGACGGGCGGCAAGCAGGTTCTCTACAATGCCTTTATGGCAACGCTGAACCCCGGTGATGAGGTCATCATCCCGGCGCCCTATTGGGTCAGCTATCCCGATATGGTGCTGCTGGCCGGCGGTACGCCCGTCACTGTCGCAGCATCGCTGGAGGCGGATTTCAAAATCACAGCCGCCCAGCTGGAAGCCGCGATCACACCAAACACCAAATGGTTCCTTTTCAATTCGCCTTCGAACCCCACGGGTGCGGGCTATAGCTGGTCGGAACTGAAAGCCCTGACAGATGTTCTGCTGCGCCACCCGCACGTGTGGATCATGACTGACGACATGTATGAACATCTGGCCTACGGGAACTTCAAATTCTGCACGCCCGCGCAGGTCGAACCCATGCTCTATGACCGCACACTGACGGTCAACGGAGTCTCTAAAGCCTATGCCATGACAGGCTGGCGCATTGGCTATGCTGCGGGGCCTGAACCGCTGATCAAAGCGATGCGCAAGGTGCAATCCCAATCAACATCGAACCCCTGCTCGGTCAGCCAATATGCTGCTGTTGAGGCGCTGAACGGTACACAGGATTTTCTGGCGTCGAACAACACCGTCTTTGAACGCCGCCGCGATCTGGTGGTGTCCATGCTGAACCAGGCTCCGGGCATCGTCTGCCCCCAGCCGGAAGGGGCGTTCTACGTCTACCCGTCCATTGCCGGCTGCATCGGCAAGACAACCGCATCGGGAACCGTCATCGACAACGACGAAACCTTCGCAACGGCCTTGCTTGAGGACACCGGCGTCGCCGTGGTCTTTGGCGCAGCCTTCGGGCTCAGCCCCAACTTTCGCGTCAGCTACGCCACATCTGATGACGCGCTGAAAGAGGCCTGCCAGCGGATCATTACTTTTTGTGAAGGGCTGTCATGACAGCCCTGCCCGATCTTTACTTTCGTATCCGTGAAAACGGCGCCGCGGTCTTTCGGGTCAACACCGAAAACCGTGAACGGCGGATCGAAATGGATCAGATCGCCATCGTGAACACCAACCGGGGTGACTATAAAGTGACGGGTGACACCACGCTCAGCCCGGCAGAAGAGGCCGTGATCAACGATTGGATGCAAGCGCGTCTTGCCGTTTTGGCAGCACGCGACATGGATGATATCCACCGCGCCATTGATCATATCAACCTGACCGCGCAATGGGCGCAGGCAAAGGCCACTGATACACAACTCGCGCAAGTCACAGACGACTTGCTGATGGCGATGCACGATTTGCGCAGTGTGCTGGTGCGTAAAAAAGCGGACCGTCTGTCAAAACCACACTAGGGCACGCCTTTCTGCTAGACCCGACCTGGCCCGATCAGTTGCCCATCTGATGGGCGCTATGGTCCATTTGCATCCCACCTTCTGTGCGCGCTTCGACGTTGAACACAACATCAAGGCGGCCTGCGGTTTCAAAGATCAAAGTGGCGGGAAAAGTCTCGCCCGCCTCAAGCGGGTCGCCGTTCAACCCCATGAACATCACGTGCAGGCCACCGGGGGCCAGCGTCACAGTCTCACCCGCCGGGATCTCGAGCGCATCGACATGCGACATCCGCGCAATGTCATCTGTCATTTCGGTGGTGTGCAGCATCACACGGGGGAAAGCGGCCTCGACGCCGAGCAGATGCTCGGCCGTGGTGCCGTTATTGGTGATGGAAAAATAACCGCCCCCTGACATGGCCGAAGGTGCGGTTTCAAACGCCATCGGATGGACGATCACAAGATCCCCGATTTCAAAGTCATGTGCAGCCGCAGCTGTTGCAAGAACGCATGACACAGTCGCACCAAACAGAATTGATTTCGTCAGGTGTCTCCAAGAGGCAATTTAGGGCAATACCTGTGACATAGGCCCGGCAAGGGGGCCAAACCAGCCCGCCCCTTGCCGCAAACTGTCAGACAGCTTGCGGCAGCGGGCGCCCTTCTTCCCACGCGATAATATTATCAAGCGCCATCTGGCCCATCGCTTCACGGACCTCCAACGCGGCAGTACCCAGATGCGGCAAGAGCACGACATTTTCCAATGCGCGGAATGCATCGGGCACGTGCGGCTCATGGGCGAACACGTCCAGACCGGCCCCTGCAATCTGCTCGGTCGCCAATGCCGTGATCAAGGCACTCTCGTCCACCACATCACCACGGGCGATATTGACGAAAATGCCCGTCGGCTTCATCGCAGCCAAGGCGGCGGCATCGATCAATTCGGTATTCCCACCGCCCCCCGGCACAGTCACAACGATGATATCCGCCGCGCCCATCAGCTCGTGCAGGGTGTCGACCTGGCGGGCCGGGAAATCCACCTCTTTGCGCGAGCGGTTGAAGTAAAGCACCGGCATTTCGAAACCATAGTGACAGCGGCGTGCCACGGCCTGGCCGATCCGCCCCATGCCGACGATACCAACCGTTTTGCCCGTCACATGCGTACCCAGCATCTGGGTTGGTCCCCAGCCGGTCCATTGGTCGGCCCGCACCAGCCGCTCGCCCTCACCCGCACGACGGCAGGTCGAGAGGATCAGCGTAAGACCGATATCGGCAGTGGCGTCAGTGACCACATCGGGCGTGTTCGAGACCAGCACACCCGCCATGCCAGCCGCTGCTGCATCAATATGGTTATAGCCCACACCGAAATTGGCCAGCACACCGCAACGCAGATCACCGATAAACGCCTCGGCACTGAACTGATCACCCAATGTCGGCAGGATGGCGTCGTAGTCAGCCAAGGCCTGCGCGGCTTCGGCCACCGTCAACCCGTCAGCCGTGTCGCGAACGGTCACATCGAAACGTGCGCGCGCAGCCGCAAGGTTGGCTTCGGGCAGCACCCGGGTGATCAGTAGTTTCTTCAATGCAAACGCCCTCCAAGTGGCACGGTTTGGTCGGGGCCGACAAGAACGACCTCTCCATTTTCATCAGGCATCCCAAGCACCAGTACTTCGGACATGAATTTCCCGATCTGGCGCGGCGGGAAATTGACAACCGCCATCACCTGACGGCCCACAAGCGTCTGAGGCTGATAGTGCGCCGTGATCTGGGCGGATGTCTTTTTCTCGCCAATCTCATCGCCAAAATCGATCCACAGCTTGATCGCAGGTTTGCGCGCCTCTGGATAGGGCTCGGCCCGCAACACAGTGCCAACGCGCACATCAACCTTCAGAAAATCATCAAAGCTGATTTCACTCATTGGCCAACTCGCGCGAGCGTTTCGCCGCAGCAGCAACAGCACGGCGCAAAAGCGGCGGGAAGCCTGTCTCAAAATCCATCAAGATCTTTAGCGCAGCTTCTGTCGTCCCATTGGGCGACGTCACATTGACGCGCAGCTGGGCCGGGTTCACATCATCGTTTTCAGCCAGATCGCCTGCGCCCGCAACAGTGGCTTTGGCCAAATGCATCGCAAGGTCGGCAGGCAGCCCTTCGGCCATGCCTGCAGCGGCCAGTGTTTCAATCAGATGAAAGACATAAGCTGGCCCCGACCCCGAAACAGCCGTAACCACATCCATCTGGTCTTCACCATCCAAACGCACCACATCACCAACAGACAAAAGCAGGGCCTCGGCAAGATCCATCTGATCGCTTTGCACACGTGCATTGCCCACAATGGCCGTGATGCCCCGACCAATGGCCGCAGGCGTATTCGGCATTGCCCGCACGATAGGGGTTTGGTCGCCCAGCACAGTCTCAAACGTGCGCATGGGCGTACCAGCCGCCACCGAGATCACAAGCGTCTGGCCATTGCCCAGCACCTTCACATCAGGCAAGGCCTCTTTCATCATCTGTGGCTTGACCGCGACAATGGCAACAGCCGGGTTTTCAGGCAATTTGCCACCGATCTGCACACCCTGCTCTTTGAGCCAATCAGACGGGTTTGGGTCGATCACTGTCACCGCCAAAGGCGGCAGCCCCGTGCGCAACCACCCCTCCAACATCGCAGATCCCATCTTGCCACATCCCAGCAAGACAAGCCCACGCTTCGCCACATCGGTCATATTCATCTGAAGCCACCTCTTAACTTACTTTCAGCACGTTAGCCAAAGGTCTGGCGCGTTGAAAGGCGTGATTTGCCATCTAAGAAGCGCCACAAAAACAGGCAACTTGCTGCATTGCAGCATTTGCCTTGTGGATTTCATGCGGGTTTCCCCACCAACCACCAAAAAACCATAATGCGGGCACCAAATTTTCTTAAACCTCTACTTAAGAGTGACCGCACAATACCTTTGATCAGTGCCTGCTTAGCGAATTCCCACAAATGACACCGGTCGCGGACAATGGCGGCCATCAAGTCGAAAAAGGATATATGATGAAGTCTACTCTCAGAAGCCTGGCTGTGCTTGTTCCCATGATCGCCGCAGGGCATATGGCGCCGCTTCAGGCACAGGTTGCGCAGGACACACCCGTTGTCGCCACCGTCACAGAAAACGCGCAAGAGCGTATCAACTACTCCGGCAAATTGCGGATGCTGTCACAACACATCCCGGCTGCGGCATGCCATCTCAGCCGTGGCATCAGCCCCGATCGTGCGGCGGCCTTCCTGTCTGGTGCAACGACCGAGTTTGACAGGATCCTTGCTGCGCTCGAATTCGGCGATGAAGACCTCAACATCATTGCGCCCGAGACGCGGCGCAAATCGCTCGCAAGGCTTCATGAACTGAAAGAAACGTGGGAACCGTTTGAGGTCGCCGCGCTCGCCATTGCCAATGGAACCGGCACCGACGCAGACCTGAATTATCTGCTGAGTGAGAACCTGGCGGTTTTGACCGCAACACAGTTGGTGGTCGAGGAACTGGTCAGGCAATACGCAAACCCCAATGCCGCCACACAGGCGTCTTTGATGCTGATCGATATTTCTGTCCGGCAGGGCATGCTGACACAAAAGATGTCGAAAGAAGCCTGCATGATCGGCACCGTTCATGAAACACCGCAAACACGAGATGAGCTTGCGGGCACGGTACAGGTCTTTGAAGCGTCGCTTGAAGCCTTGCGCTTTGGCATGCCGCAAGTCGGTATCTTGCCGCCCTTCAATCCTGAAATCTCTGAGGGGCTTGAGGTTGCCTTGGCAGACTGGACAAGCGTCAAACCTCTGATGACCGAGGTGCTGGCCGGGGGCGAACTTGACGGCGACGGTCAGATCAGCAAATTCATTGGGCTGAATGCAACAATGGCCTCAATGAACGCTGTTGTTGATCTTTACAGCGGCGCGACGCGCCCCAACTCTTAGCGGCGACACCGCTGCGAAAAAACACGGGCCGCAAACTGCGGCCCGTGTTCTTGCGTGATCAAAGGATCATGCCCGCCCGTAAGCACCACCAATGGCAACCTGCACAGCTTCGTCTGGAGTGCGGTTCGCCCAAGTGACCAACTGGACCGCCGGGTAATACTGCTCGCATGCTGCGACCGCCGCGCCGATCATCGTATCAATCTGATCCGGCCCCGCGATCTGATCACCCGCCAGCATCAACCCGTAGCGGTACACCATCAGCTTTTGCTCATCCCACCACGTAAAGGCCCCCGCCCAGCAGCGGTCATTGATCACATTCAGCGTCTCATAAAGGGCCGGCATCCGGTCTTCGGGCGGCTCCATGTCAAAGGTGCAGATCAGGCGTAACGTCTCATCATAGGCCGACCAGGCCAACGTGATGGAATAGGTGCGCCACTGGCCTTCAACCGCCATGGCGATCTGGTCGTCATGGATGCGGTCAAACTCCCATGCATGGTGTTCTGCGATGTGTTCCACCAGATCAATCGGGTGAAGGTCATCCGCCTCGGGGAAATGTTCGGACAATGCCATATGCTCGGCCTCACTGCGTTGGCGCATGGGTCATGGCAGTGCCCAAGCGCTAGGTGCCTGCTCTAGGGGCGGTGTTGTTCACGTTTATCCCCTACTACATATCGTGGCCCGACTAGGACGCATCTGTAAAGTCATTTCTTGGGGATAACTGTGATGTCGTAGAAATTTCATGTGGATAATTGCCATCCGCCCGCGCACAGCCCAATCTACGCACAACAAAGGAGCCCCTTCATGAACACCGACCTTCTCAAACGATTGTGCGAAATGCCCGGCGTGCCGGGCCACGAAGACCGGGTCCGCGACCTGATCACATCCGAGGTAGAGGACCTGTTCGATTCGATCGAGACTGATCCGATGGGCTCGCTGCTCTGCCGGCGCAATGCGACCAAGGATGGTGCGCCCAAAATCATGCTGCTCTGCCACATGGACGAAATCGGCTTTCTGGTCAGCCACATCGACAAGAACGGCTTTCTTTATGTTCTGCCCGTGGGTGGCTTTGACCCCCGCAACCTGTTTTCCCGCCGCGTGCTGGTCTGCACCGATGAGGGCGATTTCAAAGGCGTGATGAACCCCGGCGGCAAGCCCGTGCACATCTCCTCCCCCGAAGACCGCAAGAAAATCCCCGAAGTAGGGGAATTCTTCATCGACCTCGGCCTTGGCAAAGCGGCCAAAGATATCGTCAAGGTCGGCGACTATGTGGTGATGGACGAACCCTTCCTTGAGATGGGCGATAAGTTCGTATCCAAAGCCCTGGATAACCGCATCGCCTGCTGGCTGGGGATCGAAGCGATCCGGCATTTGGGCAAAAAAGGGCGCGGCGCGGAAATCCACGTGGCCTTCACGACGCAAGAGGAGGTAGGCCTGCGCGGCGCGCGCACCTCGGCCTATGCCATCAAACCCGACATCGGGCTGGGCATCGACACCACGCTGTCTTGCGACACCCCCGGCATCCCCGACAAGGACGCAACAACGCAGCAAGGCAAAGGCTTCGGCCTGCACGTGCGCGACAGTTCTTTCATCGCCGACAAGAAACTGGTCAGCGAAATCGAAGCCCTCGCGATCAAGAAAAAGATCCCCTACCAGCGCACGATGCTGGCCTCAGGCGGGCAAGACGGCGCGGCGGCGCAGCAAGCAGCGGCCGGCGCACGCGCCGTCGGGATCGTAGTGGGGACGCGGTACATCCATACAGTGACCGAGATGGTCGAACGGGACGATCTGCAAGCGGCGCTGGATATTCTGGTGGCGTATTTGCGGGAGTTCTGAGCCCCAACAAATTGAGAAGCCGGGGAAAACCCCGGCCTACATTGGTCTTAGATCGTGAGGCGTGGTTCTCCCCACCATGCATCAAGCCTCGCCTTTAAACCTCGCGATCAGCTCATCCACATCCAGCCCGAGGCTGTCGAGCATCGACATATCGAAACCCTTCTCCTCGATGAACGCCTTGGCCGCCTCAAGATCGAGGTTTTCAAGCATCGACGCATCCACGCCCAGTTCTTCCAGTTTGGCGACAAAATCAAAGTTGTCGCCCATCATGCTGGCGGCTTTGCCAAGCATATCACCAAGTGCCATGTGTCGTTCTTCTTGTTGTAACCAACCGTATGGCGGGGGCTCCCCCGCCTTTACAAAAGACTCGGGGCAAGCCCCGACCTACTTCTTCTTGCCTTCCAGCGCTTCAATCCGCGCCTTTAGCGCTTCGTTCTCTTCGCGCGCTTTCTGCGCCATCGCGCGG
>JALQUF010000319.1 GCA_023263855.1 Yoonia sp. | reverse complement strand
CGGTGTCATTAGACGACAAGTACACGCACGACCACACCTCCGCCTACATGACAGGCATCGAAGCGCTGGTGCGCCTGCCAATGCTGCAGAGAAAAAGAGATTTGAAGCGGGGCCTCAACACCGCGGGCTTCGTCTCTGGCTATCGCGGCAGCCCACTGGGCAGCGTCGATCAAGCCATGTGGAAAGCCTCACCGTACCTCGACGCGCATCAGATTCACTTCCAGCCGGGCGTTAATGAGGACCTTGCCGCCACATCGGTATGGGGCAGCCAACAGACCAATTTGTTCGAAGGCGCACGCTTCGATGGTGTTTTTGGCATGTGGTACGGCAAAGGCCCTGGCGTCGATCGCAGCATGGACGTGATCAAACACGCCAACGCGTTCGGCACGTCTCGCTATGGGGGCGTGCTGGCAGTGGCAGGAGATGACCACGCCTGTAAGTCCTCAACGCTGCCCCATCAATCGGAACACATGTTCATTGGCGCCTCTGTGCCGGTGTTGGCACCGGCTAACGTGCAGGAGGTGTTGGACCTGGGCA
>JALQUF010000318.1 GCA_023263855.1 Yoonia sp. | reverse complement strand
ATTGATCAAGGCGGCTGCTTCGAAACTTCAAAGCCCACCACCCACGCAGACCCGACCTATGTGATCGATGGAGTGGTCCACTACTGCGTTGCCAACATGCCGGGCGCGGTGGCCAGAACAGCCACCATGGCGCTCACCAATGCGACACTCCCTTATGTATTACAACTGGCCCAGGGAGACGTGGCGTCGGTTTTGCTCTCTGACCCCCACTTTGGCGCAGGACTCAACGTGTACGATGGACGGCTGACCCACAGCGCGGTGGCGGCTGCACTGGAGGCACCTTTCGTTCCCGCATCCGAAGCACTTCAAGCGCCGATGCATCTGCGAACTGCATGAGGCGAACTCCGAACGAGAAATAAAGTGAACCCAGAATCAAAGTACAGCTTCTTGTGGAAGAGAATTTCCTGCACACTCGGAGCAATCAGTGGCTAATACGGAGCGGGCACTCCATGCATCGAGTCAACTCTGATATCGAGGCCCTATCAGCATCGATCTGGGCATACGCCATGGATCGGTTACGGATGGATCCCCCCACTATCG
>JALQUF010000317.1 GCA_023263855.1 Yoonia sp. | reverse complement strand
CACCGCGGACTACCTTTCTGGTCGCACGCGAGTCTTTGTGGAGCGCGAGCCCAGAGCGATCGACACCTCCCGGATGATTACCGTCGAGGGAGCACGCGCCAACAACCTAAAAGACATCTCCGTCGACATCCCGCTCGGAGTGATGGTGGCTATCACCGGGGTCAGCGGTTCGGGTAAATCAACCCTTGTCAACGACATTATTTATCGATCACTCGCGAACACGCTCAACGGTGCACGCCACGTGCCGGGCCTGCACACCAGGATCAAGGGAGTCGACCAACTCGACAAAATTGTGCATGTCGACCAAGCGCCGATAGGTCGCACACCGAGGAGTAACCCCGCGACTTACACCGGTGTGTTCGACAAAATCCGGGCATTGTTCGCTGAAACACAGGAAGCGAAAATGAGGGGCTATCAGCCCGGTCGTTTCAGCTTTAACGTCAAAGGCGGACGCTGCGAGAACTGTTCGGGTGATGGAACGATCACCATTGAAATGAACTTCCTCCCGGATGTGTACGTGGACTGCGAGGTCTGTCACGGC
>JALQUF010000316.1 GCA_023263855.1 Yoonia sp. | reverse complement strand
CGTGTCTCAGTCCCAGTGTTGCTGATCATCCTCTAAAACCAGCTATAGATCGTAGGCTTGGTAGGCCATTACCCCACCAACTACCTAATCTAACGCGGGCCGATCTTTCACCGAAATTCTTTCCCCCGAAGGGCGTATACGGTATTAAACCCAGTTTCCCGGGACTATTCCGTAGTGAAAGGCACGTTCCCACGCGTTACTAACCCGTCCGCCACTAGACCCGAAGGTCTCGTTCGACTTGCATGTGTTAGGCCTGCCGCCAGCGTTCGTTCTGAGCCAGGATCAAACTCTCAAGTTGAAAAGCTGTTGCCAGCTTGTCCTTGACGTTCGAACCCTGCACATCTCATCGACCCGGCAGGGTCGATGAAGTCTCTGTTTGATGTACAACGTTTCACAAAGAAACGAAGCCACTCAAACAGTGAAGCTGACTATCCATCATCGGACCCAACGCCGAAGCGTCAAACCCTAGGTAGTTGATATGCAGGACTTGATCCATCGAATGAACCAAACCGCCCACATATCTCTTCAGATACCTGCAATTTCA
>JALQUF010000315.1 GCA_023263855.1 Yoonia sp. | reverse complement strand
CCTATCGCTCGGTGCTTTATATTCCGGGATCAAAGGACCGGGCCTTGGACAAGGCGCGTGGGTTGCCGGTCGATGCGATCATCTTCGACCTCGAAGATGCGGTGGCTGTCGATGAAAAGCCCGCCGCGCGGGAAACGCTGAAGGCGGCGCTTGCGGCGGGTGGGTACGGTGCGCGGGTGCGGATCGTGCGGATCAACGGGCTGGATACCGAGTGGGGCCGGGCCGATGCCGAAGCCGTGGCGCAGATGGACTGTGATGCGGTGCTGTTGCCCAAGGTGGAAAGCGCGGCGCAGTTGGATGCGTTGGCCGAGATCACCGGCGATCTGCCGATCTGGGCGATGATGGAAACGCCGCGCGGTATGCTGAATGCCGCCGAGATCGCGGCGCATCCCAAGATGGCGGGGATGGTGATGGGCACCAATGACCTTGCCAAGGAATTGCAGACCCGGTTCCGCCCGGACCGCCTGCCGCTGCTGACCTCGCTGTCGATGTGCCTGCTGGCGGCCAAGGCCGAAGGGCTGGTGATCGTGGACGGCGTGTATAAT
>JALQUF010000314.1 GCA_023263855.1 Yoonia sp. | reverse complement strand
ACGCCATCTCGGCCACAAGCGCTTCCACCGGGGCCGGGTAGTTGTGCTGCTTGAGAATTCCGCTCAACACCCCGTCCAGACGGGCCACTCGGCCACGAATGTCCGAACGGTCAAGTTGAAATGGCAGGACGGTGTCGTCCCAGGCGATTTTCGATCCGAGTGTCATGGATTTTCCTTGCTTGCCGCCCTCCGGCATGTTCGGGACTATATAAGGGACGATCCGGCAGGTCCAAGGGGCAGAAGGGGAATGACATGATCCGCAGGTACGGCGAGGCACCCGAAACAGGGCGATCCTACAAGGTTCGAACAGGCGCTTATGCCATTTTGCCAACTGAGGGCGGCTTGCTTCTGACACATCAGGACGCTCCGGAACCCGAGGTGCAATTGCCCGGTGGTGGCGTCGATCCGGGTGAATCCCCAGTCCAGGCTTTGATTCGGGAAGTCTACGAAGAAACCGGCTGGCGCATCTCCCGACCCCGACGTCTGGGCGCATATCGCCGGTTCACCTACATGCCCGAATACGATCTTTGGGCGGAAAAGCTGTG
>JALQUF010000313.1 GCA_023263855.1 Yoonia sp. | reverse complement strand
TGTGCAACTAGAGAACCGGCGCGTGTTGAGCCCGTAAAGGACATCATATCGACATCGGGGTGAACCGATAGCGCCGTGCCCACGGTGGGGCCATCGCCATTGACTAGGTTAAACACGCCAGCAGGCGCTCCGGCCTCATGCATGATCTCGGCAAACAAATACGCCGATAAAGGAGCTACTTCGCTGGGCTTTAGCACCATCGTGCACCCAACCGCGATAGCGGGAGCAACCTTACAAGCCACCTGATTCATCGGCCAGTTCCACGGCGTGATCAGACCGCATACTCCAATGGGTTCTTTTACGACACGGTGGGGTCCCAGATCTTCGACGAAGTTAAAGTCCTTCAGAATTTTGGCGGCTTCGACAATATGGCCCAGTCCGGCATAAGCCTGGGCGGAATTCGCCAAACCGACGGGCGCACCCATTTCCAATCGAATCGCCTCGGCAATTTCGCCAATGCGGCGTTGATAAATCTCTGCAATACGCTCCAACAACGCCACGCGCTCCGCCACCGGGGAGACACTGAAGCTTTCAAATGCCGCTTTCG
>JALQUF010000312.1 GCA_023263855.1 Yoonia sp. | reverse complement strand
CAAAACTTGCATCAATTATTCTATTTGTTGCTATTGCATATATCCATATCGCCCAATTAATAAAAATAAGAAAACCAGATAAGAATAAATATAATAAATTTTTTTTACTTTTAATTATTGTAAAAAAAACATTCCATTTAGAAAAAAAAAATGTTGTTATTATTAAAGTAAATGTTGTCCATAAACATCTATGAACAACTAATTCTATATGACCTATAAATGTAATATATTTAAAGTATAAAACCCCAAAAAAACCCCACCAAAAAGAACCAAATCCAGCTAAGAAAAGTCCTTTATTAAATTCTTTATTCATAGGAATTGAATTGATTAATTAGTTATAGCTTTTATTAGACTATTTTATGGTTGAATTAAATAATTATAATAATAAAACACTCTTCACGGAAGGATGGCAGAGTGGTTGAATGCACCGGTCTTGAAAACCGGCAAAGGGGCAACTCTTTCCTGAGTTCGAATCTCAGTCCTTCCGCCATTAATATTAATCATCATTATATTTATAATTTTTAAATAAAAAGGTAATGTTGTTTTC
>JALQUF010000311.1:284-555 GCA_023263855.1 Yoonia sp. | reverse complement strand
ATCCAAGGATCGCACAGAGCAGGAAGTAGTTGCTGTAATCCGTGAAAGTAATCACGATGGGCGTCCAGCCTGCGGTGAAAAGCGCTGCCAGCGACGACTACCGCGAAACTGCGGCCACGATCAGCCAGATCAGGGCTGCGACAATGCCGATGGGCCAAGCCAGCGCAAAAAGGATACCGAAATAGGTGGCCACGCCCTTGCCGCCTTTGAAGCCCAGCCAGACCGGAAAACAATGACCGACAAAGGCCATCAGGGCTCCGACCTGCATCGC
>JALQUF010000311.1:0-274 GCA_023263855.1 Yoonia sp. | reverse complement strand
AACGGCAGCCCCTTTGCCCGCATCAAACAAAAGCGTCAGCGCAGCGGCCTTTTTGTTGCCTGTGCGCAGCACATTGGTGGCCCCGATATTGCCCGACCCGATGTCGCGCAGATTGCCTAGGTTCATTATGCGCGCAAGGATCATCCCGCTCGGGATCGAGCCAAGCAGATATCCGATCATCCCCCAAAGGATCAGCGCCCCGTAAGCGATCTCTGTTTCTGCCATGTTCATTCCCCCCAGATGCGGTGGCCATCCACCCAAGTGCCCAACACCT
>JALQUF010000310.1 GCA_023263855.1 Yoonia sp. | reverse complement strand
TATCAATTGGTATCGTCATTTTGGCACTCAATGTACGCTCTATGTCCCTGACCGCATTGACGAAGGCTACGGACCAAACCCAACTGCCATGTCGGAACTGGCGGCCAAGCACGATCTGATCATTTGCGTCGATTGCGGCACGCTAAGTCATGAGGCAATCGCCGCGGGTCATGCCGCAGATATCATAATTTTGGATCACCATTTGGGGGGCGAAACCCTGCCCAACTGTTTGGCCGTTGTGAACCCAAACCGACAGGACGAAACGGGGGATTTGGCGCATCTATGCGCAGCCGCGGTTGTGTTCCTAACGCTGGTTGAGGCGCGGCGTGTTCTGCGTGCCAAGGGGGTTGGGGATGGCCCCGATCTGATGTCCTATCTGGACTTGGTCGGGCTTGCCACTGTCGCGGATGTCGCCCCACTGATCGGGGTGAACCGCGCCTTTGTGCGCCAAGGCCTGCGTGTAATGGCGCGGCGCGAACGACCCGGTATTGTGGCCCTATGCGATTTGGCACGCGTTGATACGGCCCCCACCTCCTATCACCTTGGGTTCGTTTT
>JALQUF010000030.1 GCA_023263855.1 Yoonia sp. | reverse complement strand
TGATTGCATCGAAACGCTTGAAGAGATCAATGAAGAGATCAAGGAAAGCTTTGAAGAGGCCGGGGGCGAACATTTCACCTATATTCCTTGCTTGAACGATGATCCCGCACATATTGACGCTTTGTCTGGCGTGATTGAGAAAAACCTCAAGGGCTGGCTGAGCTAAAGGCAAGGCGCCATGTGATCGAAGCCAATTGCTGTTTTGGTCGGCTGCGCCTGATACTTGAAGTGAGTGTCCACTATGAAAGTGACTCTGACCGACAAAGGCGCAACCGTCGACGCACATGACCTTGGCCCGTTGTTGGGGCTGACACCTGCTGAAGTACCCGAAAAGATGCGCGCTGGTGAAATCACAAGCCAGTCAGAAGAAGGCCGCGACGAAGACGCAGGGCGGATTCGGCTGACATTTTGGTATGCTGGGCAGCGCTTGCGTCTTATCTGCGATTCCACAGGAACCGTGTTAAAAACAACAAGAATCAGAAACCCGAATTAAATGAACGCGGCATGAACAGTCGGGCAGGTTTTGGAAACAATCCCGCCAAATCAGAATATTCCGGCGAATAAGCGTATCGACGACCAAAAAATGCCCGGATTTGGCCCGCAAAAACACAACTTTTCTGCAGGGCTGCCCCAAAGCAAACATATTTATCTGCAATAAAAACCAACGTGAAAGTATTTTGTATGGATCGTTCTGTGTTGCCGGGGCGATGAGTGGTGAAAATGACAGCATTAAAGCAGCCAATTCAAGAGGCGGATCAGGAAGAACGCAGTGAAGCGCTTCCTGATGGAACGCCCTTATTGGGTGATCAGTTTACGATCGACAGAGCGCTGAGCAACGGCGGCTTCGGCATAACTTATCTTGCGAAAGACAACTACCTTGACCGGAATGTTGTCATCAAGGAATGCTATCCGGAAGTGTTCTGTATGCGCCGCGGCAAAGATGTTCTTGTGCGCTCGGATCAACATAAGGAAAAGTATCGGACCATCGTCAAGATGTTCATGCGCGAGGCGCGGAGCATCGCAAAGATGCGTCACCCGAATATCGTCGGCGTGCACCGTATCTTTGAGGACAACCATACCGCCTATATGGTGTTGGATCTGATTCATGGCCGCGACCTGCTTAGCATCGTCAACGATGAAAGCGATCCGCTGCCACCCGCACAGATCAAAGAGATCCTGATCAAGGTTCTGGACGCAGTTGATCTGGTCCACCAAAATGATCTGCTGCACCGGGACATTTCGCCTGACAATATTCTTCTCGACAAATGGGGCAGCCCTTTCCTGATCGACTTTGGCGCAGCCCGTGAGGAAGCAAGCCGCGAGACACGCGCGGTCTCAACCGTTTTGATCGTCAAGGATGGGTATTCACCTCAGGAATTCTATTTCGCTGGCGGCAAGCAGGGCCCCAGCAGTGACCTTTATGCACTGGGAGCCACGTTCTATCACCTGATCAGCGGGGTTGCGCCACCAAACAGCCAAACACGCATGGCCGAGTTCGCAGGCAATAACCCTGATCCGTGCGAACCGCTTGCCGGGCGGTTCCCCGAATATGACCAGGCTTTTCTGGCGGCGATCGACAAAGCGATGCAGATCCTGCCCAAGGCACGCCTGCAATCTGCCCGTGAATGGTTGAACATAATCAATAGGGAAGGACAGCAGGTAAAACCGCTTAAGGTTTCTTCCCGTTTCAATCTGAATAAGACGCTCACGCGTTTGGTGTCCGAAACGAACGAATATGTTCTCAACTCGGAACCGCGTGAACCGGTAAAGCCGACACTCAAACTGAAATCCGCTGAGCCGGAAGTTGTGTCCGCGCCACGCTGGGCAGAAGAATTCAATGAGGAAACGACCGAAACACTTGAAGAACAGCGCGCCGTCCAAAAGACCGTTGCAGAGCTTGCCGCCCGCAAGGCCGAGCGGGAAGCAGCAGAGCGCCGCAGAAAGCAGTGGTGGCGCCTGGGGTTCCTGCATCGTTCAAAAAGCAAAAGCCTTTCCTGATTTCTGACAAAAAAGGCGCATCACATGATGCGCCCTTTTTCTTTAACCATGTTCCGAAGCGTCAAATCAGCAGTACCTGCGTACCAACGCGCGTCAGGTCATAAAGCTCGGCAATTTGTTCATTATACAGACCGATACAGCCGTTTGATGACCGACGGCCAATCTTGCGCGTGTCGTGCGTGCCATGAATGCGGTAGTACTGCCACGACAAATGCAGCGCATGTGTTCCCAGTGGATTATCTGGGCCGGGGCCGATGAAATCGGGCCATTCAGGATTGCGGATTTTCATTGAAGGTGTTGGCGCCCAGCTGGGGCCTTCAACCTTGCGCGTGATCGATGTGCGCCCGGTCCGTGTCAGCTCTTCCGACAGCGGCACGCTGGTCGGGAACAGTTTGTAAACCGATTCATCTTCGGACCAGAAATGAAGCGCGCGCGACTGAATATCGACAAGCACCGCACCATTGTTCAGATTGCTGAAGTACGGCTGCCAATCCAACGATCGGAAGCTGGCGACATTTCTTTTTACGCCGGTTGAAATATCCTGCTCAAGCTCAGTGCTATTCGCAGTTTGCGCAACTGCACCTGTGCCGACCAGCGCTGCCGATGCAGCCATGAAACCGCGGCGTGTGAATTTGTTTGTCATAATGGTCCTCCTCAAAGGATCAGATCTTTCTCACATACAGATAAGGTTTCTGGCAATGCGCCGCAATTCAAACAAACGTCATCGGTAGGCTTCTGCCGATATGTGGGTTTGAAGTGTCACATCATTCCCGCTAGAGAAGAACAAATGAGTTAAAGGCGAGCCGTGCAATGTTGCGACGTGAGATGATACTGGGGATGGCAGCGCTTGGTCTTGCTGCTTGTGATACCACAGGAAACCGCCCGCTTGGGCCCGATGGCCTGCCGCTTCCTGCTGCCTATATCATTAATCCCGGCGATGAAGCCGCAATCCAGTTCCGCATGCTTGATAGTGTGAATGCGCTGCGCCAGACGGCTGGCGTGGCCCCTGTGGCACTTGATGCGCGCCTGACCGCTGCCGCTGCGACCCATTCACGCGATATGGCCATTCAGAACCGCCCCTGGTTGTTTGGGTCTGACGGATCCAGCCCATTGGCGCGCGCACAGCGCGTCGGGTTTCAGGGCCGTCTTCTGGGTGAAAACATCTCAGAATCGTTCGAGTCAGAGATACAAACGCTGGCCGCTTGGATGGCGCAAGAAAACACGCGCGCCGTGATTCTGGACCCGAACGCGCGGTTTATGGGTTTTGCATGGTATCAGGAAGACTCTGCAAAACTCTGGTGGACGTTGAATATGGGCAGTGACCCTGCGGTCAGCCAACCCATAGCCGGGCTCAGCTTTTAGGCGTAGATGTAGACCAGCGTTCCGGTGTTAATCATCGGAAAGATCTCATCCATCTCTTCATTTGTCACTGCAATGCAACCCCACGTCCAATCGGGGGTGCCAATCCACTTTTGTGGTGTGCCATGAATGAAAATATCACCACCTGGATCAAGGCCATTTGCGCGCGCATAAGCAAGGTCGTTGGCATCGGGGTAGGAAATACCCAGCGACAAGTGGAACTGACTATTCGGGTTCCGCCGATCAATACGGTAACCGCCCTCAGGTGTGCGTCCATCGCCTTCTTTGGTTTTGTGACCCTCTGGTTCAAACCCAAGATCGATGCGGTAAGACTTGATCAAGCTGCGGTGGTGCAAAAGCTGCATTTCGCGGCGCTCTTTCAGCACCTGAATACGTGTAACCTCTGGTCCGCGATACACAGGTAACTGCCCCGTACATCCAGCAAGCCCAAAAGCAGCCGTTCCGGCCATCATAGAACGTCGTGAAATCATATCTCTGCCCATCGTTACGGTCTGCGCCGTTTCGTTTTAGCTACACCAAAGCGCGGGGTCAGAAAAGATACTGCCGTGCGATTGGATTCATTTTCGCGTGAAACATGCAACAACTTCGACATGTGGCGACCAGCGAAACTGATCAACAACCTGCACCCAAGGCATCGCAAAACCGGCATCAACCAGCGTGCGGGCATCCCGCGCGAAGGTGACAGGATTGCATGAAACCATTGCGATTGTGTTGATTTCAGACGCAGCCAGTGTTGCGATCTGCGCTTCTGCCCCTGCCCGTGGTGGATCAATCACCGCCGCGTCGAAATGGCGCAGCTCGTCCGCCTCGAGTGGACGGCGAAAAAGATCGCGCGTTTCGGTCGTCACCCGCCGCAATTGGTGCCCTTCACGCCAACCACGATCCAACGCGTCCAACATGGTCGTTTCGCCTTCCACCGCGTGCACCTCTGCGTGCTTTGCCAAAGGCAGTGCAAAGGTTCCGCAGCCCGCAAACAGATCGACAATGCGGGCCGCTTTGGCGGTGATTTCTGCAACAGCGGCAAGCAAAGTGGCTTGCCCATGCTGCGTGGCCTGCAAAAAGGCACCGGGCGGCGGCACGACGCCTGTTCCACCAAAATCCTGCACGGGCGGATTAATGGTGACGACAGGCTCATCATTCCAAACCAGACGTGACAGGCTAAACTGGTTGGCCAAAGCAGCCAGCTCCACCCGCAACTGCGGTGTCAGGTCCTTATCCGTCGCAACCAGAACATCCGGGCCAACGCTTGCCTCTGTGACCGTCAAATCAATCTCGCCTTTGCGCGAACAGGCCAAAATGGTCAGCGCCTCAAGCGCCGGAAAGCTTGCGACCAATGCTGGCGTCAGCAACTGGCAATCGGGCACCTGCACCAGAGTATCGGACGCCCGTGTATGAAACCCGACCATCGCACCCTTTTTGGTGCGCCGGCCCGACAGCTTGGCCCGTCTGCGTGATTGCGGTGGTGAGGTCGCGATATCGCGAAAAACAGTGTCTAATCCGCGGGCTTGCACCGCCTTGACGACAATATCCTGTTTCCAGTCCGCGACGAAAGCATCGGTCGCATGTTGCATCGCGCACCCGCCACAGGATTTGAAATGCCGGCAAGGCGGCGCAACCCGATCAACCGATGGCGTCACGATACGCAAGGTACCATCCTGTGCGACATCGACCTCTTCACCGGGAAGAACCCTTGGCAACAGCGACCGCCCGTCAGAGGCACGGCCCATGCCGAGATGGGTCAAACTTTCAATCGTCAGCATTTATTCCGCCGCATCTTTCACATTGATGAACCCACCTGACTGGCGGTTCCAATAGCGCGCATAAAGCCCACCATGGGCCAGCAACGCATCATGGGTTCCTTCTTCGACTATGCGCCCTGCGTCAAGCACAACGATACGGTCCATGCGGGCCAAAGTGGACAAGCGATGGGCAATCGCAATCACGGTTTTCCCATCCATAATAGACTCTAATGCAGCCTGAATTGATGCTTCTACTTCAGAATCCAGCGCGCTCGTCGCCTCATCCAGTACCAGTATTGGGGCGTCTTTCAGGATGGCACGCGCAATCGCAATCCGCTGGCGTTGCCCACCGGACAGCTTGACACCGCGTTCACCCAGATGGGCATCGTATCCCGACCGTCCTTTGTGATCCTTGAGCGTCAGTATGAACTCATGCGCTTCGGCCTGCTTTGCGGCGTCTTCGATTTCTTGCTGGGTCGCATCCGGCTTGCCGTATTTGATGTTGTCGCGGGCCGAGCGGTTAAACATCGCTGTTTCCTGCGTGACCATCGCAATCTGGCGACGCAGGCTTTCTTGCGTCACATCGCGCACATCAACGCCGTCGATCAGCACCTTTCCTGCTTCAGCATCATAAAGGCGCAGCAATAACGCCACCAAAGTCGATTTGCCCGCACCCGAGGCACCGACCAGCCCCAGTTTTTCACCGGGTTGCACCTCAAGGTTCACATGATCAAGGCCACCGGGGCCACCACCATAGCTGAATGACAGATCTTGTAGTGTGATCGCACCATGATGGGCCGCAAGATCATCAGCATCATGGGCATCCGTCAGCGTATGTGCAGGGCTCAGCGTGTGCATCGCATCCTCTACCTCGCCCACATTCGCGTACATGCCCATCAGCGTAAAACTGACCCAGCCAGTCATTTGCGACAAACGCAGCGAAATGGCACCCGCAGCAGCAATATCACCGGCAGAGGCTGCGCCCGTTGTCCAGAAATAAAGGGTCGTCCCAACAAGAATGACCGGCAACAGCCCGCCCAACGCCATTAACCAAAAGCGGAAAGAAGCAGACAGCCAACCATAACGTACAGACGTGCCCCAGTATGTCTGCATTGCGTCAATCGCCGCCCGGTCTTCATGGTCGTCGTGGGCAAACAGCTTGACCGTTTTGATGTTGGTGATCGTATCCACCACTTGCCCTGTCACCATCGCGCGCGTGGCGGCGCGCGCCTTGGAGCGTTCGCGGATCCGTGGCATGAAAAACCGGATCAGCGCAATGTATGAAATGGCCCAAAGCGCCAACAGACCGGCTGACCTGACATCAATCGTCAGCAAAAGGATTACCGACCCGATCAATGACGCCAGTGCAAAAGCAACCGTGTGAATCATATCCACAATCAGATCGGTCGCCGCCCGTGCGGCCTGCATCTGTTTTTGCGCAATGCGCCCAGCAAAATCATCATCAAAGAATGTCACCGATTGACCCAGCGAATGGCGGTGCAGACGTGACAGGATCAAGTTGCCCAATGAGGGGCCGACAACCACAGCCTGCATCACACCGGACAGACCCAGGATGAGAGGCCGCAGGATCACGAAGAACGCAGTAACCGCCATCAACAAAACGACGTTCTGCGTAAAGTAACCCTCACCCGATGAGGCAAGCGCCGCATCAATTACCCACCCCAGCATCAGGGCTGTCGCAACCTCAAGCGTGCCTGCCAAAGCAGACACTAATCCAGCCAAAAGCGTGATTTTTGTGCTGCCCTTCAAACACCACTGCAGGAACGCCATCAGAGTCTGTGGCGGGGGTCCGTCGGCGGGTTCAAAGGGGTCAATCCAGCGTTCTGGCGTCATTTTGTTTCCTGTCCGCTTTGGCCCAGAAAGCCCCCTGATTGGCGCGCCCAGAACCGTGCGTATTGTCCATTCGCCGCCAGCAAGGCCTCATGCGTGCCGTCTTCGATGATGCGCCCCTGATCCATCACGATGATCCGGTCCAGCTGGGCAATCGTCGAAAGGCGGTGCGCGATGGCGATGACGGTCTTGCCTTCCATCATCCCATAAAGCGTCTGCTGAATTGCGGCTTCGACCTCACTATCTAGGGCACTGGTCGCTTCGTCCAAGAGCAGGATCGGCGCGTCCTTCAGAATGACCCGTGCCAAACTGATCCGCTGGCGTTGCCCGCCAGACAGTTTGACGCCGCGTTCACCCACACGCGCATCATAGCCGGTGTTGCCTTCGTTATCTTGCAGACCAAGGATAAAATCATGCGCTTCGGCCTTGCGCGCAGCGGCGATCATTTCGTCTTCGCTGGCTGTCGGATTGCCATAGAGGATGTTTTCCCGCACGGATCGATGCAAAAGCGCGCTGTCTTGCTGGACCATGCCAATGGCACTGCGCAGGCTATCTTGTGTTGCATGGCCAATATCCTGCCCATCAACGCTGATCGTGCCTTTTTCTGCATCGTAGAAACGCAGCAGCAACTTCACGAGCGTTGATTTCCCAGCGCCCGACTGCCCGACCAGCCCAACCTTTTCACCCGGAGCAATGTCCAGATTGATCCGGTCCAAACCGCCGGCCTCTTTGCCGTAATGATGTGACAGATCGGCAACCCGGACCTGCCCTTTGGTCACAATCAACGGCGCTGCATCCGGCTTGTCCAACAAAGTCACAGGCTGTGCGATCGTCTGCATACCTTCTGCCACAACGCCCAATTGGCGGAAAAAGTTGGTGATCGCCCACATGATCCACCCTGACATTGCGTTCAAGCGCAGCGCAAGTGAGGTCGCAACCGCAACCAATCCGACCGAAGCCGCGCCCTGCATCCATAGCCAGATGGCCCAGCCGACAACGCCGACGATCAAGACGCCGTTCAGCAACATCAAACCGGCATCCATGATGGTATAAAGCCGCATTTCGATCTGAAAAGTGCGTCGCGCCTCTTCGATGGCTTCTTTGGCATACTCAATTTCGCGGTCATGGTGCGCGAACATCTTGACCGAATGTATGTTGGTATAACTATCCACGACACGACCGGTGACAGCGCTTCGCGCATTCGATGCGGCCTCGGATGCGGGGCCAATGCGGGTCACAACCCAGCGCAGCAGCCAAAGATACGGCAGAATCCACAGCATGAGCGGGAACAAAAGGCGCAAGTCCGCCTGCCCCAGCAACACAGCGGCAGCGACCAGATAGGCAATCGCAAAAGTGATCGCATCGAAAAGCTGAAAAATCACTTCGCCTGCCGCAGGCGGTGTTTGCATGATCCGGTTTGCGATGCGCCCGGCGAAGTCATCTTCAAACCAGCCGACCGACTGACGCAAGACGTGCTTATGCGCCCGCCACCGCACCAAAGTGCCAAAGTTCGGCAGGATAGTGTTGTTCAACAACATGACCTGCGCCACATGGATCGCAGGACGCAGTGTCAGAATGAAGACCGCAACCAGAATAAACTCTAGCCCGCTTTGCGCCCAAACTTCGGCCGGGGTGCCAGCGGTAAGGATGTCGACCAACCGCCCGAGATAGGCAAGCAACCACACCTCGATGATCGCGATGATGACTGACGCTACACCCGTAATCCAGAACACACGCATAAACGGCTCTGCATATTCACGCAGAAACGGATAAAGCCGCTTGGGCGGTGTGTCGCTCTCTTTGTAGTGTACATAGGGATCGACAAGACCTTCGAACCAACGAAACATGGGTCTGCCTTTTAGGGTTAGACAGTTGCTATAGCAAAGCTTTGGTCAGAGAAAAAGCAGCACCGAGAAACCAACCAAAGCAAGCGCCATGATGCGCATAAAGATGCGCCATGCGGCCGCATTCGTCAGCAGGTAGGACAGCAGACTGCCTGCAACCGCCCAAAACGTGCATACGCCAAGGTTGATCGTCGAAAACGTGCCTGCCAACGTCATTGCCTGCTGAACCGGCCCAAACATTGCGACATAGGCGGTGGCGCTTAATGCGACGGCCCAGACCTTGGGATTGACCCATTGAAACAGGATTGCCTCAATAAACGTAAAGGGCGTGTCGGTTTGCTTTCGCGCGGCTGGGTCCGCGCGCCATAGATTGTAGGCCATCCAGAGAATCCAAAGGCTTGCAATGATCTTGAGCACAACGCCCAGCGCCGGTTGGGCCGTGATTAACGCACCAATCCCAAGACCTGTGACCGCCGCGATAACGCCAACGCCCAAAGCGACCCCAAGGATATGCGGAATGGTCCGTTGAAACCCGAAACGCGCACCTGACGCTGTAATGAGGATGACATTCGGACCGGGCGAAAACAGGCCAAAGAACACAAAACCGACAAGAGGAAGGTATTCAATCAAGCAAATCAGCTTTCGTCAAAGTGAAGCCCGACCTGATCCACCGCGCCTCTGCCTCTTTCAAGGCTTTCCCAAGGGCGGGGCCGGTGAACCGCGGCATCAGATCGGCAGCCTTGAGTGGAAAGACTTGTTTTGCCGCGGCGTCGATTGGCTGAAACGCCGCCTGATCAACAGGTTCGCCAAGGGAGGCAGCCTGGATCAACAACACATCACGCCCAGCGCCTGATCCATAACGATAACCTGTTTCAACAGGTGACAGGCCAGCGGTGATATTGGCAAGGTGCCGCGCTTGTACGTTGGACAGCCGCAACGCCGGTTCTTGTGCCCCTGTGATGACGGCAAGCCGCCGCAACGGATCAGCCGCAATGCCCAACGATTGTTCCAGATGGACCAAAACAGCAAGGCTTCCGGCTGCTGCACCCGGCAGGACCTGCGCCAAGGCGCCCGTCTGCGCCATCGCCGCCAATGCAGGCGCTGGGTCGGGTGCGGCAAGCAGTTTCAGCATCTCGGCTGTCACACGTTCAATTGAAAGCGACTGCAATCCTGCGATATTTTCGGCGCAAGCGGCCAAGCCGTCTACGTCCGGCCCTTCGCTGGGGTCGCCATACCACGCATAAAAGCGGAAAAAGCGCAGGATACGCAGATAGTCTTCTTTGATGCGGCGATCTGCATCCTCGATAAACCGCACACGACGCGCCTGCAGGTCTGGCAAACCACCCAAGGGATCGGCAATCACCCCATCTGGCGCAGCATATAGCGCGTTTATTGTGAAATCACGGCGGCGCGCATCCTCGGTGATGTTGTCCGAGAATGTGACAGTGGCCCGCCTGCCATCGGTGGCAACGTCGCTGCGGAAAGTTGTGATTTCAAAAGGCGTATCATTGATGACCAAGGTCACGGTCCCATGGTCAATGCCTGTCGGGATCGCTTTGATCCCCTTTGCTTTGGCAAGGTCCATTACCCTGTCAGGCAAGGCATTTGAGCAAAGATCAAGATCCGCCACCGGTTCGCCCAGCAATTCATTGCGCACACAACCGCCAACGAACCATGCCTGATAGCCGGCGTCGGTTAATAACGCGCACACCCTTTGCGAGGCGTCATCCGCTAGCCAAGGTGCCGAAATCCGGGTCATGCCATGCGCTCGGCAAAGGCGCGCAACATCCGCGCGGTCGCGCCCCAGATGTAATAGGGACCAAAAGGTACAGTGTAATAAAGCCTGCGGCGACCTTGCCAGCGGCGACCTTCGATCAGATAGTTCGCACGATCCAGAAGATGCGCCAACGGCACCTCAAACACTTCGCTTACCTCGCCTGCCTCTGGAATAGCATCATAGTCGCCGTGTACCAAAGCAAGCACCGGCGTAACCTGATACCCCGTCACCGTTTGATGTGGGGGAAGATGCCCCAAGACATCGACGATATGTTTTGGAAGCCCGATTTCTTCTTGAGCCTCGCGCAAAGCTGCATCCGTCAATGTCGGGTCAGTCGGGTCTTGCTTGCCGCCCGGAAAGGCGATCTGGCCGGGATGGTGTTTCAATCGGGCCGAGCGTTTTGTCAGAATGACAGTCTGCGTTTCAGCCCGAATACCTAACAAGACGGCGGCGGGCGTTAGCTCAAGCTCTGGAATTTTGACATCCGCATTCAGATCAAAGTCAGAAGACGCGCCGCCCGGTTGGGTCAACGCGTCTTCCAGTTTCTTGCGTAGGTCAGGCACTGGCATCCTTGGCCTCAAACCCAAGCGTGTCGGGTTCAAAAATGTAATGCGCGCCGCAGAACTGGCAGTCGGCTGTCACGGTGCCTTCTTCCGTTGTCATCGTCGCAATATCCTTTGCCGAATAGATCGACAGGCTTTGGCGGACCTTATCTTCAGAACAGCTGCATCCGAACTTGATCGACTGCGCGTCATAGACGCGGGGCTGTTCTTCGTGGAACAGCCGCACCAGCAGATCCGTTGGCGCAATTGTGGGGCCGATCAGTTCGATGTCATCAACCGTATCAAGCAACGTATTTGCGCGGGTCCAGTTTTCGCTTTCATCAGCATCCAGAATATCTGTTGCATCAAGCAAACCATCTTCGCCTGATCCACCTTCACCGGTCACATGCGGCGATGCCTTTGGCATATGCTGCAAGATCACACCACCCGCACGCCAATGGGAGCTTTCGCCAGCCATCTGCGATTGGCCGTAGGTCAACTGGAACCGCGTTGGAATTTGCTCGGACTGTGCAAAGTATGTTTCGGCACAGGCGGAGAGCGAACCGCCGGCGATCGGTGTAATCCCTTGATAGGGAGTCATGTCCTGCCCTTGGTCGATCAGGATCGCGAAATATCCGTTTCCGATCTGGCTGAACGGGTCTGCGGTCTTATCCAGTGTTTCAGCATCGTATGATGCATAGGCCCGGATGCGCGCAGACTGCCCATCGTCAGTGGGACCGTAGTAATCGGTCGCGATCAGACGTGCAGGGCCAGAACCGCGCACTTGCAAGGACAGCTTCCAGCGCAGTTTCATGGTTTGACCAATCAGCGCGGTCAGCAACGCCATCTCTGCCACCAGACCTTCGATCATGGGGGGGTAATTGTGTTGTTTCAGAACCTGTTCCAACACACCATCAAGCCGCGCCACCCGGCCACGGATGTCGGAGGCGTCAAGTTGAAACGGCAGGACGGTGTCGTCCCAGGCGATTTGGGTGCCGAGGGTCATGGTCTTTCCTAACAAGTTTAGGGATGGCATACCGCGCCTATATAGGTGGGGCAAGGCAGCGTCCAAGGGGTAAGCTATGATCAGACGGTATGGCGAGGTGCCACAAAACGGGCAGCGATACAAACATCGCGCAGGTGTGTACGCAATTCTGCCGCTGGATGGAAAACTGCTGCTGACCTATCAGGGCGACCCGCATTTCGAAATTCAACTGCCCGGTGGCGGCATTGACCCCGGTGAGCACCCGCTGAACGCATTGTACCGCGAAGTGTTCGAAGAAACAGGCTGGCGGATCGCAGGGCCACGCAAGCTTGGCACGTTCCGGCGGTTCACCTTCATGCCTGAATACGACATGTGGGCGGAAAAACTATGCCACATTTACACGGCCAGACCGGTGCGACCACATGGGCCACCGACCGAACCGGGACATATGGCCCTTTGGCTTGCCCCCGAAGATGCGGTGATGGAGCTTTATAACGACGGGGACGCGGATTTTGTGGCACGGCTTCTGACCTGACGCAAACACGTCATTGGGGCTTTGCCCCCGTCGCTTCGCGCCTCCCCCAGGATATTTGTGGGCCAGTAATAGACATGTGTGGCCCTTCTTGCCCCTTTAGGCAAAAACCTTTATCGCGCGACTGAATTGTTATTGACGCAAAGGCGCATCCCTATGACCGCTCCGAAAAAAGTTGTTCTGGCCTACTCTGGTGGCCTTGATACATCAATCATCCTCAAATGGTTGCAAACTGAATATAACTGCGAAGTCGTGACCTTCACCGCAGATCTTGGTCAGGGTGAAGAGTTGGAGCCAGCACGCAAAAAAGCCGAAATGATGGGTGCTTCATCCATCTATATCGAAGACCTGCGCGAAGAATTTGTGCGCGACTTTGTGTTCCCGATGTTCCGGGCAAATGCGCTTTATGAAGGGCTCTACCTTCTGGGCACATCGATCGCCCGCCCTTTGATTTCAAAGCGTTTGGTTGAAATTGCCGCCGCCGAAGGCGCTGATGCTGTGTCGCATGGTGCAACGGGCAAGGGCAACGATCAGGTCCGGTTTGAACTGGCCGCCTATGCGCTGAACCCGGAAATCAAGGTGATTGCCCCGTGGCGTGAATGGGACCTGTCGAGCCGGACAAAACTGCTTGAATTTGCCGAGCAACACCAGATTCCCGTTGCCAAAGACAAGCGTGGTGAAGCGCCATTCAGCGTGGACGCGAACCTGCTGCATACATCGTCTGAAGGCAAAGTGCTGGAAGACCCCGCCGAGGAAGCGCCCGATTACGTCTATCAGCGGACTGTAGCGCCCGAAGATGCGCCTGATACGCCAGAAATGGTCGAGATCACATTCGCGCGCGGCGATGCTGTTGCAATCAACGGCGAGGCGATGTCGCCTGCAACAATTCTGACCAAGCTGAACGAGTTGGGCGGTAAACATGGCGTCGGTCGTCTTGATCTGGTGGAGAACCGCTTTGTCGGTATGAAATCCCGCGGTATCTATGAAACACCCGGTGGTACTGTCTTACTTGAAGCACACCGTGGCATTGAGCAGATCACGCTGGATTCGGGGGCTGGCCATCTGAAAGACAGCATCATGCCACGCTATGCCGAGCTGATTTACAACGGTTTTTGGTTCTCGCCCGAGCGCGAAATGCTGCAAGCCCTGATCGACAAGAGCCAAGAGCATGTTTCAGGGACCGTCCGTGTAAAGCTTTACAAAGGGTCAGCAAACACTGTCGCCCGTTGGTCCGACAATTCGCTGTATTCCGAGGCGCATGTGACGTTTGAAGATGATGCCGGCGCATATGACCAATCCGATGCGCAAGGTTTCATCCAGTTGAATGCCCTGCGGCTCAAGCTGTTGGCGGCGCGTAACCGCAAGGGCTGAGTGGCATTGCCATTGTCTCTCGGACCGATGGCTTTCCCCCAGACCTTTGGCCCCCCAAATATTTTTGGGCCAATATTGATCAGGGCGCGGCCAATGGCTGCGCCTAGATCTTTTGGATGTATAGTTTTTCGTAAAGTGGCAACGCCTGATCCAGCATAGGCTGCTGTGCGGCCTCTACTTGCGGCAATGGCCCTTCGGCTGCAGCAAACCCTGTGCTTTGATGGACTGCGTTATACCAATGGCTTGCCCAGATGCCGTCGTCTTTGCGTGCGCCTGCGGGCCAGTGCAGCATGGCTGGATCAAAGGGCAGATCAATGGCGGAACATAGCTTTCGCAGCATGTTTTCTGGATCTTGCCGAATGTCGGCACTGTCGATGACAAGGCCGCCAATCCTGTCGTAAAGTGCGGCTTGCTGGAGGTAACCAATGTCTTCCAGTGTCATTCGGTCACGCTTGGCCCCATAACTGGCAATCACACGGGCCGGGTGGCGGATCAGGTGGATATTGACGCACTGCTTGGTCCAGCCCAGAGGGAAGCCGTCGATCATGTGATGCGGCATATGTTTCATGTAGAAATGTGGTTTTTCCGCTGGAATAGTGTCTATGCAACGCTGCGCAACGATCTGTGCGTTC
This sequence comes from Yoonia sp., assembly GCA_023263855.1. Lineage (GTDB taxonomy): Bacteria > Pseudomonadota > Alphaproteobacteria > Rhodobacterales > Rhodobacteraceae > Yoonia. The sequence goes on along the minus strand of JALQUF010000030.1, from coordinate 14,135 downwards.
GCTTCGTGGGCCGCTATGATTTGGTCGCCCATCGGGTGATCCAGGCCTGTTGCTGCCAGGTAGGGCGCATAGAACGGTTCATCCCACACAGCGAAGTCTGCACGGTTTTCGAACGCATACATCATCGCCGTCGAGAGGTTGCGCGGACCAGACCACATTGCAATCCTCATGAGCGGCCAACCAAGTCTTTGTAGAGGCCGCGCAGGCACTTGGTCATTGGGCCCAGACCACCCGTGCCGATAGTCCGGCCATCAATACTGCTGACGGGTGTTTGGGCGCCAAAGGTGCCAGTAAGAAAGGCTTCGTCAGCGGAATACGTATCAACAAGGCTGTAGTTGCGCTCAAACACTGGAATGTCGTTGGCGCGGCAAAGATCGATCACCTTCTGACGGGTGATGCCATTCATGCAATAGTCGCCCGTCGAGGTCCAAACCGCACCATTCTTGACGATGAAGAAGTTGCAGGCATTCGTGGTATTCACGAAACCATGCACATCCAGCATCAGGGCTTCGTCAGCGCCAGCCTTTTGGGCCGCAATACAGGCCAGAATGCAGTTCAGTTTGGAGTGGCTGTTCAGCTTGGGATCTTGCGTCATGGGCAGGCCGCGCTGATGGGGCACCGTTGCCAGCGTGATGGGGCGGGGGATTTTAGGCCGTGAATGCTCCATGATGATCACAAAAGTAGGCCCCGATTGCGAGAGGCCGGGGTGCTGGAAGGGCCGCAGTTTCACGCCCCTTGTCACCATGAGCCGCGCATGTGCATCTGTCGTCATTGCATTGGCATTTTGTGTCTCTAACAAGGCTGAAATGACCCCTTTCCGGTCCATTCCAATATCCAGATCAATGGCCTTTGCGGCCTCAAAAAGCCGGTCGATATGTTCATCCAGAAAGGCCCATTTGCCATCATAGAGACGCAACCCCTCCCACACGCCGTCACCCAGCATGAAACCACTGTCATAGACGCTGATTGTTGCCTCGGCTTTTGGTAAAATCTGGCCATCGACATAGATCAGGATGTTTTCATTACGCGCGTCGTCTTCGGCTTGGTGTGTGGTGACTTCGGTCATTCTGTATCTCCCTTGGGCAAACGCTAGGACAGCAATCGGTCTGTTCCAAGTGGTAAAGAGCACGTGAGAACGCGTGTCAGGGATTGTGTCATGCGAAGTTTCACGAAAGACCAGTAGCCAAAGGAGAATCCGCATGTTCAGATCCAGCATATTCGCTTTGGCACTGATGCCATTTGCACAAAATGTCGCTGCAGAAACCACGCAGACCGCGATTTTTGCAGGCGGTTGCTTTTGGTGTGTCGAGAGCGATTTTGAATCTGTACCCGGTGTGGACGAGGTGATTTCGGGCTATACTGGCGGCACGACCGAAAACCCGACATATCGCGCGATTAAAGGGTCCGGTCACTATGAAGCGGTCGAGATTATCTATGACGCTGATGTGGTAAGCTATGAACAGCTTTTGCATGCGTTCTTTCGGTCGGTCGATCCCACTGATGCAGGCGGGCAGTTTTGCGACCGGGGTGATCATTACCGGACGGCGATTTTCGTGTCTAATCCAGCGGAACGCGCTATGGCAGAGGCAGCCAAGGCCGAGGCCCAGCGCAACCTTGGCCAGCAAATCGTGACGCCGATCCTTGATGCCGCAACCTTTTATGAGGCTGAAGCGTACCATCAGGATTACTACAAAGGACAAAACCGGATCATTACCCGCGGTGGCGTGAAAACGCAGGCGGAAGCCTATAAATTCTATCGCGAGGGATGCGGAAGAGATCAGCGTGTTTCAGCGCTTTGGGGTGATACGGCGCCATTTGTTGATCACGACTGAAACGCCTGCACTTCCGATAAATCTGGGATCACATCGGCGGTTCCGTGGCGCATGACCATCAGAGCACCAGCTTTGGTGGCCTGTCCGATCGCTTGCGCCATGGGCATTCCACGATCAAGGCCCGCAAGCACGTAGCCCGTGAAGGTATCGCCAGCGCCGGTCGTATCGACCGGTTCAACCTGTATGGCTGGAAAATGCTCTTTCCCGTTTGCGCCGTACCAATCTGCGCCCTCTGATCCGCGCGTCACGATGACATCGCGCACCGGCAGATCAGCGGGGCCTTGTCCGGTCGCGTTTTGCAATTGCTCTGCCTCAACCGCGTTCAGGATCAGAAAATCAAGGTACGGCAACACGGCCTGAACCCGGTCTGCATCAAATGGGGCTGCAGCATAGGCGACTTGCAATCCCAGTCTTTTGGCCATCTTTGCGGCTGTGCGCTGAAGATTGGTTTCATTCTGAATGATCAGCCAGTCGCCTGTTGCTGCCTCGGCCATCGCAGCTTGCAAGGTGACTTGCGGAATTTCAGCATTGGCACCGGGGTGAAGGATAATCGCGTTCTCACCTTTTGGATCGACCATGATGATTGCTTGGGCAGTTTCAGTGTCTAACACAGCGATATTGCGTGTATCGACGCCATATTCCAGCAACCGTTCGACCGCCCAGCGCCCATCATGGCCAACAGCGCCGATGTGATGCACATGGGCGGCGGCGCGGGCAGCGGCGACGGACATGTTGGTGCCCTTGCCACCCAGAAACACTTGGCGCTTGGTCGAAGATAGCGTTTCGCCCGGCGCAGGAATGTGCGGAACGCTATAGACGAAATCGGCGTTGATCGAGCCGAGGTTCCAGATGGCCATCAGTCAACCTTGCACGCGGCAATCACCGCCATGTTCAAAATGTCGTTGACGGTTGAGACTGTCGAGCAAATCTGGATCGGCTTCCCGATACCTGACAGGATAGGCCCGATCACCGTTGCGCCAGCCATTTCCTGCATCAGTTTGACCGAGATCGATGCAGAGTGACGTGCGGGAACAACCAACACGTTCGCGGGGCCGGTCAGGCGCTGGAAAGGATAGTTTTCCTGCGCTTTGACGTTCAGCGCCACATCGACGGTCATCTCGCCTTCGTATTCAAAATCGGCTTTGCGCGCATCCAGCACACGGGGCGCCTGGTGCATCTTTTCGGCGCGCTCGGATACTGGATAGCCGAAGGTCGAGAACGACAAGAAGGCAACACGCGGCTCCAGCCCCAATTCACGGGCAACAAAGGCTCCACGCTCGGCGATGTCTGCAAGGTCGTTTTCATCCGGCCATTCGTGCACAAGCGTATCGGTAATCAAAACGATGCGTCCTTTATGCAGAACGGCGGTCACACCTACAGCACCATCATGAGGTTCGGCGTCAAAGACATAGTTGATCAGCTCAAGGATATGCGCGGATTTGCGTGTTGCACCTGTGACCATACCGTCAGCATGGCCGTGCGCCAGCATCAACGCGGCAAAGACGTGGCGATCGCGCGCGGCAAGGCGGTGCACGTCCTGGGCATCGAAGCCCTTGCGTTGCAGGCGTTCGTAGAGAAAGCTTTTGTAAGTTTCGAGATGCGTGGTCGTCGCGGCATTGATGATTTCCAATTCGTCAAACGCATCCACCAAGCCTTCGGCGGTCAACTTTTCCTTCACATCGTCGTCGCGGCCGACAATCAGCGCCTTACCCATACCAGACCGTTGATACATGACAGCGGCGCGTAATACGCGGATGTCATCGCCTTCGGCAAAAACGACAGTAGACTGGTTCGCGCGGGCGCGGGCGTTGAGGCTGCGCAGAATGGATTGCGTTGGGTCCATACGGGATTTCAACGAAAGCTCGTAGGCGTCCATGTCAATGATGGGTCGACGCGCAACACCGGTTTTCATGCCTGCCTGTGCAACCGCCGTCGGGATGCGGTGGATCAGGCGCGGATCGAATGGGGTTGGAATGATATAATCGCGTCCAAACGTCAGCTTCTTGCCATAGGCCAGCGCCACTTCATCGGGCACATCTTCGCGGGCAAGCGCGGCGAGGGCTTCGGCGCAGGCGATTTTCATTTCGTCGTTAATGGCCCGCGCATGAATGTCGAGCGCACCGCGGAACAGATATGGAAAGCCCAGCACGTTGTTCACTTGATTGGGGTAATCGCTGCGGCCTGTGGCGACGATGGCGTCCTCGCGCACAGCATGGGCGTCTTCAGGTGTGATTTCCGGATCAGGGTTCGCCATGGCAAAAATAACAGGGTTTTCGGCCATGTTAGACACCATTTCCTGCGTCACCGCCCCTTTGGCGCTGACGCCAAGAAAGACATCGCAGCCTTTCATTGCGTCATCCAGCGTGCGCGCGGCAGTGTTCGCAGCATGCGCTGATTTCCACTGGTTCATCCCCTCGGTCCGGCCCTGATAGATGACACCTTTGGTATCGCACATGATACAGTTGTCATGTTTGGCACCCATCGCCTTGAGCAATTCGAGGCAGGCGATCCCTGCGGCACCAGCACCGTTCAGGACGATTTTGACATTTTCGATTTTCTTGCCCGACAGATGCAGCGCGTTCAGCAGACCTGCGGCACAGATTACCGCCGTCCCGTGCTGGTCATCGTGGAACACAGGGATATCCATCTGCTCTTTGAGCGTTTGTTCGATGATGAAACACTCGGGCGCTTTGATGTCTTCAAGGTTGATACCGCCAAAGGTGGGACCCATCAGGCGGACCGCCTTGATAAATTCCTCTGGGTCTTCCGTATCCAGTTCAATGTCGATTGAATTGACGTCGGCGAAACGTTTGAAAAGCACGGATTTGCCTTCCATCACCGGTTTGCTGCCCAGCGCGCCGAGATTGCCAAGGCCAAGAACCGCAGTGCCGTTCGATATCACAGCCACCAGATTGCCCTTGTTTGTATAGTCATACGCCAGTGCAGGGTCGGCCGCGATTTCCTCGCACGGGATGGCAACGCCGGGGGAATAGGCAAGCGACAGGTCGCGCTGCGTTGTCATCGGCACAGTCGCCTGAATTTCCCATTTGCCCGGGCTGGGCTGCATGTGGAATTGCAGTGCGTCTTCACGTGTGAGTTTGTTCTTGGACATTCTTTCCCCCTGATCAGCCCACAAGACATAGCGGGTTCCGATACTGGGCCGCAACGGGTTCATTTCGGGGTTTCGCCGCTAACATGGACTGTTAATGTGCGCGGGATGATCCGGGGGGATGCATGAGCAGCACCAAAAGCACCACAACGCCCATGATGGCGCAATATCTGGAGATTAAGGCCGAGCATCCCGATGCCCTGCTGTTCTACCGGATGGGTGATTTCTATGAAATGTTCTTTGATGATGCGGTCGCCGCAGCCGAGGCGCTGGATATCGCGCTGACGAAGCGCGGTAAGCACGATGATCAGGATATTCCGATGTGCGGTGTGCCGCACCATGCGGCCGAAGGGTACTTTCTTACCCTGATCCGCAAAGGGTTTCGCGTGGCGGTCTGCGAACAAATGGAAAGTCCGGCTGAGGCGAAGAAGCGCGGCTACAAAGCCGTTGTAAAGCGCGAGGTTGTCCGGCTGGTCACGCCGGGGACATTGACCGAGGATTCCTTGCTTGATGCGCGGCGGCACAACTTTCTCGCAGCGTTTCACATGGTGCGTGATGACGGCGCACTGGCCTGGGTCGATATCTCAACCGGTGCGTTTCACGTGATGCCATGTTCTGGTGTGCAGTTGGGGCCCGAACTGGCTCGGCTTACCCCGCGTGAGGTGATCATTGTCGATGGAAACGAAGCGGATTGGGCTGGAATAGTGTCTGATTCAGGGGCGACTCTGACAACTTTGGGTGCCGCCGCCTTTGACAGTACATCTGGTGAAAAACGGTTGTGCGGGCTTTATAAAGTCGGATCTCTTGATGCGTTTGGCGGGTTTGGTCGCGCCGAAATCGGGGCCATGTCTGCGGTTGCCGAGTACCTCGATATTACCCAGCGCGGCAATCTGCCGTTGCTGCGGCCCCCGGTGCAAGAAGGACGATCCTCTGCGATGCAGATTGACGCGGCAACGCGCAAATCGCTTGAATTGACCCACGCAATGCATGGCGGCAAACAGGGATCGCTCTTGCATTGCATTGATCGCACGGCAACCGCCGGGGGCGCGCGATTGCTGGAACGGCGCTTGGCATCACCTTCATGCGACGTGGATGTCATTGCTGCACGGCAGGATGCCGTCGCTTTCTTGGCCGAGAATAGCCGATTGGCCGAAGACGTCCGCGATGCGTTGCGCGGTGTGCATGATCTGGACCGTGCTTTGTCACGCTTGGCACTGGATCGTGGTGGCCCACGCGATATGGCAGCCATCCGTAACACGATTGGGCAGGCCGTACAGCTTTCAGACCAGTTGCCGGCAGACCTGCCACAAATCCTGACAGATGCCGCTAAGGAGCTGGTGGGGCATGACTCCATGTTGGAGATACTGGATGAGGCGCTGATCGCTGATCCGCCGATTTTAGCCCGGGATGGCGGCTTTATTGCGCCGGGCTATGATTCTGAGTTGGATGAAGTCCGCACGTTGCGTGATGAAGGAAGGTCCGTCATTGCCGCGATGCAGGCAGAGTATATCGAAGCGTCCGGCGTATCTTCGCTAAAGATCAAGCACAACAACGTGCTGGGCTATTTCATCGAGACAACCGCGACCCACGCTGACAAAATGATGGCGCCGCCTTTGAATGAAACCTTCATTCATCGCCAGACAACCGCCAATCAGGTGCGCTTTACGACCGTGGCACTTTCTGAAATTGAAACGCGCATTTTGAACGCGGGCGGGCGGGCGCTCGAAATTGAAAAGAGACTCTATTCCAGCCTAAGAGAAGCAATTATCGTGCAGGCCGGACCCTTGGGCGCACTGGCGCGAGCGCTATCCGAGATTGATTTGGTTGCAGCGCTGGCCAAACTGGCGGTGTCAGAAAACTGGGTGCGCCCCAAAGTGGATGATAGCCGCGCATTTGACATCACAGGTGGCCGGCATCCTGTTGTCGAAGCAGCGCTGCAAAGGGACGGGGTGCCATTTATTGCCAATGACTGTGGGCTGACAGAGGCGCCGATTTGGTTGCTGACCGGGCCAAACATGGCAGGTAAGTCGACATTCTTACGGCAGAACGCCCTGCTTGCAATTTTGGCCCAAATGGGAAGCTTTGTTCCTGCTTCTGACGCACACATTGGCGTGGTCAGTCAAATTTTCAGCCGTGTCGGTGCCTCTGATGACCTCGCACGTGGGCGGTCCACGTTTATGGTCGAAATGGTCGAGACAGCCGCAATCCTGAACCAAGCTGACGATCGTGCCTTGGTGATTTTAGATGAAATCGGCCGCGGCACAGCCACCTATGACGGTTTGTCGATTGCTTGGGCAACATTAGAACATTTGCATGACGTGAACCGCTGCCGTGCGCTTTTTGCCACCCATTATCACGAAATGTCGGCGCTTTCGGCCAAATTGGAGGGCGTCGATAACGCTACCGTCACGGTTAAAGAGTGGGACGGCGACGTGATTTTCCTGCATGAGGTCAAGCGCGGCACAGCGGATCGCAGTTATGGTGTGCAAGTTGCGCGTTTGGCAGGGTTGCCCGCCGTCGTTGTGGAGCGCGCCAAAGTGGTTCTGGAAGCTTTGGAAAAAGGTGAGCGCGAAGGCGGGACAGCGCAGAAAGCGATCATTGATGATCTGCCGTTGTTTTCTGCAACGCCTGCCCCGGTGAGCGTTGCGCCAAAACCCTCGGCTATTGAGGAACGTTTGCGCGATGTGCACCCCGATGAGCTGAGCCCCCGGGATGCACTTGAATTGATTTATGAGCTACGGTCGAAACTGTAGCCGATCAACCGCTTGCCTTAGGATGCAGGCGTAGAGGACACACCAACCTGCGCAGGCCGCAGCAGGCGGTCGTAAAGCATGAAACCCTCAGCGGCGACCTGAATGATCTCGCCGGCTTTCGTGCCCGGTACAGGGGCTTCGAACATGGCCTGATGCAGTTTTGGATCGAATTTATCACCAACTTCCGGTGTAATAGGGTCGATTCCATGCTTCTTGAACACGCTGATCAGCTCGCGCATTGTCAGCTCTACACCCTCAAGCAGGGCTTTGTTGACGTCCTGCTCTGCTTCGGCAGCGGACTGTAACGCACGGCGTAGGTTATCATAGACAGGCAGGATATCGCGGGCGAGCTTGGACCCACCATAATCTTCTGCTTCGCGGCGGTCGCGATCGGCGCGCTTGCGCAGGTTTTCGGTATCCGCAAGGGCACGCATGAATTTGTCGCGGTATTCATCCCGCTCGACGCGCAACGCTTCGATTTCATCAAAGCTTGCTGCCGCTGCGTCAAAATCCATCTCGTCGCCTTCAGCCGCGAGTTCATCAAGGCTTTGCAGTTCTTCGTCTTTCTCAGACATCGGTCTTCCCTTTAAGAGCGGTCGGCAATCATTTTGCCAACCAACTTTGCGGTGTAATTCACAATTGGCACGATGCGCCCGTAATTAAGCCGTGTTGGTCCAATCACGCCGACGGCGCCAATAATCTTTCGGTCGGCGTTCATATAAGGGGAAACGACGAGAGATGAACCCGATAAAGAGAACAATTTGTTCTCTGAGCCAATAAAAATGCGCACCCCGTCACCTTCCTCGGCAAGATCAAGGAACTGCGCAATATCACGTTTGCGTTCAAGATCATCAAAGAGCGTTCGGATACGCGCAAGGTCGCTTTCGTTTTCCCCCTCGCCCAGAAGGTTCCCCCGCCCACGCACAATCAATCGTTCGGTCGCTTCACCCTCATTTTCCCAAAGGGCAACACCATCTGCGATCAGTTCGGCGGCAAGCCGGTCAATCTCTTGGCGGCGCGCACTGATTTCGCGGGCGATGACAGCACCCAGTTCAGACAGGGTATGACCTGCGGCAATTGCGTTCAGGAAATTGGCCGCTTCACGCATAGAAGAGGGAGTTTGGCCCAGCGGTGGCGTAAAGACACGGTTTTCCACATGACCATCGCCAAAAACAAGCACAACAAGCGCGCGGTCTTGGGACAACGAGACGAATTCAATGTGTTTGATCGGTGCCTCATGCTTGGGCGTAAGGACAAGACTTGCCCCATGTGTAACACCCGACAGCGCCTGCCCGACCTGATCAAGCACCGATGTTACATCTTGGTTGTTGGTGGTCACAGTGCGATCAATGGTTTCACGGTCTTTGCCGTCCAGATCGCCGACTTCCAGCAGGCCATCCACGAACATGCGTAGGCCAAGTTGCGTAGGGATTCGCCCCGCGCTGACGTGGGGGCTGCCGACAAGTCCAAGAAACTCAAGGTCTTGCATCACGTTGCGGATCGTCGCCGCGCTGATTTTTTCGGAAAAATCACGTGTTAGGGTCCGCGACCCTACAGGTGCCCCACTTTCGAGATAGCCTTCGACGACGCGGCGAAATACCTCGCGCGAGCGGTCATTCATTTCGTCAATATTTGGCGGTTCTTGGCTCATAACATCCTCAGGGGAAGGCGAAGCAATTAAAACGAAGTTTGCAGGCGCGTCAATCGGGGTTGGATTTCATATGTGGGCAGCGTATCCCCACGTTGCAACCGATAGGAGAGACCCCATGCGTCCATCAGGCCGTCAGACGAATGAAATGCGCGAAACCACGATTGAGACAGGTGTGACGATGCATGCTGAGGGCTCTTGCCTGATCAAATGCGGCAATACCCATGTTTTGTGCACAGCAACGATTGATGAACGGGTCCCACCGTTTCTGAAGAACTCGGGTCTGGGTTGGGTGACGGCTGAATATGGTATGCTGCCACGTGCAACAAATACACGGATGCGCCGTGAAGCTAAAAACGGGCAATCGGGGCGTACACAAGAGATTCAGCGCTTGATTGGCCGGTCTTTGCGCGCAGGTGTGGACCGTGTCGCACTGGGTGAACGTCAGATCGTCGTAGATTGTGATGTGATTCAGGCCGATGGCGGTACGCGCTGCGCCTCGATCACCGGGGGTTGGGTTGCGTTGAAACTGGCCGTTCAGAAATTGATGAAGACAGGTGACGTGATCAGCGATCCGCTGATTGACCCGGTCGCAGCGATTTCATGCGGGGTTTATGCGGGCCAAGAGGTGCTTGATCTGGATTATCCCGAGGATAGCGAGGCAGGCGTAGATGGCAATTTCGTCATGACAGGCGGCAAGCTGATCGAGGTACAGATGTCCGCAGAAGGATCAACATATACACGGGCGCAAATGGACGCCTTGCTTGATCTGGCCGAAAAAGGTGTTGCTGAACTGACTGCAGCGCAGTTGGCGGCGGTCAGCTGATGCGCAGGTTTGACGGAAAAGACCTAGTCATTGCGACTCATAATCAGGGGAAGCTTGAGGAGATTGCTGATCTGCTCAAACCTTACGGTGTGTCTTTGACGTCGAATGCGGATCATGGACTGCCAGAGCCTGAAGAGACCGAAACGACCTTTGTCGGGAACGCACGGATCAAGGCGCATGCGGCAGCCAAAGCAACCGGATTGCCGGCGCTGGCGGATGATAGCGGCATTGAGATTGACGGACTTGGTGGGGCACCGGGGGTCTATACGGCAGATTGGGCCGAAACTCCTGGTGGTCGGGACTTTAAAATGGCTATGGAGCGGAGTTGGGCAGAGTTAGAGACTGTTTCTGCCCCCTTTCCACGTACTGCGCGGTTCTGCTGCACCTTGGTGCTCGCTTGGCCAGACGGGCATGATGAAGTCTTTCCGGGTGTGATGCCTGGCCAGATTGTTTGGCCAATGCGGGGCGATCAAGGGCATGGTTACGACCCGATTTTTCAACCGGACGGCTATGATATGACCTTTGGTGAAATGGACCGCTGGGAAAAGAACAAGATCAGCCATCGGGCAGATGCGTTTGCCAAACTGATTGCAGGCTGTTTTGCCTGAAATGGAAGATTGGGAGCATGGTGGATTTGGGCTCTATATCCATTGGCCGTTTTGTCAGGCGAAATGCCCCTACTGTGATTTCAATAGCCATGTCGTGGCACATATTGATCAAAAGGCATGGCAAGACGCCTATCTGAGTGAGATTGAACGGATTGGCGCGGAGACACCTGGGCGCATTTTACGTTCGGTTTTCTTTGGCGGTGGCACACCAAGCCTGATGAATCCAGATGTTGTCGATGCGATTCTGACCAAGGTGCGCGCAACCTGGCCGATTGCGAACGATATCGAGATTACGCTGGAGGCAAATCCCACCTCTGTTGAGGCCGGGCGGTTTGCTGGCTATCGAGATGCAGGGGTTAATCGTGCCTCGATGGGCATTCAGGCCCTGAACGACGCTGATCTGAAGGCCCTTGGCCGGTTGCATAGTGCAAGTGAGGCGATGCAAGCCTTTGATATTGCGAGACATGTTTTTGATCGTGTCAGTTTTGATCTGATCTATGCAAGACAGGGTCAATCCATCCAGGATTGGGAAAAAGAATTACGCCAGGCGCTTGGTTTGGCGGTTGACCATCTGTCACTCTATCAGTTGACGATCGAGGATGGCACAGCCTTTGGTGATCGTTATGCGGCGGGAAAGTTGCGCGGTTTGCCTGATGATGATGTGGCGGCGGACATGTATGCAGTCACACAAGAGGTGTGTGGCAGCGCCGGATTTGCGTCCTATGAAGTTTCAAACCACGCACGACCGGACTGCGAAAGCATTCATAACAAGATCTATTGGAAATACGGTGACTATGCTGGCATCGGGCCAGGTGCACATGGGCGTCTGACCTTGGGCGGCACACGCTACGCGACAGAAGCGCCACTTGCACCAGCGATGTGGCTATCGCAGGTGCGCAAGACCGGGAACGGCGATCGTAGCCGCGAAGAGTTGCAGCGCGCTGACCAATTTGTCGAATTTTTATTGATGGGAATGCGTCTGCGGGAAGGCGTTGTGCTATCACGGTTTGCAGACTGCATGAATGAACATTATTCCAATAATATCAAAAACTTAATTGACATGGGGTTCGTCAGCTATGACGAAGTTACCTTGTCACTGACCGATCGTGGCTATCCTGTTCTTAATGCTGTGCTGCGTGAAATGCTGGACGCCTAACCGCCAGCCAGCACTCGCATAAGATCATCAAGTTGTTCGAGTGATTTGTAGGCGATCACCAGTTTTCCACCATCAGACCCAGCTGGATGATCAATTGTCACCTTCATGCCAAGCGCAGCAGAGAGCTCATTTTCGATCTGCACAGTATCTGCATCTTTTGGAACCGGCCCGCCGGGCACTGCACGCTTTTTGATGGCGGGGCCTTTCTTGGCGAGCTTTTCGGTTTCGCGCACTGACAAGCCGCGCTGAATGACTTCGCGCGCAAGGCTTACGGCATAATCATGGCCAACTAGCGCGCGAGCATGTCCTGCGGTGAGTTGGCCACTGACGAGATATGTTTGGACCTCTTTTGGGAGATTGAGCAGACGCAAGAGATTAGCAATGTGGCTGCGGCTTTTGCCAAGTGCTGCTGATAGCTTATCTTGTGTATGTCCAAAGCGGTCCATCAATTGCTTGTATCCAGCTGCCTCATCTACAGGATTAAGGTCAGCGCGCTGGATGTTTTCGATAATTGCAATTTCTAGAACTTCTGTATCGTCATAGTCGCGCAGCAACACCGGAATTTCGTGCAATTTGGCGATTTGCGCAGCGCGCCATCGACGTTCGCCAGCAACGATTTCGAATATATCGCTATCTGCTGGCGACTGACGCACGATCAGAGGTTGGATGATGCCTTTCTCTGCGATGGATGAAGCGAGCTCTTGCAGAGCATCCTCAGCGAAAGTGCGGCGCGGCTGATCGGGGTTGGGTTGCACTTGTTCAATGGGCACAATGAGGTCTGGTCGCTTTGGCGCCGCATCTGGCGCTTCATCAGCAGCAACATCTGACATCAAAGCTGACAGACCGCGGCCTAGGCCTCTGGATTTTTTCGTCGCTCTTGCCATCTATGCCGCCTTTTTTTTCTTTGTTTTTTCAATAAGTTCACTTGCAAGAGCACGGTATGCGGCACTGCCTTTCGAGCCGCTGTCGTAAATGAGAACGGGCACCGCGAAAGAAGGCGCTTCGCTTAGGCGCACGTTGCGGGGAATAACCGTTTTGAACACCATGTCACCCATATTTTCCCGCGCGTCATCCTCAACCTGAAGCGAAAGGTTGTTGCGACTGTCGTACATTGTGAGCGCAATGCCTTCGATTCGAAGATCGGGATTAGCCGTCTGACGCACATCACGCACCGTAAGTATTAGTTGCGAGAGACCCTCAAGAGCGAAGAATTCGCTTTGAAGTGGGACGATAATAGAATGGGCCGCCACCATGGCATTGACGGTCAATATATTGAGTGAAGGAGGGCAGTCGATCAAGATATAGTCAAAGCCCAACGCGGCAGTATCCGCTCCGCGTAGGACATCACGCAAAAGAAAACTGCGTTTTGTGTTATCGACGAGCTCAAGATCGGCAGAACTGAGATCGGTTGTAGCCGGTACGATGGACAAACGATCGACTGTTGTTTTCTGAATCGCTTCGGCCAATGTCACATCACCTGCGAGCAGGTCATATGTAGTGGCATCTCGCATGTCGTGATCTACACCTAGCCCCGTAGAGGCATTGCCCTGTGGATCAAGGTCTATCAGTAGAACGCGCTTTTTCTTTTCAGCCAACGCTGCGCCCAGGTTAATCGTCGTGGTTGTTTTGCCAACGCCGCCCTTTTGGTTCGCAATCGCGATAATTTTTGGATCATGCGCCAAGCGTTTTTATCCTTCGGATAGCAAGTATTCGGGATTCAGGATCAGTGATACTGACGTGATCTTCAAGGTCAAATGACCAGTTCTTCTGGGCATCGGCAACTTCTTGTCGCGCTTGGCGGCCCTTGTGCAGCAAGGCCAAACCATCCGTCTTTAGATGGCGCGCCAAGAAAGTAAAATTCGCCAATATTGTTTGTGTAAAATTCATCTGTGCTATCTACTCCAACGAAGATCTTGTATTCGTGTTTTGTGTCAATTGTTTTTAGTAAACTAGGGTACAAAAAATTAACAAATGGAACTTCGTTAAAATTATTGTAGTTTTGATTGCGACTACAAACTGGAACCAATACGGCAATAGAGCTCATAATTCATTCACAAATTCACAAAAATTTTCGATTGTAAATTCTTTTCGTTGCGATTGTTGTTTTAGATAGTCGCTTGTTTGTTGAACAAAACTTTTGTCGAGCAGATATTGATCAAGGTTGTGCGAAATGTTTTCGTAATACATTGGATAATCTTCACCA
>JALQUF010000309.1 GCA_023263855.1 Yoonia sp. | reverse complement strand
TCGCGGCCGAAGCCGAGGACAGGGCTTGGGTGATCCGTGTCAGCGATACCGGGCCGGGTCTGCCGGCAAAGGCCCGCGAGCATCTGTTCCAGCCATTCCAGGGTGGGGCGCGCAAGGGTGGGTCAGGACTTGGACTGGTGATCGCGCAGGATCTGATCCGCAGCCATGGTGGTCGGCTGGAGCTTGAGGCGACAGGCCCGGAGGGCACAACCTTCCTGATCACCCTGCCGCGGGAGGGGAATTGACGCAATGTTTTCGGGGGGCTGCGAAAAAACCGTAATCGCCCCTTGCCAAGCCCGGACCTTGGGGCTAAACCCCGCCTCCACGGACTGGTAGCTCAGTTGGATAGAGTACTTGACTACGAATCAAGGGGTCGGGGGTTCGAATCCTCCCCAGTCCGCCACTTTCCCCTAGATAACCTTTGAAAAACACTGCGCTGCGCGTTTGTGCGCTTTGCGGCTGGCTTGCGTGGCAGGGCGTGGGCCGCTATGCACATGGGGCGCGCGGGCCTGGCCTGCTGGGTAGTGTAAAAGGTGGCGCCGATGGCGGGTTTTAGC
>JALQUF010000308.1 GCA_023263855.1 Yoonia sp. | reverse complement strand
TGGCAACCCTAACCACCTTGGTGCACCGATGCCCGGCGTTGTGGCCTCAATCGGTGTCCACGTCGGACAAGAGGTCCACGAGGGCGATTTGCTACTGACCATAGAAGCGATGAAAATGGAAACGGGCCTTCACGCCGAACGTGACGCCAAGATCAAAGCGATCCACGTCACGCCCAGCGCCCAAATCGACGCCAAGGATTTGCTGATCGAATTCGAGTAATCCCTTCATCTTTGCGATAAATACTCCCGCCGGAGGCAGCCGACCGTTCAAAAAACGCGTCGGCTGTTTATTTTGAAAATTTTCCAAATTCTGCATTTTCCCCCTTGCATACGGTGCAATTAATTTCTAATACCCGCCCATATAAAGGACGCGGGCGTAGCTCAGGGGTAGAGCATAACCTTGCCAAGGTTAGGGTCGTGAGTTCGAATCTCATCGCCCGCTCCAAAAAACAAAAAGCCAGGCTTCGGTCTGGCTTTTGTCTTTTCAGGCGTTTGATCTTTCATATCTTGCATCCTGCCAACAAATCCGATTGCATGCACGCAATTACGAAACATGGGGT
>JALQUF010000307.1:261-564 GCA_023263855.1 Yoonia sp. | reverse complement strand
ACATCAAAGGCCCTACTGCGGTTCAAGCATACTTGGTAAATGAAATCCAAGAGGTATACCGTTTGCAAGGGGTGAAGATCAACGATAAGCACTTCGAGGTGATTGTTCGTCAGATGATGCGTAAGGTTCAAATTCAAGATCCGGGAGATACCTTGTTCTTGGAAGGTAACCTAGAGCACGCTGTAGACTTCATGGAAGAAAACGACAGAATCTTTGGAATGAAGGTAGTAGAGAATGCAGGGGAGAGCAGCAACTTGAAAGAGGGGCAAATCATCACTGCTCGTGATCTACGCGACGAAAACA
>JALQUF010000307.1:0-251 GCA_023263855.1 Yoonia sp. | reverse complement strand
TTGACCCGTGAGGACAAGGCGTTGGTAGAAGCGCGTGATGCACGTCCAGCTACAGCTTCACCAGTGCTTCAAGGTATTACTCGTGCTTCATTGCAGACGAAATCATTCATCTCTGCGGCATCGTTCCAGGAAACGACCAAGGTATTGAACGAAGCGGCTGTAAACGCGAAAGAAGATACCCTAGAAGGATTGAAAGAAAACGTTATTGTGGGTCACTTGATCCCTGCAGGTACAGGTTTGAAGAAATACCG
>JALQUF010000306.1 GCA_023263855.1 Yoonia sp. | reverse complement strand
CAGCAGGTGGGCGCATTTCTCCAGGGCCGTTGGCGCAGCCGGTCTCGTGGCTGCCGCCAGCGTCATGCTTGACGCACCAGCGCTTGGTTCCGATCACCCGGCCGAGGCCCGCACCAAGAAGCCGGTCTCCGTGGCTCAAGTCGACACAACGCGGAGCAAGAGCTTCATCGTCGTCTATCGGGATGGTGTCTCGCTCACTTCCCGCCTCCGGGCCGAAGTTGAACTCGGAGTGAAGCCACAAGAGGTATTTCGCAATGCCTTCAAGGGCTTTGTCGCTCAACTCGACGTCGAAACGCGCAAGCGCCTGGAAAAGGACCCGACGGTCCGAATCGTCGAGCCCGATCTGGAGGTCACGGCGAGTGGCAACGGGGGACAGGACAGGACCGTCGACAGCTGGGGTCTCGACCGGATTGATCAGCGGTCAGGCCCTCTGAACGGGCGCCTTGCTACGGAGGCCAACGGTTTCGGAGTCGAGGCGTACATCATCGACACCGGCATTCGTCTGGATCACTCTGAGTTCGCGGGCCGGGTCAACCCGGAGGGCTTCTCCTCGGTCGCTGGTGGCTG
>JALQUF010000305.1 GCA_023263855.1 Yoonia sp. | reverse complement strand
AGCCCAGGTCTTTCTATTCCCAGCACAGGTAGGCAGGTATCACTCTCGCTCATGCTGAGCGGTCGATTGGCAGTTGCCCAATCGTTGCTCCTGTGCTCTCTCCTCCATGCCCTAGGTGCAGCAAGAGAAGGCAACCAGGCCAGTGGAGGAACATGAAGGCTGGCAGGCCTGCAGGAATGGTATTCCCAGTGGTTTCATGCCTGTCCCAGCAGGGAGGAGAGCAGGCGCAATCCAGTTGTTATCGTTCCCTGGATTCTGCCTCCCTCCCTGTTCCCTTACACAGGTGAATTTCACTGAGGTGAAAGAAAGGACTGCAGCATCTCAGTCGCTGGAAGGCTGCAGATCAGATCAGATCAGTGCTGTCTTCAGGTAATAATACTGCCGTTGCGTTCCCGCCCTCCCTTTGTTGTTCTGCCTGGTGCTGCTCTCTGCCAGCCAAGTACGCTCCTGCCCAATCAGCTGGGCCTGAATGCACCTCGACATCGAGTGCTTGCCACCACTGGGAACCACCAGGGGTGTTTGAGGCTCTGTTGGCTCAGTTCTGTCAATCATTGAGACCCAGTACGCCT
>JALQUF010000304.1 GCA_023263855.1 Yoonia sp. | reverse complement strand
CTGAGCTAAGATGAACTTGATTTAAACTGAGTCGTAACCAGATCTGAGCAGACCCTAAACTGAGCTGAGTGTGAAGGTGATCTAAGTCTTAACCTTAGGCTAAGTCGGACCTGATCTGAGCTAAGTCTAAAGCAGAGCTAAGGTGAATCTGAACTTGATCTGAACTGAACCCGAACCTGGCTGATGCAGAGATCCTGTTGCGGTTGCTGGCACTCTTGCAACTGGGTCTCACAGGTAACATCAATGTGACCTGATCTGGTCTGATGGCTCAGCTGCTGAAAGTGATTAGTGGAAAACGGCCAGAAGAGAGAAGAGAATGCGTGGGAAAGAGGTGGGAGAGCAACAACCTTACGCTTTGTCCATCCATCACAAGTGCAGTTGCCTTCATTCAACAAAATGGCAACCTGGGCCAGAATGGCACAATGAGCAAAGTGAAAATATCAAACCTGGCAGCACGGGATTAAAGGTCAGAATGGATGAAGCAACATCCAACCATTGTACCATTGGTCACCTTATCTTGGCAATTCAGGCTGAGCAGTAGGTCTCAACAACGTATATAAACACATATTCG
>JALQUF010000303.1 GCA_023263855.1 Yoonia sp. | reverse complement strand
ATCCTCGGAATTGCGAAGGCTCGAACCGCGAACGAGTCATAACAGTCAGACTGCTCGAACTAGTTGAGCGACAAATGAAGAAGAGCCCGGGCATAAGCCCGGGCTCTTTTCGTTGGAGCGGGTGACGGGAATCGAACCCGTATCATCAGCTTGGAAGGCTGAGGTTCTAGCCGTTGAACTACACCCGCGGCGACAAAGAGACTATCTGCACGAGCCCTCGGAACCGCACCACTGGTGCTCTGCCGCTGTTCTCCGCGTGCGAGACTTTGCACATGGCACGATTTGTTGTTGCACATGGAGCGTGGTCCGCTGGCTGGGCCTGGAAAAAGATGCATCCGCTCATGGCAGCGGCGGGACATGAGATGTTCACCCCGACATGGACGGGAATCGGCGAACGACGTCACCTCGCCAGCGAGCAGGTCAACTTGTCGACCCACATTGCGGATCTCGTTCAGCACATGGAGACCGAGGACCACTCGGACGTCGTCCTTCTTGCCCATAGTTACGGGGGGATGGTCGCAACTGGTGCGATGGCTCACATCGGTGACCGAGTCCGACAAGTCATCTACCT
>JALQUF010000302.1:319-574 GCA_023263855.1 Yoonia sp. | reverse complement strand
CAGGAATCGCGTCTGGTTCTTTTCCCCATCGGTGTAGGTCACCGCGAACCGCATCACGACCCAGCCGATGAAGCTCACCAGCATCAGCATGGTCACGCTCACCGCGTCGATCCGGGCGGCGAAACCCATCTCGGCTGCGCCGATCAGCGGGCTGGTGGCCGATCCGTTGGCGATCAGAAGACCCAGCGTAGCAAGCGACACCACCATCGCGGCCAGTCCCGCATATTCGCCCAAGCGCAACTGGGCCGACCCGCG
>JALQUF010000302.1:0-309 GCA_023263855.1 Yoonia sp. | reverse complement strand
GAGGGCGAAGAACAAGGGCGCAAGAAGCGGCAAGGCGGTGATCATGATACGGTCTCCTTTTGAGGGCGTGATCCTGACCGGGGACGTAGCCTGCCGCTTTGGTGAAGAAAAATACATTGTTTGGGATCAATCGTTCACTTAAATAGAACGAATGTCGGATCTCAATTACCATCACCTGCGCTATTTCTGGGCCGTGGCCCATGACGGCAACCTCACCCGCACGGCCGAGCGGCTGAACCTGTCGCAATCGGCATTATCGTCGCAAATCAAGCAGTTGGAAGACCGTCTGGGCCAGACGCTTTTCGAACG
>JALQUF010000301.1 GCA_023263855.1 Yoonia sp. | reverse complement strand
CCCTGCGAGGTGCTGAACTGGCCGCCATCGTAGTTCAGGTAGTTGAACGACTTGATGTAGTCGACCAGCTTCCAATCCTCGCCCGACCCGAGGATCGTCACCGGAAAGCTGAGCGTGTGGAAGGGGACGTTGTCCTTGCCCATGAATTGGGTGTAGCGCACATCGTCCGCGCCGCGCTCAGTCCGCCACCAGCGTTCCCAGTCGGAATCGGTCTTGCCATTGGCTTCGGCCCATTCACCGGCGCAGGCGATGTATTCGATGGGCGCGTCAAACCAGACATAGAACACTTTGCCCTCCATGCCGGGCCACTCTTCGTCGCCTTTCTTGACCGGGATGCCCCAGTCCAGATCGCGTGTGATGCCCCGGTCCTGCAACCCGTCGCCGTCGTTCAGCCATTTCTTGGCGATGGAGGTGGTCAGCACAGGCCAGTCGGTCTTGCTGTCGATCCACTCCTGCAGCTTGCCGCGCATGTCGGACTGGCGCAGGTACAGGTGCTTGGTTTCCCGCACCTCAAGATCGGTTGAGCCGGAAATGGCGGACCGCGGGTTGATCAGGTCGGTCGGGTCGAGCTGCTTGGTGCA
>JALQUF010000300.1 GCA_023263855.1 Yoonia sp. | reverse complement strand
AGATGTGCGCATATACAGCGATAAAGAACAAAGACGCGCCGTTTGCGTGCAAATAGCGCAGCATGTGGCCACCGTTTACATCACGCATAATGTGTTCGACTGAGGCAAACGCCAAGTCAACATGCGGTGTGTAGTGCATCGCCAAAACGATGCCGGTTACAATTTGAAGTCCCAAACAAAATGTCAGAACAATGCCCCAAATCCACATCCAGTTCAGGTTTTTCGGAGTTGGGATCATAAGTGTGTCGTACAAAAGGCCAACAATTGGCAAGCGTGAATGCACAGCTTTGGCAAAGTTACCTTTTGGTTCATAGTGGTCGTGAGGAATTCCAGCCATCTCTCAGCTCTCCCTTAACCTAGTTTGATTGTTGTTGCGTCGACAAATTCCGCGACAGGTACAGGCAAGTTTGTTGGTGCCGGACCTTTACGGATACGACCAGATGTATCGTAGTGTGAACCGTGGCATGGGCAGAACCAGCCATTGAAATCACCTGCGCCATCACCCAGTGGCACACAGCCAAGGTGCGTACACACACCCATCATGACCAACCATTCGCCTGCTTCGTCCAAGCTGCGGTTTTCGT
>JALQUF010000002.1 GCA_023263855.1 Yoonia sp. | reverse complement strand
TCATCGGGCGCTGTTTGTTTCTGTCTGATGCGTAACGAGTAAATGTATTGAGTAGATCGCGACTGGTCGAAGCGATTGATGGTTGATTGCGCAAGCCTTCGGGCATGACTATTCGTTTGGCGGCGCCCATAGATGCAAAATCTGTGTGCGCCGCTAAATCCAACGGTGGTCGTTTAAAGCGTGTTTGGCTTTTGCCACGTTTGTGATGCTTACTCGGCTATACGTGTGGAACAGCATCCAGTGGGGGTGCTGTTCTCTTTTGTAGAGCCCGCATCTTCGATAGATATCACCAATTGCCGCAGCGCAGGCCCCCTTTATGCGATCCTGTCAGCCCTCATCATCGACACTGCGAAGTGCTGCAATGATTGAACGGCGCACGTCTGCGGGCTGTGTATCAATTGCAGCTGTCAAACGCCGTAAATCACGCCGGGTGCGGTGCAGGTTGTCAATCAGCGCGAGTACCGTTGGCAATACATCCGTGGGCAAGCCCAATTCTTGGCGCAAGTCACACAAGAGCCGTAGGCGCGCGACATCCAGATCATCAAAGACCGGACCATGGCTGCTTTGGGCAGGTCGGATCCAGCCTTCCCCGACCCAAATGCGCAGGTCGCGCAGGGTCAGGCGCTCAATCCGGGCGACAACTGTGCGTTCATCAAGGCTCATGTTTTTCTCCTGATGTCTGCGCGGGGGTCAAAAGAGGCAGCATCGCGCCACTGCTTGGCAAGAGCCTCCATGTCGCCGTCAATCTTGTTGGGCAGCACGATCTTTAACCGAACGGTCTGATCACCAGCGGTCTTGCCGCGTTTGATACCCTTGCCTTTCAGCCGCAGTCGTTGACCTGATGATGCACCCTTCGGGATTGTCATTGAGACTGAACCGGTCAGGGTCGGAACATCGACCTTTGCACCCAGAACAGCTTCGTCGAATGTGATCGGCAGCTCGATTTCAATATCATCGCCATCCCGGGAAAAGACCGGGTGCGGCTTTACACTGATCGTGACAAGCGCATCGCCAGCGGGGCCTTGCCCCATACCCGGCCCGCCCTTGCCGCGCAGGCGCAGGGTCTGCCCATCCCGGACACCCGCAGGCACCGTGATCTCGATCGACTTGCCGTCAGGCATGGTCACGACGCGCTTCGATCCGCGCGCCGCATCAAGGAAGTCGACATCAAAATGATAGCGTTGATCAGCGCCGCGCGCATGGAAATCACGCCCGCGACCGCCGCCACGGGCCTGCTGGCGGAAAAAATCTGAAAACAGGTCCGAAAGGTCCTCTTCGCCACCTGCACCGTAGCCACGTCCGAACCCGGCACGCGGACCTTGATCATAGCGCGCACCCGCATCTTGGCCTGCATATTGATGATAATAGTTGCGCTCCGGACGTTCTTGGCCCGAGGCGTCAATTTCACCAGCATCGAACCGACGGCGCTTTTCAGGATCGCTCAGCAGATCATTGGCCGCCGATACCGCCTGAAAGGCGGCCTGCTTGTCCGGGTCGTCAGGGTTCAGATCGGGGTGCAGTGACTTGGCAAGTTTGCGGTACGCTTTCTTGATGTCGTCCTGCGAAGCCGATTTGGAAACGCCCAGAATTTTGTACGGATCATCACTCATTTAACTATCACTTTATCATTTTCGGGCTTCGTTGGCGACCCATTCAACAATGTCACCGGCAGGTGTCATACCGGTCCTTCGCCCAATCTCACGCCCGCCTTTGAAGGCGATCAAAAGCGGAATACCCCGAATACCATAGCGATTTCCGGCAGCCGGTGAGGCTTCGGTGTCAAGCTTGGCAAAACGGGCACGGCCCTTCAAGGTTTTTGCTGCCTTGGCAAATTCAGGTGCCATCATCCGGCAGGGCCCGCACCAAGCTGCCCAGAAATCGACCACCAGCGGGATATCATCAAGACGCTCGGCTTTCTTAAGAATATCGAGCGAAATATCCATCGGGGTGTCTTTGATCAAAAGCGCACCACACGTGGCGCATTTGGGCTTGGCCTGCACCCGATCATCGGGCACGCGGTTTGCTTGGCCACAGGCAAGGCAGGTCAGTTTGATGCTCATCAGAATAGCCTTCATATTTGTTTATCCAAATATATAGGTAGCCTGCGCCTTTTGAGAATGGGTAGCGTACCAAAATCTCTATTGGGACCCTCATCTCGGCGCCCTCAAATCGTGCCCTCCGACCCAGCTACGATTCAATGGACAGCGCCAGCCTTGCAAATACAATGCAAGAATGGCTAGGTGTTTATAGCTCAACCAGTTTTGACAAATTGAGCAAACTAGAAAGAGTGACGAGGCTAGGCAATGGGAAATATCATCGTCGCTGAAAACACAGCAACCGTGAATGGAGACAGCGTCAGTGTTATTGGTTCAGGCAACGCCAGCGGGGATGTATGGACATTTGATGACCCAATCGACCTTTTCAGTTTTGATGGTCCAATTGAGATTATCATAGACTTTGATGACGCTGCCGCTCCAACGGAATCTTTCGCGATTTCGACCGCCGCGGGCAATCTTGGAGATATCTTTAGTAGTTTTATCCTTGTAGTCGACGAGACGACTGGCGTTGTTACGTTAACCGTCGATAGCGAGAACTTGGTCCAGGGCGTGATTCAAGGCGGCGCGCAAGCCACCTTCCAAGTGAATTCTCCGATTGACTTGTCCGGCGGCGATGATGTCATCATCAACTTCATCTGCTTTGCGCAAGGCACTTTGATTGACACGTCCGCGGGCCCCATCCCGGTCGAAAACCTGTCCACGGGCGACCTGATCACGACGATGGACAACGGGCCTAAGGCCCTGCGCTGGGTCGGGGCGCGAACGCTGAACACGGCCGCGTTAACGCGCAATCCGCATCTGCGGCCCATCACGATTCAGGCGAATGCGTTGGGACCACAGAATCCAACGACAGACCTGACCGTTTCGCCACAGCACCGCATCTTGCTGAATACACCCAATGTACAGTTGAACTTCTGGTTAGAGGCGGCCTTGGCCCCGGCCAAAGGGCTTGTCGACAATGACAAGGTAACGATCAGCGCCCAAGATAGTGTGACCTACTATCATCTGTTGTTTGACAGACACGAAATCATCCGCTCGAACGGAACATGGACGGAAAGTCTGTTCCCGGGAAAACAGTCCATGTTGGCGCTGGATGCAGCAGCACGGGCAGAGGTTCTTGAGCTTTTTCCCGAATTAGCGCTGCAAGATGCCGGGATTCCCCCTGCCGCGCCGTTCCTGTCGGTGAAAGAAACAAGCGTTTTGGCAGGGCAAGCTGGCCAGCAATGTGATGGGACCTCCCAGCGTGGCACAAATTAAGCCAAATCATCCAGAGTACCCAAGCGCGGGCAAACAACGCGCAATGGGGGAATTGCTGTTTCTTGCGATCAGAAGCGGCAGCTATGCAAAAATTCCGATTGGCCGTTTTCACGACCTGCTGGAACCGGCAATCGATCATAAGCAATTACACATCTTTCGGTTTGATGATGTACCAAGAGGTGCGCTGCTCTGGGCCAAGATGTCACAAGAGGCTGAGCAGCGTTTCCTGACCGGTGAGCGTTTGTCGCATGATGACTGGAACAGCGGGGATCGCACCTGGATCGTCAGCTTTCTGGCGCCTTACCCAAAAATGGCGTCTTATATGGTTCGCTGGATCAAGAAGGGCAAAGACCTGCCCGCGCGCAAATTCAATCACCTGCGCCTGATGCCCAACTCGTCAGCGATCAAATCAGTAATCGAAATCGATCTTGATGGCCCTTCCGGTACACGCATCCAGGCTATGCGTTTTGACGCGTACCAAGCGCGCCAAGCCAACGAGGCGCCGGGCTTTGGATCACAATGAGTAGATGGGCCGATCCAGATGTATGAAAAATCATACATCAACATGTGAAAAATTTACCCATGACGTTACAAATTTACTAAATTGTTGTGGGGACTCCGCCATGACATAAAAGCATAGCAGACATGTTTAGTTTGTGTCTGCCGATTAACGAGTGGGTGTAATGAGTAAAGCCCCGTCCGTAGTTTGGTTAACGAGTGTGTATGTGTACCTGCGGGCATGAAAGCTGATTTGATGGCGCCTTTGGTTGTGTGAGCTTTTGGGTTCCGTCAAATGTTAAGTAACAGTGAATGCGTGCTTCGCTTTTGACGGACAAAGTGGCAATGCTAGATCGTAGTTAGAGAACAGCGCCTGGTGAGGGCGCTGTTCTTCTTTTATCTGTAATGTGAATTCAGGCCGCCGCTGCGGATGCCAGTTCGATCGCGCGCGTCAGCGCATCTTTCGCACAATGCAGAGGGGCGTTTGCCTCGCAAACTTGCCGCTTGCCCGGTCCAACTTGAAAAAGCCCCGAGTAATACGCGCCATCGGCCGCTTTGGTCGCACAGGGAATCCATTTACCCCCCGGACCCTCAACCTTTTTCCCAAGCAGCACGTTGACCGAGCCGGGAGGTGGGCTTGAAAGTGTAACAGATTTACTCAACACATTAGACAGGGTCATGGCAGCTCCTTTAGCTCCACTGATTTCCCAAACGAAAGTGTCTTAAGAATGGCGATTTTTTGGACACTCCGGGCCCAAAGGCTAACTGTTACAGCATCTCGCAACCGTCGCGTGCAGTTGTCGTGAAAATTGCGCGACATGCTTTGAAAAGCGGCCTAAATGTGGCCCCTGCACTTCCCAAAACGGCCCAGAAAATACAACATTTCCGACTTTGTTTTGGCACTGTGTTAGAACACACAGTCCCACAGCTGACTACTTTATAATCATTATTCGTCCACGCAATCACCAGCCCCGGGAGGCACGTTGTACCAGTCCAAGAATATCACGGGCATCACTGTCGATATGCTGCGCGCATTCGTCTGCCTGAGCAAGAAGCTGAACCTTTCAAAGGTTTGCTCCGAGCTTGGCACGACCCGGCAAACGGTACGACGTCATATTACCGATCTCGAAACGATACTTGGCGAAAAGCTATTTGAGGTCGTGGATCGCCAGTATCAGCTTACGCGTTTTGCCCATGATTCGTTGGATGAAGCAAAATCATTGATCATGCAGCTGGATACCTGGGCGGGGCAGTCTGCCCTGAAAAAGAATACATCCGGCGGATTGGAAAAACTTCAGTACACCGACTCGGAAGGGCGGGTGTTCTATTCTCAGCAACACCCGGTCTCTCAGATTGCGATGAACGGACTGCCCTTGCTGAAAAAGGCATTCACGGCTTGGGGAAATGCCGAAACGCAAATCGAACATGAAGCGATGGCGGAGATCCGACCCTATACCGTACTTTATCGTAAAGGACCGGCGGGTTGGGTTTATGTCCATGTTGGTTCGGAATCAGCCTATGCACGCTGGTTTGGATCAACCGTATCCAAAAGTGCGATCGGCAAACTGATCACTGACGACGATGCTGGTGATGAGTACGATGAATTCACGGGGGGAGCGTACTCCCGCATTTATGACGAAGGCGGCGTCCGGCTTGATCATATCTTCGCACACCTCCCACGCGACGGCGGCAACCCCGAACCGGGCACCTTCCAAAGGTTGCTTCTGGGCGGCGTATTTCCCGATGGCACCCCGGGTTTGATCCTGCTTGCGGTGATCACAGAAAATGTCCAGATTGAGGCACTACCTGAGTCAGAGAAACCAAGCATGCCAGATGATCTGATCATGGATTCATTGCCCTGCCATGTAACTAAGTGACTCTATTGCCACATTTGCGGAATGCGTCATGGTTTTGATTGAGACATCATTCAAAAGCATAGTACACAATCCTGGTATTAACTGCCGAGTGTTGCAGTGATCGAAATGATCGTTCAAGGAGCCAGAAATGTCAGCCCGCACTATTTTTGGCATGATACAAAATGTTTCAGTTCTCATCAGAGAGCTTGAAGATGCGGGCATGCGCGTGGAAGTAGGGGACGATTTTTCCCTGTATCGCTACTATCGGAACGCCTGTGCAGATCGCGGTGACTTGCCACCAATGTTCGATACGGCCAGCTCTTTCATTGATGCAAGCAACGGGTTTTGGATTTGCGGATTTAATGACGCGGATGAGCTTATTCACACACAAGCGATCCGTATTCTCGATCTTTCAGGCATTTCGCTTGGCAAGCATTTGGACATGCACCGGCATAAATACATTGTGCCGGACACGACGCCGGATCCTGATCTGACGTTCTTCCAGGGCCCCGAAGCGCTTAAAACGGTTACGGGAACCGTTGGATATTGTGGTGATTTTTGGCTGCCATCACGCGGGCTTGGCGGTCCGCGCAGCCACGGCGCAACCGGTTTGCTGTCTCGCTTGTTGTTTGAGCTTCTGTTGCAATCGTGGCAGCCCGACTATGTCTTCGCCTTTGTGCCAAAGCAGCTAGCCTCGAAAGGGGCGCATCTACGTTATGGTTACAGTCACTGCGAACCGGGCCGGTGGATCGGACCCGACCAACAAGTGACCGACGAAGAATACCTGATTTGGATGAATGCCACCGATATCAAGAATGTGCTTGCACGGGATGTGCAGGCGCTGCGCAAGAGCAGTCAAGTTTCAGCGATGCGAGCGGCCCTGACATCAGTCGATTTTACGGGTTGACCTGACAACTGCATATGGCTGTCGATGCCACATGACTAACCCCCTGCCCAAGACCACAACACGGACGAGACCCCGACAAGTGCGCCCTGAAACAGAAATGGCGCTGTCCATAAGGAGCAGCGCCATCCTGTGAGTAGTAACTAGTGGGTGTTAACCGTGTGTGAACCGATTTCGTCTACTATCGTGCGCGATTGCGGCAAAATTTGGAGCAGATTGGGGCAACATTCGCGTCGCGCGATTTATTGGTCACATTTGCGGCTGAACCACTAGTTTAAAGGGCCGCAGCGCCTAATCCCGGCCTTACAACCATTTCATCAGCCACTGAATCAACACATTAGCCACAGGCACGCGTGTCGAATCGAAGCTTCGAAGCACTAATTTATCAAATCACTTGGCCGCAGCCGCTACGCCGTATCAAAGACCGGTCGTGGTGCACCATTTTCGTCCAAGGCGACAAACACGAAATCAGCATCCGTGACCTTTTCCGCCTGGTCCGAATATCGCGGGCGCGCCCAGGCATCGATGTGAATACGCATGGACGTGCGCCCAACCTTGCGCAGGCTTGCATAAAGCGTCACCTCGTCGCCGACCTTAACCGGACGCAGGAATTGCATCGCTTCAACAGAAACTGTGGCGCCCCGCCCTTGCGATACACGACCTGCCATATTGCCAGCCGCAAGGTCCATCTGCGACATCAGCCAACCGCCAAAAATATCGCCTGACGGATTGGTGTCTGCGGGCATAGCGATCGTACGGATCACCAGCACGCCTTCGTCCTGCTGGCGACCATGCGATCCACGCTGTTGCCCACGGGCAAGGGTGTTTTCAGTCTCTGCGTTCATTCTGCCTTCTCCCATGCAACAGCTCTTCACCAGCGCAGCGTACACATGCCAGCGGCTTAGTTAGTGTGTGCACAGAACCCCAAGTTCATCGCATGGGCAATCCCGGCGAAAACGCTTTACGCCGACGACCGCTGCTTAAGCACATCATTCTGCGTGTAGCCATCCTGCCGATTCACGATAGAATACAGAATATCGATTTGCTCGGGGGCAGACAGGTCTTCATAGGCGCGTACCATAGTGATGATTGGATCAACACGATCTTTCAGATCCTCACCCAAAGCACCCACAACGATCACTTTGATCAGTTCATCAGAACATCCCAACTCAAAGAGACTGTGGACCATTTCCGCGTAGTTGCCCTTGCTGCTGATACAGTTTTCCAGCGCTCGGTTTATTTCTTGTACGGTCATTTTTTCACCTTTTACTCTCACCCAACAGCATCAAAACATATCCTGTTCACCGAGCAATACTACGCTTTCTCGGTACGGCATGGCGACCCCAAAAGATGCCCAAGATCAACAGCATTGTTTCTTTAAGGGATACTGTAGCGTTCTTTTAAAATAATTTCCCACCCAATCAGATATATTCCGCGCAGTATAAGACATTTCCATGACGCGCGTTCGCGGCACCAAGCGCCTTATGCGCCTTCACCTATCAGGCCCAAAACCAAGCTCTACCCTTGCTGGTGGTTGCGGCTTATGACACTGCAATATCGATACACGCTGTGGTTGAAAAATCACCAATTCACATAAAGATCACGGCTGCCACATTGTGCCTCACGTTCTCATGGCATCAACGGGAACGACACGCTAGTTTGATACCGCAGCAAGCTTTCACAAAGCGAAAACAAGAAAGACCAAGATATGAGCAAAACAGCACTGATCACAGGCATCACCGGACAGGATGGGTCTTACCTTGCTGAGTTCTTGCTGGAGAAAGGATACGAGGTTCACGGCATCAAGCGCCGGGCGTCGCTTTTCAACACTGCCCGTATCGATCACATCTATGAAGATCCGCATACGGACAATGCCCGCTTCAAACTCCACTACGGAGATCTGACCGACAGCTCCAACCTGACGCGGATCATTTCCGAGGTTCAGCCCGACGAAGTCTACAATCTGGGGGCGCAATCCCATGTGGCTGTCAGCTTTGAGGCCCCCGAATATACCGCCGATGTCGATGCGATGGGAACGCTGCGCCTGCTGGAAGCGATCCGTTTTCTGGGCCTCGAGAAGAGAACGAAATTCTATCAGGCGTCGACGTCTGAACTCTATGGTCTTGTCCAAGAGACCCCGCAAACCGAGACCACACCATTTCACCCGCGCAGCCCCTATGCTGTGGCCAAACTTTATGCATATTGGGCCTGCGTGAACTACCGCGAAGCTTACGGTATGTTTGCCTGCAACGGCATTCTCTTCAATCATGAAAGCCCGCGCCGTGGCGAAACATTTGTGACGCGCAAAATCACCCGCGGTTTGGCCAATATCGCCATGGGGCTGGAAGAGTGTCTCTATATGGGCAACATCGACGCCCTGCGCGACTGGGGGCACGCCAAAGACTATGTCCGTATGCAATGGCTGATGCTGCAACAGGACACCCCCGAAGACTATGTGATTGCCACCGGCAAGCAGTATACGGTGCGTGATTTTGTCATCTGGTCGGCGGCTGAACTGGGCCTGACGCTTGCATTCACCGGGACCGGTACAGAAGAAGTTGCAACTGTAACGGCCGTAAACAGTGATCTGGCCCCAAAGGTGCAGGTCGGGGATGTTATCCTTAGGATCGATCCACGCTACTTCCGCCCCGCAGAAGTGGAAACCTTGCTGGGGGACCCATCTAAAGCTAAGGCCCAACTAGGTTGGGAGCCTGAGATCACAGCGCAGGAAATGTGCGCCGAGATGGTTGCTGCAGACCTCAAGACCGCGCGCCGCCATGCGCTGTTGCGCGAACATGGGCTGGAATTGCCCGTCTCATTGGAAGGATAATCCGATGCAACGAATATATGTGGCTGGCCACCGAGGGATGGTTGGCGGTGCCATTCTGCGCCAGCTACAAGCGCAAGGTAAAACAGAGATCATCACCCGCACTCATGCAGAGCTGGACCTGACCAGTCAGGACAGCGTGCGTGATTTCATGCAAACAGAACGGCCTGATCTGGTGATTCTCGCTGCGGCGAAAGTCGGCGGTATCCATGCCAACAACACCTACCCTGCCGACTTTATCTATGAAAACCTGATGATGCAGGCCAATGTCATTCACCAGGCCTTCGCAGCTGGGGTGTCACGGTTGTTGCAGCTGGGGTCATCTTGCATCTACCCACGGGATATTCCGCAGCCAATGCGGGAAGATGCGCTGCTGACCGGACGACTTGAACCCACCAATGAACCCTATGCCATTGCAAAAATCGCAGGTATCAAGCTTTGCGAAAGCTACAATCGCCAACATGGGGTGGACTATCGTAGTGTTATGCCGACCAACCTTTACGGGCCGGGCGATAACTTCCATCCCGAAAACAGTCATGTTCTGCCCGCACTCATCCGCCGCTTTCACGAAGCTGCGCAGACCCATCAGGATGAAGTCGTCATTTGGGGCACTGGCATACCAAAGCGAGAGTTTTTGCATGTCGATGATATGGCCGCCGCATCGCTCTACGTTCTTGACCTGCCCAAACATGACTATGACGCACAGACCCAGCCCATGCTGAGCCACATTAATGTCGGGTCCGGCCATGATATCGCGATCCTTGAGCTGGCCCGGATTGTGGCCCGCATCACCGGCTTCACCGGTGAAATCAGGACCGATCCGACCAAACCCGATGGGACACCGCGCAAACTGATGGACGTTAGTCGCCTTGCTGCAATGGGTTGGCGTGCGCAAATTGACCTTGAGGAAGGGATCGCCGGGACCTACCAATGGTATCTGTCAAACATTAAAGATCTGAGAGGCTAGGTAACAATGGAGCATATCATCAACCCGGTGTTGCTCTGTGGCGGTGCGGGCACGCGCCTATGGCCGCTTTCGCGCAAATCCTACCCCAAGCAATTCGCAAAGCTCATCGGCGATGAGAGCCTCTTTCAAGCCTCGGCCAAGAGGCTTGTCGGTGAGGGCTTTGCGGCACCGTCTGTTGTCACGGCGTCGGATTTCCGGTTTGTGGTGATCGAACAACTGGCGGCGATCGAGATCGCGCATGCCGATATCCTGATTGAACCCTCCGCCAGGAACACCGCCGCTGCGATCTGCGCTGCTGCCCTTGCGCTTGAGGCACGTAATCCCGGCGCGCTGATGCTTGTGGCACCCTCTGACCACGTGATTCCGGATGCAGACCGTTTTCGCGCTGCCGTAAAGGCAGCCATTCCGGCGGCGATTGATGGCCAGCTTGTCACCTTCGGCATTCGCCCCAACCGTCCTGAAACGGGATACGGATGGCTAGAGCTGACGACCAAGCCCGCGTCGGAATTCACACCCGAACCGCAACCCCTGCGCGGCTTTGTTGAGAAACCCGACCGGACCACGGCTGAAGCCCTCTTGTCGGGCGGCATGCACCTTTGGAACGCCGGCATTTTCTTGTTCACCACAACCACGATCCTTGACGCCTTCGCTCAACATTCGCCGGATGTCCTTGCCGCCACGCGCGCGGCGTTTGATGCCGCCGAACAAGACCTTTCCTTCACGCGCCTCTGCGCTGACGCATGGTCCGGCGCCCCCGAAATTTCGATTGATTACGCTGTCATGGAGCGCGCCCGGAACCTGACAGTCGTCCCTTACGGCGGCGCTTGGTCAGACCTTGGTGACTGGCAGGCGGTCTGGCGCGAGGGTGAGGGCGATGGTCACGGCGTGGTCGCATCCGGCCCCGCAACGTCAATTGATTGTGCCGATACGCTGCTTCAAGCGACCAGTGATGCGCAACAACTGGTTGGCATCGGGCTTGAAAACATCGTCGCAGTCGCAATGCCAGATGCTGTCTTGATCGCACACAAAGATCGTGCTCAAGACGTAAAACAAGCTGTCGCAGCCCTTAAGACAGCCAAGGTGCCCCAAGCCGAAACGTTGCCGCGCGATTACCGCCCTTGGGGGTGGTACGAAAGCCTTGTGATCGGGGACCGCTTTCAGGTGAAACGCATTGTTGTGCACCCCGGTGCATCGCTTTCACTCCAAAGCCACCATCACCGCGCAGAACATTGGATCGTCGTCGCAGGCACAGCCAAAGTGACGATCGACGATGACGTGCAGCTTTTAAGCGAAAACCAGTCTGTCTATATCCCTCTTGGTGCGGTTCACCGCATGGAAAACCCGGGCAAACTGCCGCTGACGCTGATCGAAGTGCAAACCGGCGGCTACCTCGGTGAGGACGACATTATCCGCTATGATGATGTCTACGCACGTGGCCAAGGGGCAAAAGGCTAACGCCTCTCGTCACCGCAGGTGGGTAGCAGACAAGAAAGCAGCATAAATGACCAATCTCACTTGTTTCAAAGCCTATGACATTCGCGGGCGGCTGGGGCACGAACTTGATGCAGAAATCGCTTACCGGATCGGGCGGGCCTTTGCGATCGCACTGGAGGCAAAGACCGTTGTGCTGGGGCGCGATGTCAGGGCCTCGTCCGAACAGTTGGCGCAAAGCGTGACGCGCGGTTTGATCGACGAAGGCTGCGATGTGCTGGACCTCGGCCTGTCGGGGACCGAAGAGATGTATTTCGCGACAACGCATTTTGGCACCGACGCCGGTATCTGTGTGACCGCGTCTCATAATCCGATGGATTACAACGGCATGAAGATGGTGCGGGCCGGGTCTGCCCCGCTTGACGCAGCGACAGGACTCTCTGACATCAAAGCACTGGCTGAGGCCAACGAATTCAAGGCCGCCAATACAACAGGTCAGGTCAGGAATATCGCTGATGAGGCGCGGGCCGCCTATGTCGAGCGCATTGTCTCATTCGCTGATATTCCAGCCCTTAAGCCGCTGAAAATTCTTGTCAACGCGGGGCATGGCACGGCTGGCCCAACTTTTGATGCGATTGCCGCGCGTTTGAAAGATGCGGGTGCACCGCTTGAATTCGAACGGATCTTCCATACGCCGGATGGCACTTTTCCCCAGGGTATCCCAAACCCGCTGCTTCCTGAAAACCAGCCTGCCACCGCCGAAGCCGTGGTCCGTTGCGGCGCAGACTTTGGTGTTGCTTGGGACGGCGATTTTGATCGTTGTTTCTTCTTCGATCATCAGGGCACATTCGTTGACGGCGAGTATGTGGTCGGGCTTTTGGCTGATGCATTTCTGGCGAAAGAGCCGGGTGCCGCGATTATCCACGACCCACGGATTGTCTGGAACACGCAGGATATTGTGGCCAAGGCTGGTGGGCGCGCTGTACAATCCCGCACCGGCCACGCCTTTATCAAACAGGCCATGCGCGACGAAAACGCAATCTATGGCGGCGAAATGTCAGCCCACCATTACTTTCGGGATTTTGTCTATTGCGATAGCGGCATGATCCCGTTGCTTTTGGTTGCTGAACTGGTCAGTCGCCACGGCCCACTGGCCGATTTGATCGCGGAGCGCAAAAGAGATTTCCCATCTTCAGGAGAAATCAATTTCAAACTGGACGACCCAAAATCTGCAATCGCACGTGTTCGCGCAGAATTCTTGCCTTTGGCGGTTGCGGTCGACGAGACAGACGGGCTTGGCATCAGTCTGGGGGACTGGCGTTTTAGTCTGCGCAGTTCCAACACAGAACCCATTGTGCGTCTGAATGTCGAAGCACGCGGTGACGCCGCCCTTGTCACGGCTGGCGTCAATCGGTTGAAGTCTATATTGCTCGCGTGAAACTACGCATAACGATAGCGTTTGTGCCTTTGCCGCGACATCCTGCATAAGGAAACCCACCCATGAAAATAGCAGTCATCGGCCTTGGTTATGTCGGGATGTCCAACGCTGTCCTTTTGGCGCAGCATAACGAAGTTGTTGCAGTCGACCTGTCAGAAGAACGGGTGGATTTGGTCAACGCACGCTTGAGCCCGATCGAAGACCCGGACATTTCCGAATATCTGGCGTCACATCCGCTGAACTTACGGGCGGCAACGGACCTTGCAGAGGCTGTGCAAGGGGCCGCTTATGTGATCGTATCAACGCCAACAGATTATGATCCGGTCGACAACTTCTTCAATACGGCGTCAGTGGATGAAGTCACGCGTCAGGCCTTGGCAATCGACCCCGACACGACCGTCGTCATCAAATCGACAATCCCTGTCGGCCATGTGCAAAGCCTGCGCAACGAACTTCATAGCGACAGAATTATCTTTTCGCCTGAATTCCTGCGCGAAGGGCGTGCGCTATACGACAACTTGCATCCGAGCCGAATTATTGTTGGTGAAAGAAGCGACCGTGCAAGCGTGTTTGCGGATCTATTGGTTGCAGGTGCGCTGGATGACAACATTCCGGTACGCTTTGTGGACCCTGACGAAGCAGAGGCCATCAAGCTTTTCGCAAACACCTATCTCGCGATGCGTGTCGCCTTCTTTAATGAACTCGACAGCTATGCATTGTCGCGCCAGATGGACACGAAACAGATCATTGATGGTGTCTCTCTCGATCCGCGCATCGGTGAGGGCTACAACAATCCATCTTTTGGGTATGGCGGCTATTGCCTGCCGAAAGACACAAAGCAACTTTTGGCCAATTACGCCGAAGTGCCGCAAAGCCTTGTCCGCGCTATCGTAGATGCAAACCGCACGCGCAAGGATTTCATCGCTGACGAAATCATTCGAAAGCAGCCAAAAGTTGTCGGGATTTACCGGCTTGTCATGAAAGAAGGCAGCGATAACTTCCGCCAGTCTTCGATCCAGGGGATCATGAAACGCATCAAAGCCAAAGGGATCGAAGTGATCGTCTATGAGCCAGTCATGGAGCAGGACCTGTTCTTCGGCTCTCGTGTCATCCGCGATCTTGATACATTCAAGGTCGAAGCTGACCTGATCGTGACGAACAGGCTGAACGCGGATATCGCGGATGTGAAATCCAAGATATTTACGCGCGACGTTTTTGGGGCTGACTGAGCGTATTGCTTCCGAGGCTGACCGTTCGCAACTTCAGCCTTTTGGCCGTCGTTTGCGGTTCCGTACAGCCGCGACCCCAAGCACATAAGACCCAAAAAACAGAACCAGAAACACCAAGACAGCCAATAAAGCATTCAAATTCTGGTCCCAGAGAAGAACAGCGACAATCTGCGGGGCGATTACAAACGGGGCAAGAATGAGGGTTGTCAGTGAATTGGACAGATGGCGTTTGTTCCGGCCCAAAAACACGATCTCAATCGTGCGCATAACCAACTGATGATAATGCAAGCGGTCCGGTGTCATCGCTTCTTTGTTGCTGCGGCTTCTGCGTGACATCGCCAGCAAGGTATCAGCAAGTGGCCAGAACAGGGCCAAGAGGACCGCCCAAGGTGATACCGCCGGGGCATTAATCAAAAGGACAATTCCAAACCAGCTCAGGACGAAACCAATTGTATACGCCCCTGCATCACCCAAGAATATAAATCCGAATGGGTAGTTCAAAACAAAAAACCCGAACACCACGGCGGCCAGCATCAGACACAGCCCCATCATTTCGATATTGCCTGCCTGCCGCGCAATCAGCGCCATCGCGATTGCAGCACAAATCGCGGTGAGTGAAGCCAGACCATTTACCCCATCGATCAGATTAAAGCCGTTCGAAACCCCTGCCGTAATCAGCAAAGTGAATGGAATCCCAAGAAACCAATATGCCAGCAACTGATCCACGAAAGGCACACCAATACGCGGCAGCCACATGCCAATCAGCGCAATCACAGTCAGACTGCCAATAACCACCGCCAAAAGGCGCGCCCTTGGCGAGACATGAAACCCCAAGTCTTCCTTCAAACCCACAACAAAGACGATCGAAGTGGCAAACATGAACTCGATATAGTTTCGCAGGATCGTTTCTGGCGCAAAAAAAGCACTGCAAGCCAATGCACCGAAAATTGCAACACCACCCACACGGGGGGTCTGCCCAACATGCATCGATTGCACCGCTGTTTCATCACCCGCACGCCCGCGAAGCCGCGGGAAGACCCGCGCCAGCAGGATCAATGCGATGCAGCCAAAAAATGAAATCAGCGGAAGCAGGCTGACATTTTGCTGCATGAGAAGCGTTGTTTCAATCGTCATTCAGCAGACCGTGCTTTCAACGAACAAAAAGGAAGTGCGACAAGATCGTGTGGTGCACCAAGCTGTGCCATGGCTGAAACGACTATACAATCACCGTGGGACCAAAGGTTTCTCCAGTGTGGCTTTCAACCCAAGGTGCATTAGGCGACGCGCCGGGCATTTCTGAGATGCATTGCGTGCTAATCGGTCACAGGTTGGTGCGCCCGACGTTCAAATCTGGCCCCGATTGTGCGACAGACCGATAAAGCCCGGGCACAAGTCCTTCTGCCAGGTCTTTGAGCGTGTGCGGCGCTGTTCCCGGCATCTGGATGGGGCCGTAATGAACATGATAGCAGCCACCCAGCTTTGCTTTAAGCTCCGAGATATAGCGCAACGAAGCGATCTTTCGTCCCAGTTCATCGTTTCCGCCACTCAGCATCGCGACAATTCTTCTGGTGCGATAATAATGGCGGGAATTTCGCATATCCGCCGAGGCAGGCACGATCGGCGCCATACTGGCCAAAGAGGTGTGCGTAACACCTGTTCGCCACGGCGGCTCAACAAGCAAACCATTTTCCATACGTGGCACGCGACCAGAGCCAAAGACCAAGAGCGCGCCTCCATCATTCAGATGTGCCATCATACCGGCGCGTGTCGCGCGCGCGGTCAGCACCCTGTCTTTGTGATCAAGATCAACGGCAATCAGCCGTTCGGCCCCCAGAAACCGCTCGGTCTCGCGGCCGGCGACGACCTTGAGATCCGGACGGTGATCAAGAAGGGCACCCGCGTGTGCAATGAAATCAAAGGTGCCGATGGGATGGGTGGCGCCGATGACAACCGGCCCCTGTGCGGGGATATGGTCCAGCCCGTGCGGAATGATCTTTGTGCCACCATTCATCGCCAACAGCGCATGGATCAAATCGGCTCCGGTCCGCCCGTCAAGTTCACGCAAAATCTGTTCAGTTTCTCGCAAAGCAAAGAAGGCCTGCCCGGTAAAGCCACGGTTGAGAAGGTCGACGGTCTCCATGACCCATCGCAACGCCTTCAATCGTAGATCAGAACCTTCCGGGATGCGCAGCCGTGCACGCAGAAGGTCGTCCAAAGGGTTGTCTTTTCTTGTTCTGGCCAAAAAATTGCCTGTCGTTGCCATTATTGTTCGCATGCACGCTATCACCACTTTTTTTATTCCGCATCAAGGCACGTCGGTTTTCGTGGACTAACGGCCATGGCTGGGTCAAATTCAGATGGCAGCTTCGGGCGCATTCAGACGGAAAGGTGAGTGAA
Source organism: Yoonia sp. (assembly GCA_023263855.1). Lineage (GTDB taxonomy): Bacteria > Pseudomonadota > Alphaproteobacteria > Rhodobacterales > Rhodobacteraceae > Yoonia. The sequence continues at coordinate 70,565 of JALQUF010000002.1, read as the reverse complement.
TAGGTCATGACACAGGATATTGATTCCGTCGTCTTGAATTTCTCGCCGACCAGCTTGACCGTTTTGAATCTGGTGCTGGCTATTGTCATGTTCTCCATCGCACTAGAGCTTAAACCGCAAGACTTCAGACGTTTGCTACATGCCCCCAAGGCGCTGATGACTGGCATTTTTGCGCAGTTCATCGTGCTACCCGCCCTGACGTTTTGCCTGATCTTGGCAACCAACCCGCAGCCCTCGATTGCGCTTGGTTTGATTTTGGTTTCGGCCTGTCCCGGTGGCAACATCTCGAACTTCATCACCTACCGCGCAGGCGGAAATGCAGCACTTTCGGTCTCACTGACCGCCTTTTCGACGGTTGCCGCTGTCTTTTTGACCCCGATCAATATCGCATTCTGGGGCAGCCTCTATGGCCCCACACGCACCATCTTGCAGGAAACCGCAATTGATCCGGTGTCGGTTGCGATCACAGTTGGGTTTATGCTGGTTCTGCCACTCTATCTTGGCATGTCATTGAACGGTCGGCGGCCGGACTTGACCGCACGTTTGCGCAGGCCACTCCAATATCTTTCGATGGGAATTTTCGTGGCTTTTGTCATTCTGGCCCTTGCCAGCAATTGGACGCTTTTCTTGCAGTACGCGACAGCAGTTGCGACGCTCGTTTTGCTTCATAACGGCCTCGCGCTTGCCGGTGGGTATACGACAGCGACACTGGCGGGGCTTTCAGCCTTTGACCGACGTTCGATCACGATTGAAACAGGGATACAGAATTCCGGTCTGGGTCTGATCCTGATTTTTGGTTTCTTCAACGGGCTTGGCGGCATGGCTGTCGTAGCCGCCTTCTGGGGCATGTGGCATATCGTGTCCGGCATCATGCTCGCTGGCTTGATGGCCCGCACGCCCGCGCCTGGCTATAATGCAAAAGCGTGAAGACTAGGCCCCGGACTTACTGCGCCATCCAATCAGGTTGAGGCCTGCGAACAAAATTGCCGCAACACACACAATGGAAGGCCCAGCGGGCGTGTCGAACAGATAGGCACCTTGCAAACCCGCAACGGCCGAAATTGCACCGATCACCGCAGCGATCACCGCCATGGCTTCGGGCGTGCGCGCAAGGCCGCGCGCAGCAGCGGCAGGGATGATGAGCAAAGCAGCAATCAAAAGAACACCCACCACTTTGATCGCGACGGCCACAGTAATTGCCAGCGATATGGTCAGGATCAATTGTTCGCGCCGCGGATCAAGTCCGCCAGCATATGCCAGTTCTTCGTTCAATGTCGATGTCAGCAGCGCCGACCATCGCCAGACCAGCATTCCGACGACAAGCGCAGCACCTCCCCAGATCACCAAAAGATCCATCCGCGACACCGCCAGAATGTCACCGAAGAGATAGGCCATCAGGTCAATCCGCATGCCTGACAAAAACGAGACTGCGACAAGCCCGAAAGCTAATGCAGAATGCGCAAGCACGCCCAGCAGTGTGTCCATCGCATACCCACGTCCGGCAAGATGCGTCACCGTCAGCGCCATGATCAACGCAACCGCCACCGTGCCTGCAAAGATCGACATATCAAGTGCAAGGGCCAGCGCCACACCAAGAATAGCCGCATGTGCCGTCGCGTCCCCGAAATAGGCCATGCGCCGCCAAACGACGAAACACCCCAAGGGCGCCGCAGCAAAGGCAACACCTACCCCGGCAAGGGTGGCGCGTACCATGAAATCATCAAGCATTATTCTGCGGCCTCGTGACTTTGCGGGTGGTCGTGGTCGTGATTATGGTCATGATCGTGGCGATAAAGCGCCAAGGCACCACCTGTACCTGTTCCAAAGAGCGCGCGGTATTCCGGCGCAGACGCCACGATTTCAGGGGCTCCTTCGCAGCAAACATGCCCATTCAGACAGATCACCCGGTCAGATGCGCTCATCACGACATGCAATTCATGGCTGATCATTAATACAGCGCATCCAGTGTCGCGGCGCACGGCCTCAATCTGTTGATAGAACGCAGCCGAGCCGGGTTGGTCCAGCCCTTGTGTCGCCTCATCCAAAAGCAACACATCAGGATGATTGATCAAGGCGTGGGCCAGCATGACACGTTGAAACTGCCCGCCGGAAAGCTGTGACATCTGACGCTTGAGCAGCGTTGGCACACCCGCGGCATCCAGCGCCGTTTGACAATCTGCCTTTGTGACTTTGCCGGTCAGTCGCATGAACCGTTCGACAGTGATGGGAAGCGTTGGATCAATGTGCAAGCGTTGCGGAACATAGCCGATCTTCAGCCCCGGTTTAAGCGTCACTGCGCCGGCGGCAGGTTTCGTGGCCCCAATAATCGCCCGCAAAAGGCTGGTCTTGCCAGAGCCGTTCGGCCCGACAATGGTGACGATCTCACCGGGTTCCAGTTGAAAGTCGACGTTGCGCAGGACAGTGTTTGCGCCATAGGCGACACTCAGGTTCTTGACCGAAATCAGGCTCATGCATTGGCCTTTTCTGCGCAGGCGGGACAAACGCCTTCCGCCTCAACAACCGTCTTTTCAATGTGAAACCCAGCAGCCTGGGCAGCAGCGCCCAGCCCACCTTTTGCCGATGATGATTGCGCCTCGGCGACCGCATCACACAGGCGGCAAATCATAAAGGCAGGCGAATGACGCTCTTCAGGATGGGTGCAGGCGACAAATGCATTCAAGCGCTCGATCTTGTGGACGAAACCATTTTCCGCAAGAAAATCAAGCGCGCGGTAGGCTACGGGCGGCTGCGATCCAAAGCCTGCCTCGCGCAAAAGATCAAGGATTGCATAGGCCCCAAGCGCGCGGTGTTCGCGCAACAAAAGCTCTAAGACCTTGCGTCGCACAGGCGTCAGGCGCAGCCCTTCTGCCGCGCAACGCGCCTCGGCAGCAGACAACGCTTGCGAGACACAAGCCTTGTGGTCGTGTTCTTCAAACCCGATTGGAGTCGCATTTTTTGCGGACATGCCTTACGTCTCACTTGTAATGTTATTGTATATCATATATTCCGCCTGAAATGTTATAAAATCACAAAGGGATCACAATGTCCAGAAACCTCATCTCGCTCTCTGCCATCGCGACATTGCTGGGCGGCACGGCCATGGCCGACGCGCCGAGCGTAGCGGTCGATATCGCGCCGGTGCATTCACTGGTTGCCCGCGTCATGGATGGTGTCGGCACGCCAGATCTTATTTTGCCACCTGGTGCGTCGCCTCACGGGTACAGCCTGCGCCCATCCGAGGCCGCCGCACTGCAAGATGCAGATGTCGTGGTCTGGATGGGTGAACGTCTTGTACCCTGGATGGAAGGTGCCGTCGCAACACTCGCAGGGGATGCCGCCGTTCTCACACTTTTGGAGGCGGACGGCACGATGCTGCTCGACTACCGTGAAGGGGCATTGTTTGAAAAACACGCCCACGGCGATACCGATGACCACGCGGATCATGCTGAAGACGCGCACGACCATGAAGAAGAACATGATCACGATCACGCCGAAGACGACCATGATCACGAAGCACATTCCGACGATGAGCATGATCACGGTGAAGAAGCACACGCCCATGGTGATTTTGATTCCCACGCGTGGCTTTCGCCCACAAACGCTGCGACTTGGTTGAACCTGATCGCTGCAGAACTGTCAGCGGCTGATCCCGAAAATGCCGGCACATACTATGCGAATGCCGCGGCAGGACGGGAAGAGTTGGAGGCCCTGAAGGCCGAGGTAAACGCGCTGCTTGAGCCTGTGCGGGGCGGCAATTTCATCGTCTTTCACGATGCTTATCAGTACTTCGAGACTGACTTCGACTTTCCGGCCGCCGGCGCCATTTCGCTGAGCGACGCGACAGACCCAAGCCCTGCACGTATCGTCGAGATTCAGGGGCGGGTCCGGGCAGAAGGTATCGATTGCGTGCTGACCGAGCCACAGTTCAACCCCGGTATCGTCGCAACGGTGCTTGAAGGGACCGAAGCCAAAACGGGTGTCAGTGATCCCATTGGCGCCACGCTTGAGCCTGGTCCAGCGCTTTATCCCCAACTGATCCGCAATCTGGCCACGTCGCTGGCAGAGTGCCTGTAAGCAATACCAAAAGCGGTGCGCATTGATATGCGCGCCGCCTTTTCTACCAAGGTCGTCGATTGAACTAGAAGTCCAGATTTTCGACGCTCAGCGCGTTGTTCTGGATGAACTCGCGACGCGGCTCTACTACATCGCCCATCAGCTTGGTAAACAGGTCATCCGCCTCGGCCACGTCTTCAACTTTGACCTGCAAAAGTGTCCGTGCATCCGGATCAAGCGTGGTTTCCCACAACTGGTCAGGGTTCATTTCACCCAAACCTTTATAGCGTTGTAGCGACAACCCTTTTTCGCCTTCTTCAAGGATTGCTTTCAACAAGTCGAGCGGGCCGTGGATGATCTGGCTACGGTCCTTACGCACCAAGGTTGCAGGGAGGTTGTAGACGTCCTGCAGGCTCTTCGTGAACGACCCTGTCCGCCGTGCTTCGCCCGAGCGTAGCATAGAACCGTCGAGTGTGCGGACTTCTTCGACACCGCGCAGGATACGGGCCAGCCGCATGCCTTTGTCTTGGGTAATCCGGCCTTGCCAGCCGCGCTCCCATTCAAGCGCAATCAGGTCAAGCCGTTCCGCGACGCGGTCAGCGGTACCTTGCAGGTCGCTATCCACAACGCCCGGCACAAAGGCCCCGGCGATAGCCGCCTGTTCCAGAATATGGCGGGGATAATGCGTCGGAAAGGCTTCGAGGACGCGTGTCAGCTGGCGTGCTTCGTCAACAATGCGGCGCAGGTCATTGCCTGTGATTTCTTCACCGTTACCCTGCCGCAGCATCGCACCTTCAATGCCCTGCTCGATCAGGTATTCGTCCATCGCCGCCTGATCCTTAAGGTAGACCTCGGACCTGCCGCGCGACACTTTGTAAAGCGGCGGCTGCGCAATGTAGAGGTACCCGCCCTCGATCAGCTCAGGCATCTGGCGGAAGAAGAACGTCAGCAATAGGGTCCGAATGTGCGCTCCGTCGACGTCCGCATCGGTCATGATGATGACCTTGTGATAGCGCAGCTTGTCGATGTTGAATTCGTCGCGACCAATGCCGGTACCCAGCGCCATGACAAGGTTGCCGATTTCCTGACTGGACAGCATCCGGTCAAAGCGCGCGCGCTCAACGTTCAGGATTTTACCCTTCAGTGGCAAAATAGCCTGTGTGCCACGGTCGCGCCCGGTCTGCGCGGACCCACCAGCCGAGTCACCCTCGACGAGGAAAACTTCGGTCTTGGAAGGGTCTTTTTCAGAGCAGTCTTTCAGCTTGGAGGCATTAAAGTTCACGTCCATCGCTGATTTGCGCCGAATTTCACGCGCCTTGCGCGCCGCTTCACGCGCGGCGGCAGCTTCAACGATCTTGGAAATGATCGACTTGGCCATCTGCGGGTTCTCTTCGAACCATTCGTTCAGCTTTTCGCCCATCAGGTTTTCAACAGCCGGACGCACCTCTGAGCTGACCAGCTTGTCTTTTGTCTGGCTGGAGAATTTTGGATCAGGGACTTTGACAGACAGCACACAGGTCAGGCCTTCGCGGGCGTCGTCACCTGTTAGCGAGACTTTCTCTTTTTTTGAAATCCCTGTTTCGGTGGCGTATTTCGCAATCGCACGTGTCAAAGCACCACGGAAACCGGCCAAGTGTGTGCCGCCATCGCGCTGCGGAATGTTGTTGGTGAAAGGCAGCACCATTTCATTGTAGCTGTCATTCCACCACATCGCGACTTCGACACCGATATCGTCGCGCTCGCCCGCGACATAGATAGGCTCTTCCATCAAAGGGGTTTTTGAGCGGTCGAGGTATTTGACGAATTCCTTGACCCCGCCCTCATAGAACAAATCCGCCTTGAGCGGTTCAGCCGGGCGCAAGTCTTCGAGGATGATACGCACGCCAGAGTTCAGGAAGGCCAGTTCACGCAGGCGCTTTTCCAGCGTGTGAAAGTCATAATCGCGGTTGCTGAATGTCTCGGTCGAGGCAAGAAACGTGACCTCGGTGCCCTTGCGCCCATTGGCGGGGCCTTCAACGCGCAGATGTTCGGTTGTAAAGCCGCCTTCGAACCGGGCGTAGTGTTCTTTGTCATCACGCCAGATACGCAATTCCAGGTAATCGGACAGCGCATTCACCACCGACACACCCACGCCGTGCAGACCGCCAGACACCTTGTAAGAGTTGCTGTCGAATTTGCCGCCTGCGTGCAGTTGGGTCATGATGACCTCAGCGGCGGAAACGCCCTCTTCCTCGTGGATACCCACCGGAATACCGCGCCCGTTATCGCCTACGGTGACTGACCCATCGGCGTTGATTTTCACATAAACATGGTCGGCGTGACCGGCCAAAGCCTCATCAATGCCGTTGTCCACGACCTCGTAGACCATGTGATGCAGGCCAGAACCATCATCGGTATCGCCGATATACATGCCAGGACGCTTGCGAACAGCCTCCAAGCCTTTGAGAACCTTGATAGAATCGGCGCCGTATTCTTCTTTGTTTTGTGGTTCGTCGACCATAAGGGAATTCCTGTATTCTTATGCCCAAAATATATGCTTTTCGGGCTGGCTTGTCACGCAATTGACACCATATTTTGTGGTTTTTGGCAGGTCTTACAGCCCCGGCTACGTCAGGCCAATGACAATACCCACGCCGATCAAAAGACAACCCGCAATGACGTTCATCCGGCGCACCGCACCCGACGACTTTAACAGCCCCCGTATCCGGTCCACTGAAGCCGCAAGAACGAGGTTTCCGACCAATGGCACCAGAAAACTGAGCGTACAGATTGCGATCATATCGAGCACTGTGACCCCGCTCAGATCAAAGAACCCCGGCAGGACGCCCATATAGAACAACACCGCTTTGGGGTTGCCGATAATGACGGCCACTCCGGCCACAAAACCCGCCCATTTACCGGGGCGGGTGAGGCGGCTGTTGGCATCAAGCGCATGGTCTGCATTGCGGATCAGTGCGGCCCCCATCAGCATAAAGACCAGAACTGCGACATACTTTAGAAAGTCCATGAAGCCCGCAAATTCGGACACAAGCCAGGCCACGCCAAGAACCGCGACCAACGGCCAGAGAACATCACCAATGGCGACGCCAATCGCAAGCGGCCAAGCTGCTTGGAACCCGCCTGACAGCGATCTTGCCAGCAAGGCGACCCAAACCGGACCGGGTGTCATGAAAAGGATGATCAGCGCCCCCGCATACAGCAAAAGCTCGTAAACTGTGATTGTCATGGTTTCGCCAAGGTCAGACTGCCGTCATCACTCAATTGCCAAAACGGGTTCTGCGCGACTTCCCAAACGTGCCCGTCGGGATCTGCATAGTAGCCCGAGTATCCACCCCAAAACACCTTCTCCGGCGCTTTGAGGGGTGTCGCCCCTGCAGCGAGCGCTTTGGCATACGCGGCATCAACGTCAGCATCGGTGGTAAAGTTCTGCGCAAGCGTCACGGCCCCCGTGCCCAGTGTTGCATCTGGCCGCCCTTGATCCTTGGCAAGGGGGCCCAAGCCAAAGAGCCCCAGCACCATGCCGTTGATCTGATAAAAGACAACTTCGCCTGCGTCATTTGTCGGGGTCCAACCCAGCGCACCGTAAAAGGCTTTGGACCTGTCCAGGTCGGCGACGCCCAGGGTGATCAATGTCACGCGTTGTGGTGTCATGGTCCATCTTTCTGCATGACGATGGATTGCCCATCTGTTTCCGTGACTTCGACGTATTGCGCCCTGCCGCCCAATTCTTCGAAAAGCTCGGCACCGGTGCCTGTCATAAAGGCCTGCGCACCAAGGCTGCATATTTCATCATAAAGTGCCGCACGGCGGGTCGCGTCAAGGTGGGCTGCGACCTCATCCAATAACAAAATGGGCGGCGCGCCAAAATCGCGGGCAAGTGCGCGCCCATTGGCAAGGATCAGGCTAATCAGCAGCGCCTTTTGTTCGCCCGTTGAGCAGTCTTTGGCCGGAACGCCCTTGTCAGCGAAAACGGCATCAAGATCCGCGCGATGCGGGCCGATCAGGGTGCGACCTGCCGCCATGTCGCGGCTGCGGTTATCAGCAAGGGCTGTTTGCAGGTCATCCGGGACCGGCTCAGCGGACGTCAGAGCGAGCGTCGCCGTAGGGAAAGCTGTTGTTGCTGCCTCTTGCGCTGCGGTCAGTTCTGCGATCGCGCGATGGCGGTTTCGCTGGATTGCAGCCCCCGCTTCGGCCATCTGTGCTTCGATTGCAGTATACCAATGCGGATCACGGACCATGTCTTTCAACAAACGATTGCGTTCGCGCATGGCCTTTTCATAGGTCAGAACAGCCTCAGCATGGGTTGGCTCAAAACTCAGCGTCGCGCGGTCCAGAAACCGCCTGCGCCCCTCGGCACCCTCGATCCAGAGCCGGTCCATAGACGGCACCAACCAAAGAATACGGGCAATACGCCCCAGCGCGGTCTGTGGTGCCGCTTTGCCATCAATGCGCAGCTGGCGCGGGCTGCCCGCCTCGGCCCAGGTTTTGATTTCGTGGGTTTGATGCAGCGATTGCAGAACTGCCGTAATTTTCCAGCCCAGCGCCTCGGGCCTGCGGGTCAGATCGTCAGCGCCAGCGCGGCGCAGTCCCCGACCAGGGGATAGCAGCGATACCGCCTCAAGGATGTTGGTCTTACCTGCACCATTGGGCCCGAAAATAGCCACTGGCTGCGCATCAAGCGTCATCGCCACACGCTTGTGTGAGCGGAAATGAGACAGCATCAGGTCTTTAAGCGCAAGTCTGGTCATGAGCACCGCACAGGATTCTCATGAAACCTGCCACCAAGAATTCTAAGAACCCTTGGCCCCGTCAAACGCGCATCGGCATCACGACATAGACCGCAGAGGTGTCATTACCTTCGCGCATCAGGGTCGGATCACCGGATGAGTTAAACATGAATACAGCGTTTTCCCGATCAACCTGGCTTGCGATTTCAAGCAGGTATTTGGCATTGAAGCCAATTTCCAATCGCTCGTCGCTGTAGGCGACAGCCAGTTCTTCCTCTGCAGCACCGCTATCGGGCGCGTTGACTGACAGGACCAGCCGATCTTCATCCAGGACCAGCTTCACGGCACGGGACCGCTCGGACGACACTGTCGCCACACGATCTACGGCTTTGGCAAAATCACTGGCATCGACTTCAAGCTTACGGGTGTTCCCTTGCGGAATGACCCGTGTATAATCGGGGAACGTGCCGTCGATGACCTTGGATGTCAGTGTGATGTCCGGCGTTGCAAAGCGGATTTTGGTTTCCGAGACAGACACAGCAATCTGCATATCATCGTCATCCAGCAGTTTGCGCAGTTCGCCCACGGTTTTGCGCGGCACGATCACGCCAGCCATATCAGCCGCACCACTTGGCAAATCCGCATCAATCCGCGCCAAGCGGTGCCCGTCAGTCGCCACGCAGCGCAACACCTTGCCTCCATCGCTATCGGCGACGTGCATATAGACACCGTTCAGATAGTACCGTGTCTCTTCTGTCGAAATTGCGAATTTTGATTTATCAAACAGGCGTCGCAACACAGGCGCCGGCGCCGAGAAATTCGCCGCATATTCAGACGACGCCATCACGGGAAAATCTTCTTTCGGCAATGTCGCGAGCGAAAAATTCGAACGCCCAGCTTCAATGCTCAACCGGCCGGACGCGCCATCTTCGGTGAGCGTGACCAAGGCACCATCCGGCAACTTGCGCACAATCTCGTTCAAGGTGACGGCGGCCACTGTTGTTGCCCCTGCCCTTTCAACTTTTGCCGCAGCGCGGTCCACAACCTCGATATCCAAATCGGTCGCGCGAAACTGCACGCTGTCACCTTCGGCTTCGATCAGGACGTTTGCCAAAATCGGGATTGTGTTGCGCCGCTCGACCACGGATTGGGCCTGGGCGACCGCTTTCAAAAGTACCGCGCGTTCAATGCTGAATTTCATGTCCCAATCTCCGCATATCTTGATACCGGGCGCTGCCGGGACGCGAAATGTATCCTATTTCGCGCTACTCTCAAGCGTTTTGTTGGACTGTTTACGATGGGTTTGTCCGCGTCAAGCGCCGGGCTGATTTTGCAGGGTTATTCCTGCAAAGCGCGGCGCAAGAGTTCCAGATCATCGGCGATCTGACTGTCGAGCGCTTTGAGCTCTTCAATCCGCTTCACACCGTGCATGACGGTCGTGTGGTCGCGGCCTCCAAAACGGCGTCCGATCTCTGGCAGTGACCGGCTGGTCATCTGCTTGGCAAGGTACATCGCGATCTGGCGCGGCCGCGCATAGTTGCGCACGCGCTTGGGGCCAATCATGTCAGACAGGCGAATATTGTAGTGTTCGGACACCTTGCGCTGGATCTCTTCGACCGTGACCTTACGATCCGAGGCTTTGAGTACGTCAGACAAACAGTCCTGCGTCAGTTCCAGCGTGATTTCACGGCCCACGAGGGATGCGAAAGCGAATAGCCGGGTCAACGCACCTTCAAGCACACGCACGTTGGTTGAAATACGATGTGCAAGGAATTCGAGCACGCCATCGGCGATCACCAACTCAGGATACTGGGCGGCATAGACATCGACCTTGGACTGCAAAATGCCCAAACGCAGTTCATAATCGGTTGGGTGAAGGTCAACGACCAGACCACATTGCAGACGCGATTTGATGCGCTCTTCCAGATCCTTGATTTCGCCAGGCGCACGGTCCGCTGAAATGATGATCTGCTTCTGACCATCCACAAGGGCATTGAACGTATGGAAGAATTCCTCTTGGGTGCTGTCCTTGCCGCCGATGAACTGCACATCATCAACCATCAACACATCAACCGAACGGAAGAGCTGTTTAAAATCCATCATCTTGCGCTCACGCAGCGCTGTGATGAAACGGTACATGAATTGCTCGGCGGACAGGTAAAGCACATTCAACTCGGGCGAGCGTTCTTTCAACTCATGCGCAATGGCGTGCATCAAGTGGGTCTTACCCAGGCCAACACCACCATAAAGAAAGAGCGGATTGAAAGTGACAGGGCCACCTTCGGCCACGCGGCGCGCGGCGGCATGGGCCAGTTCGTTTGGCTTGCCAACAACAAAGGTATCAAAGGTGAACCGCGAATCGAGAGGGGCACCAGATCCGGCCTCGGGTACGGCTGCCTTTTTGCTGACCTTGGGCTTTGCGGCAGGGCGCGCCTGGCTGGGGACACGGAATTGCAGGCGCTGCACATCTTCGCCCGCTTTGTTCATGTGATAGATGATCTGATCACCAAAGTTCTGCGATACGTAGTTGCCGATAAAATTGGTCGGCACATCAAAGATCGCCACACCATCGGACAGTTTGGTGAACTCTAGTGGTTCAATCCAGCTGGAATAGCTGTTTGCACCCAATGCACCCTTGAGTGCGTTCAACACGTTTGCCCAGATATCTTTGGTCATTTTGTCCCTTAGTCCCACAGCCCTTACACTTCTTTGGCGCGATTTCACCACGCCACGACACACAGACCGAGACACAAAAAAACCGATCGCTCAGGTTGCCCAACCTGAACGGTTTGTCTTTTTGCCAAAACCAAAACCAGCAACGCGTAACGCACATCACATGGATGCAAGTCAGCGCCAATCGGCAGCAAAAGGGCCACAAACAACATCCAATTCCAAGGAGCAGACCTTGGGCTTGGCGCAGACACAACTTGGTATGGATTTCTGTAGCTTTTGCTACTTTTCCCACGCCATCATTGCACGAAGTTCGCGTATCAACCGGTCACTGAAGACGCACCACGATGGGCCCGTTTTCTGATCCGTTCAAATGCAAACCCCCTCATGTCCCCCCGGAACGATGTGAATCGCAGGGCTAAGTTAGCAAGGGGTTTGGGGCCGCTTCAACACAACATCGTACTTGACTCAGAGATTGGTGGAAAAGAATCTACGGGCGCCTTGAATTGGCTGGATTTCTGCGCAGCCACATCACACAGGCACAAAAAAAGCGCGCCCGGTTTGGACGCGCTTGAATTTTTCATTTTCTGCTAAACTTCGCAGAATCAACCGATGGCTTTAACGCGCGAAGACAGGCGCGACATTTTGCGTGCGGCTGTGTTCTTGTGCATAACACCTTTGGTGACGCCGCGCATCAATTCGGGCTGTGCAACCTTCAGTGCTTCTGCTGCTGCTTTCTGATCGCCAGAGGCAATCGCCTCTTCTACGGCACGCAAGTATGTGCGAATGCGCGAGCGGCGCATTTTATTTACTGCAAAACGTGCTGCATTCTGACGGGCGCGTTTTTTAGCCTGTGGTGAGTTTGCCATGTGTTCGTTTCCTACGTCTGGGCCTGGTATGGGCCAAATTGAATATGGTCAGCGCACTAAGCCCAAGCCCCGGGTTTTCGAACCGGATGATCTGGCCAAAGCGGGCCTCACGCGCATGTCTGACAGGGCCTTTAAGCGAGACTCTCGTTTGGTTCAACCCCTAAACCATGCCAAGGCAAGGGTTACACCCCCTAGTGTGTCACCTTTGAGTGGTCCTGATAGAGATAGAGCAGATCAAGCAGCAGGACCCTTTCATCAATCAACTGATAGTAAAGATCGAAGCGTTGTTGATCTGATATCTCTTCACCTGCGGCAACCAATGCCAACAACGGGCGGTTCTGGTCCCAAACGCCTCCGATCTCGGCCAGCTTGTCTGCAATGCCAGGCGTTTGCGGTGGCAAGATACCCATTGCCGGCAACCCATCGGTCAATGCACCCAAGCTGCCTTGATAGTCTTGCATCGCCCGTTTCAATACCTCGGCCCGCTCTGCATCCATTTCGCCAGACCAAAGCTGACACGCAACCAGCGCCATCTGTTGATTGAGTGACGTCATACGGCCAGAAATCTGGATGAACATCACATCCCGCGACTGAATCTCAGCAGAGCTTGAATATTGCGCATCAAGAGTTGTCAGTAATTTATAGGATTTGTCGAACAACGCATCAGCCGCTTGGGCCACAAAAACAGCGTCTTGCTGATTGGAAGGCTCCGCCAACAAACGACGGCCAGCGTCTTGAATAGGGGTCCAATCCGCGCGCAATTCTTCTATTTCAGCAATTGTCTTGCGGCGTGTTTCGGGAAACTCAAGTCCCCAGAATATATCGCCCTGCAACAGCGCGTTCAGCAATTCATCAGATTCATCAAGTCCAACGGTAAGCAATTCGGTGGCATCATCCACATTCACGCCGTTTTGCAGATGACAGGCCGCGGCAGGAATTTCCTGCGTCAATGACCGCAGTACTTCACCCACGGCTAAGCGGTTTGAAACACCGGTGTCTTGGATAATCTCTTGGCTACCTGTCGCAGCATCAAAAGAAGTTTCAGCATTCAAAGTGCCGAGTGGAAGAACAAAAGCACCCGTCAAACAGACGGTGCTGAGGAAAGAAATAATTCGCATAATTTTGGCCGCTACTTTTGATTCGTACCGCCACCCAAGGGCAAACTAGTACGTTTTAGGCGGGCTTGCGCATGACATAGATCAAACACAGCCAATCAATTAAGGCTTTCTGACCAGTTTTCCGTCAATCCGCGCCTAGCGGTCCCGGAATTGCGGCTCGCGCTTTTCAGTGAAAGCGGCCATGCCTTCGCTTTGATCTTCGGTTGCAAAAAGCGAATGGAACACGCGGCGTTCGTAATTTAGCCCTTCGGCAAGCGTCGTTTCATAAGCACGATTCACAGCGTCTTTCGCGGCCATTGTCGCGATCTGCGATTTTTCTGTGATCTTCTCTGCAGCAGCCTTGGCTTCACCCATCAGCTTTTTGACAGGGACCACCCGACTGACCAGACCGCAGCTTTCTGCCTCGGCGGCATCCATGAAGCGCCCTGTCAGGTGCATATCCATGGATTTCGATTTACCGACAAAGCGCGTCAGGCGCTGCGTGCCGCCGATTCCGGCGATGACGCCAAGATTGATTTCAGGTTGTCCAAATTTGGCGTTCTCGGCCGCAATGATGAAATCGCACATCATCGCAAGCTCGCATCCGCCGCCCAGCGCATAGCCGGCAACGGCTGCGATAATGGGTTTGCGGGTACGGTTGAAACGGTCCGTTTCGTTCTCGAAGAAACGCTGCGTATACATGTCAACGAAAGACTTGTTGGCCATTTCGGAAATATCTGCCCCGGCCGCAAAAGCCTTTTCGGACCCGGTGATGATAATGCAGCGCACCTTTTCGCTGGCGTCTGCCTCTTCCAATGCAGTGCAAAGTTCGCCCAGCAGTTCACTGTTAAGCGCATTCATCGCATCCGGTCGATTAAGCGTGATGGTTGCGACATAGTCGCTGATATCCACGATGATCTTATCAAAGGCCATGCTACCATCCTTTTTGCGTAGGTCAGGCTTCAAGGCTTAGCAAAGCAGGCGCGCGGATCAAGCTATCTTTGGCATTGCGGACAAAAGAAAGATGAGCGTCCAGATTGCACGATTCGGGTGATTGCTCTGTCACAACCATGGGTTACGCAGGGCGCGCCTTCACGATCATAGACCTGAAAAACATGCTGGAAATACCCCAGCTCGCCATCAGACTGGCGGTAGTCACGCAAGGAAGAGCCGCCAGCAGCGATCGCTTCGGACAGAACATCGCGAATAAGCGGGACAAGGGTGGCAACCCGTGCAGCGCTAATGCGTCCGGCCTTGCGGGCCGGATGAATGCCCGCACGGAACAGGACTTCACAAACGTAAATATTGCCAAGACCCGAGACAATCCGCTGATCAAGCAAAGCCGATTTGATCGGCGTGTTCCGACCTTTAAGCCGTTCAATCAGATAGCTTTCGTTAAAGGCATTGCCCAAAGGCTCTGGCCCTAGATCGCGGATCAGCCAGTGATTGTCCTGCGCCGCTGTTTCCATCAGGTCCATCGCCCCGAACCGGCGCGCATCGTTGAAAGTGATGCGCGCGCCATCATCCATATGAAAGACCACATGATCGTGTTTGGCCGGTGCCGGATGCGGGTGATGAAAGTCACCGACGACATGCCCCGATATCAACATGCGGCCCGACATGCCAAGATGGATCAGCAGGGTTTCCGCGCTCTCAAGATCGACAAGAATATACTTGGAGCGCCGCCGCAGGCCCAACACACGCTTGCCCGTTAACCGCTCGGACATCCGATCGGGAAAGGGCCAACGCAGGTCCGGGCGATTTACATCAGCCCGGGCGATCACATGCCCTTCCATCACGGGCGCAATGCCGGCTTTGACAGTTTCAACTTCGGGTAATTCAGGCATTAGCGACTTTCGTTTTGGGCCACGTGGGTTTGCACCGTTTCAAGAAAGCCCTCAATCCCTACAAGATGCTTAGGCATATAGGTCTTACGGCGTTTGTGTGTACGGATTATATAGAAATAGGCATTGTCGTGACGGATTGACGCGATCTCGGACCAATCAAACGCGCGTCTTTGATAGAACCAGTTGCGATGGGCAAATCGGTCGCGGTCATACCGAAGCTCGTAGGTATTGGTATAAATCAGCACATGCAGCATCACCAATGCCATCGCCCCGTTGAGCGCGATATCTATCGGCAGTCTTTGCAACTGATGAACGGCTTGCATTTCCATCATCAAATACGCCACGAATGCCGGCAATCCGATGGTGATAAGCCGCAAGCCCCACGTCGGGCGCAGGAACATTTCGCCCAATGTCTCATGAGCTTGGCCGCCTGCCCCGACGCCAGCCAACAAACTCAGTTCCGCCGGAAGACTGCCTGCAACTGTGCCCAGCCGGGTAGACTGCACACGATCTGACGGGTTGACCTGCCCGCGCAAGCGCCTGCGGACATAAAGCACGACAAGCACAACAAACGCCAAAAGTGTTGGCGCCACTGCCCATGCAATGTTGCGATAAATATCTGACAGACTGAAAACTTCAAACGCTTCTGCGTTCATCGGAACCTCCCGTGGCACATTGACAGTTTGTCTATCCTGTCGCTTGGGTATAACCCCCTTTGGGACAGTATTCAGGCGAAAGCATGACATGACCGACACCTCAGATTCCACCACCCACTTCGGGTTTGAAACCGTCCGCGAAGATGAAAAAGCTGGCCGCGTGCAAGGCGTATTTTCCTCTGTTGCCAGCAAGTACGACATTATGAACGATGTGATGTCAGGCGGCGTGCACCGGATCTGGAAAGACGCCATGATGGATTGGCTGGCCCCGCGCCCCGGGCAACGGTTGCTGGACGTAGCAGGCGGCACAGGCGATATTTCCTTCCGGTTTCTCAAACGTGCCGGCCGTGGTCATGCCACCGTGCTTGACCTGACCGAATCAATGCTGGTCGAGGGTCGCAAGCGTGCCGAGGCAGCACAGATGTCTGAAAGCCTTGATTGGGTCGTGGGTGATGCGATGGCCTTGCCGTTTGATGCGAACACTTTTGACGTCTACACAATCAGCTTTGGTATTCGCAACGTCACCCGCCCGCAGGATGCACTGGCCGAAGCCTACCGCGTGCTGAAACCGGGCGGCCGGTTAATGGTGCTGGAATTCAGCCAACTGCCCAACCCGATGATGCAAGCCGCCTATGACGCCTATTCCTTCAACGTGATCCCGCGCATGGGACAGATGATCGCAGGGGACCGTGACAGCTATCAGTATCTTGTGGAATCAATTCGCAATTTTCCTGATCAGGACACCTTTCTCGGCATGGTCCGCAACGCGGGCTTTGGGAATGCAAAGTACCGGAACCTGACCATGGGTGTTGCCGCGCTGCATTCGGGGTGGAAGCTCTAAGATGCGGGGTCCTCACAACATTATCCGGCTGATCCGCACAGGTGCCACGCTTGAACGCACCGGAGCGATGAAGGTCGTATTGGACGCATTCGATGCGGGACCACTGCTGCGCATTATATTCCGCACACTCGTCTGGCCGTTTCAGTGGCTGGGTTACAAAGGCGATGTCACGATGCCGCCCGCTGTACGCGCGCTCACAGCATTGGGACCAGCCTACATCAAATTTGGCCAAGTTCTGTCGACCCGCCCCGATGTGGTTGGTGATGAATTGGCCGTGCAACTTCGGGTGCTGCAAGACAAGCTTCCGCCGTTCTCGATGGCCGAGGCAAAAAAAGCGATCCAATCAGAGCTTGGCAGCTCTTTTGACACGCTTTTTTCGACCTTCTCAGAACCGGTTGCAGCCGCGTCGCTGGCACAGGTGCATAAGGCACATCTGGCAGAAAACGGTGAGGCCGTGGCCGTCAAAATCCTGCGCCCCGGAATTGAACGGGCGTTTCGCACCGATATTGATGCGTTCTACTTCGCGGCGCGCGCGATCGAAGTGCTTTCACCTGCCTCGCGCCGCTTGCGCCCGATGGATGTGATCAGCCATTTCGAAGGCGTCGTGATGGGCGAGCTGGATCTGCGGCTTGAAAGCTCTGCCGCCGCTGAATTTGCGGCCAACACCGAAAATGACACCGGATTTCAGGTGCCCCGCGTGCGGTGGCAGTTGTCAGGGCGCCGCGTCATGACCATGGACTGGGCCGAAGGCACGAATATTGGCGTAAACAACGCGCTTGATGCCGCAGGCCATGATCGTGCAGAACTGGCGACACGTGTTTTGCAGCTTTTCCTGAATCATGCGCTGCGCGACGGCTATTTTCACGGTGATATGCATCAGGGCAATCTTAAGGTGGCATCAGACGGCGCGATCATTGCCTATGATTTCGGGATCATGGGGCGCATCGATGAATACACCCGCCGGGTCTATGCCGAGATCCTGTTCGGTTTCATCCGCAAGGATTATCAGCGCGTCGCCGAGGTTCATTTTGAAGCCGGGTATGTGCCTGCTGATCAAGATGTTGACGAATTTGCCCGCGCCCTGCGGGCCGTGGGTGAGCCCATTTTCGGGATGGAGGCCAGCCGCATTTCGATGGCACGTTTGCTCAGCTACCTGTTTGAAGTGACCGAGCGTTTCGGGATGGAGACCCGGACAGAGCTTATTTTGTTGCAACGCACCATGGTCGTCGTCGAAGGCGTCGCCCGCTCGCTCGATCCGCGTATGAATATCTGGCAAGTCGCAAAACCTGTTGTTGAAGACTATATCAAACAAAGCATTGGTCCGAAGGCCTTGTTGCGCGATTTGGCCACAACCGCCCGCATTCTTGCACGTTTTGGCCCGCAACTGCCGCGATTGGCAGAAGACGCGTTGATCCGGCTGAACAATCCGCCGCCACAGCCGAAACCGCAAAGGCGCATCGCGCGTCTGTCATGGATGGCGCTTGGGGGTGTTCTGGTCGGCGCCGGCGTCTGGATCAGTACTTTTTTCTAAAGGTTGCCTGCACGCAAAGCTGTGACCTGATCGCTCGCAACGCTAGCCCCACCAGACAAAAGCAAGGTTGTAGCGCCATCATTCAAGCGTACTTCCGTCACTGTGCTGTAGGTCTCAACAGGCGTTTGCGCAATGATCTCGCCGTTGGATTTTGAGACAATTTCGAATTGATAAACACCGGTAGGAAACGGCGCCCCGCTTGGCCCCACCCCTGCCCATTCCAACGTTTCGGCAGCCGGTGAAACGACGCTGCGCTGCACCTCATCGCCCGCCGCGTTGCGCACAACAAGCTCCGCAGTATCCGCTGCGACACGTTGACCAGGCAGCAACGTCAGCGGTTGACCGTCAAAATAGGCCGGCGCGGTTGATCGGACATCTTTGCCGACAAGAGCGGCCATATCAACCAAACCACCCATGCTCATTTGCGTGGTGAGCGATTTGAGCAGATCGTTGGTCAGTACAGCTTGCTCAACCCCCGAAAACGTCGCGAGTTGTGTCGCATAGTCAGTTGAGTCAATGGGATTAAGCGGATCCTGATACTGCATTTGCGCTGTCAGCATTTTCAAAAAGACCTCAAAATCCGTGCTGGTCTGTGCTGCGGCAGATGAGATCGCTGGTGATGCTAGTGCCGCAGAGCCCTGGGCAGGCTGAGTGATTTCCATATTTGCTCCTTAAATGCGCAGATCAAGGCCAGAATGCGTTGGTTCCGGCGATATTCTTACCGCGTCTTCGACCTCTGGCAGGTCTATGTCAGCAACTTCATCTGGTTGCTGACTGTCTGAATACGCCGCGCCATTTTGCTCTCCGAATGAGAACGAAATTGACGTGTATCCAAGCTGGCGGAATTCCTGCGCCAATAGATCCATATGCCTGCGCAACAGATCTTGTGTTTCCGGTCGTTCCGCGACGACGTTCAACGTGATGGCGCCGTCGTTGGCCGAAAGGCTGAGCCGCACCCGCCCCAATTCTTCCGGATTCAGGGCAATCTCTGTCGATTTACCGGCGTTATTGGTAATCGCCACCGCAATTTGCGTTGCAACATGTCGCGCGGTTTCTGGCGACCCGGCGGACGTTACTGCGACCTGACTGACAGCAGTGGGTCCATGGCGCTCCACCGGCGCTGACGCGATTGTCACCTCTCCCTCAGCCACTTTCAGGGGCGGTTCGACGGTCTTGTCCTGCAGCTGGGTGGCAACCTGCGCCAGCGCAACCGCCGGTGGCTGAACAACCGCCGGGATTGGCGGCGCTGACTTGGCCGTAGCAAGGCGCGGTGCCTCATCTTTGCTGGGGCGGGGATTCTCATCCGGGATCACCCCGGCTTGCATCTTGGGACCAGTTTTCTGTTCAAAGATGGGCATTCGCGTATGATCGGCGTCGGGCAGGGCCGCAGAGAGCGGCGCGGCAGCATCAGCGACCGGTTGGTTCCTGCCCGTCAGAGCAGTCCGTTTTTGTTGGGCCTCTGGTATGGCTGACTGCGGCAGACGGCCTTCGACAAGGGATTGCGCAACCGAACTGCGCTGCGTTTTACTGTCATCTCTAGGCACATCGGCCTGTCCGGTCATTCTCGCGTCTTGGTCACGCGATCCACCTTCAAGTACAATCACCTGCCGGGTCCGGCGACCTGCGTCAGTTTCATCAGGCAGCGTCATCGCACCATCAACATCCGTGCTTGCGCCTTTTGGCCCATCAAAGACCAACGATCCTGTCACCTTTACCGCGTCTACAGGGCCCTCGGGCGCTATAGGCATGGGCAATGAATCCGATGTCGCGGCATCTTTCTCTACCAAGTCCACATCTACCGCCACGTCTGTGTCGGCTACCACGGTTTCCAAAGGGATCTCAGGGCCTTCCATCAAGTCACCAAATGCAATTCCTGCCGCACGGTCGCGGGGAACATCCGCCCGTGCGGCAGGTTGCCCGGCGGCCGTTCCCGGTTCTGACTGTATCAAAGGAATCATCGGTTCTCCGGTGCCATCTGTTTCAATCCAATGTGTGACGCAAAAAACTTACTGAATGTTTAGGACTGTCCTTCAAACTTGGGGAACACAAAACGGAGAACCCGATGACCATGATCCCTGACCTGCCCGCGCCACGGCCAGTCGCCCCTTTGCCAGACTACGTGCAAACGGATGCAAAACTACGTGACGCCGCACAAAAAATGGAGGCAACATTCCTTGCAGAAATGCTGAAATCTGCAGGCGTTGGCGCACCCAGAGACGCCTTTGGTGGCGGCGAAGGTGAAGAACATTTTTCGTCATTCCTACGTGACGCACAGGCCGAAGAGATGGTGAAAGCTGGCGGAATAGGGCTCGCTGAAGCCCTCTTTGAAGCCATGAAGGTGCGCAGCCTTGCCTGATTCTGTGATCACCCAGCTTCATCGCGCGCTCGACCTTGAAAGGCAGGCGCTTATATCGGCAGATTTTGCACGACTGGGCGGTCTTCTACAGCAAAAACAAGACCTATTGGAACAATTGCAAAAGTCGCCACCAGGCCAGGCAGAATTGCGACCTATCCGCCAAAAAATGGATCAAAACCAAACGCTGCTCAGCGCTGCAATCAAGGGTGTCGCAGCAGCAGGCGACCGCCTGCAAGCGCTTTATAATGTGCAGAATAATCTGAGTGTTTACGATCATTCCGGCCGGGTAGAGCTAATTCAAAAGCACACGCATCATTTGGAAAAAAAGGCGTAAGTTCGATAAAATTTGCTGCATTACGAACGGCACACTTAACAGGTTGTTCAGCCTGAGTTGGTTATCTCTGAGCATCGCCAAAACGGCGCGCCGATTCATTATGATCGGTAGTCTTTGTCAGAATGACGTTTCAGACCGCAGAAAATCTGCGGGTTTTCCAACCAACCCGGTGCAAAGCGCCATACACAAAGGGCCATGTTCTATGTCCAGTATTCTAACCAACAACAGCGCCATGGTTGCGCTGCAAACACTAAAATCCATCAACAATGACCTGTCCAAAACCCAGTCGATGATCTCGACCGGTAAAGAAGTCGCCTCTGCCAAAGATAATTCGGCAGTTTGGGCAATTTCCAAGGTTATGGAGTCGGATGTAAAGGGCTTCAAAGCCATCTCTGAAAGCCTGTCGCTGGGCGAATCGTCGGTCGCGGTTGCGCGCAATGGCGCCGAAACTGTCACCGATCTTTTGACCGACATGAAAGAAAAGATCGTCGCGGCACAGGGCGAAAATGTCGACCGCACAAAGCTGCAGGCAGACATCGATGCGCTGAGTGACCAGATCACATCGGTTGTTGGTGCCGCGCAGTTCAACGGCCTCAACTTGTTGAAGGGCACGGATGACGTCAACGTTCTGTCATCGCTGGATCGCGACAGTACGGGCGAGGTGACATCCAGCAATATTACGGTCGCACGGCAGGACCTGAGCACTGATAAGGGTGTCTACGGCACAGGCGGCGGCGACTTGACGCCCAATGTAACAGCGGCTGACGGCGCGGCAAACGCAGCTGGCGCTGGCGGCGGTGAGTTTTCAAACTCCGGAAACACCTTCACGCTGGCTCTTGCTTCTCCCACAGCTGCGGCCTCAAACACCTTTAATTTGCAGGTCGCTGGCGAGACTGTCACATTCACTTCGGCCGCGACAGGCAACACAGCCACATCAGTCGCTGCTGGCCTGACAGCCGCGCTGAATGCGGCGGGCATTGAAGGGATTTCCGCCACAGACGCCACGGGAACGATTACGATCACGTCATCATCACAATTCGAGGATGTTGAAGTCAATTTCAGCACCACGGATGGCACAGCAACCGCTGCGGTGAATGGGGGCGTAGCAGGTGCCGGGGGCGCAGGTTTCACCGGTGAGACAATTTCTGCGCGCGCTTCCACCGTGACCTTCGGTGCGACAGCCAATGTGGCAGAGGGTGACGGTTACCGCGTATCGATCGGCGGCGTTGCCTATGACTATGTTGCCGGTAAGGGCGAGACGACAGAAGATGTTGCACGCGGTCTGAAATCAGTGATTGACGGCGCCGGCATTGAAAACATCACGACGCGGGTTGTTCAAGATAGCACGACGAATGAATGGGTCTTGCAACTCGACAACGACGGGGCTGACCTGGCGCTGACGGTTGAAGGGTCGTCCGGCGGCGAAGCAACAGGTGGTCTCGTCGCACTCGGTACGTTGGATGTGACAACACAAGATGGTGTCGATGCAGCCATAGCAAACATCGAAACTATGATTGACACAACAATCGATGCTGCAGCCGCATTTGGTTCAAGCCAAGGGCGGATCGAAACACAGTCTGACTTCATCTCGCAACTGACAGATTCGCTCCGGTCTGGAATCGGTGCATTGGTCGATGCCGACATGGAAGAAACGTCCGCACGTTTGCAGGCGCTTCAGGTGCAGCAACAGTTGGGTGTTCAGTCTTTGTCGATCGCGAACCAGGCACCACAGACAATCCTGTCACTATTCCGGTAAACATCGACGGTGGCGCCAAATCCTTGGCGCCACCCTTTCCACGGCTACGATGAAATCGGGCCTCGTTTCACATTGCGCCGGAAAGGACCACGCGTGAACGTCATTCAACAAGCCAGACAAGCCTATGCCCCCAACCAGGTTGCGGTACGCACGACCCGGTCGGTCGAAGCACAGCTCATCAGTCAGATCACATCGCGTCTTCAGCGGTTGAGCAGGATGCCAAAACCTGACTTCCCAAAACTCATTGCCGCCATCCATGACAATAGGCAGATGTGGACAACCATGGCTGTTGACGTTGCGGACAAGGGCAATGCGCTACCCAAACAGTTGCGAGCGCAGATCTTTTACCTCGCTGAATTTACCGACCAGCATAGCCAGCTTGTTATACGCGGCAAGGCTGACACGAGCGCCCTGATTGATATCAATATCGCAGTGCTCAAGGGCCTAAATGGTCAGGAGGTCACGTAATGTCAGGCCTTGTGCTCAAACTGAACCCGAGAGAACGGGTGTTGGTGAATGGTGCTGTGATCGAAAATGGTGATCGCCGCAGCCGCCTTTCAATCCTGACCCCCAACGCAAATATTCTACGCCTTCGCGACGCAATCCGACCGGACGAGGTGAACACGCCAGTACGGCGCGTCTGCTATATTGCGCAATTGGTACTGTCAGGGGACGTCACAGAAGATGACGCAAAGCATCAAATTCTGCGTGGCATTGAACAGCTTAGTCAGGCGTTGCGCGATGACGACAGCCGCATCCATCTGGACAACGCAACCGAAGCAGTGGTCCAACGCGATTTCTATAGGACTCTAAAATCGCTCCGAAATCTACTGCAGCGCGAAGCACGACTATTGGCGAGCGCGCCACAATGAGCTTTCAACCGGTCTTGCCCGTGACCGGCTACAGTGGGTGGCGGTTTCTGACCCGGACGGCGGACGCCCAGCAAGTTGCTTTTGCCAACAGTCAGCCGGTTCAACGTGCGACCGACTATTTTCGCGCGAATATCGCAAACGTGCGCACGGCCAGCGATTTGGTGAACGACCGGCAGCTTTTGTCGGTCGCACTTGGTGCCTTCGGACTGGACGATGACATCAACAACCGCGCGTTTATTCAAAAAGTGCTTGAAGATGGCACACAAGCGCAAGATGCCCTTGCCAATCGCCTTGCTGACAATCGATATGCCGATTTCAGTCGTGCCTTTGGTTTTGGCGACAGCCCCATCCCGCGCACTCTCATTGCTAGCTTTCCCGACGAGATCGTCGACAGGTTTGAAAGCCAACAATTCGCGCGCGCAATCGGGGAACAGAACAATGATTTGCGCCTTGCCACAAACGTGAAGTCCGGCGTTGCAGACATTATCGCGCGCAACACCACCAACAACGGACGCTGGTTTTCCGCAATGGGAAACGCCCCTTTGCGCCAAGTTTTCCAAACGGCACTGGGGCTGCCAGACAGTATCGCAGGCATAGACATCGACAAACAACGCGAAATCTTTCAAGAGCGCGCACGATCTAGTCTTGGAACGGATGACCTTGCGGAAATTGCCACACCCGAACTACAAGAAAAGCTGATCCGCCTTTTTCTGATCCGGTCAGAGGCCAATAGTTTTTCCGCCACGACAGCCGGTTCAACCGCATTGACGCTCTTACAGTCTACAAACCTGACAATTGGTTAGGCTGGATTGCCTGATGCGGGGTCTGGCCGCATTGGGGATGTTGCAATCGCTTGCCGCAATTTTGCAAAATGCGCCAGAGTACCGCGCGCATCTTTGATGGACTGAAACGCATCCAGCGCTGGTGCTGCGGCTATTGCAGCATCAAGCATAGGATCAGACCCCGCCGTATACAGACCTGCTTGCACGATCATTTCGGAACGACCGTATGCCCCCAAAAGCGCACGAGCCTTCGCAATGATTTCGTTTTCTTTGTCATTGGCAGCATCAGGTAGTGCACGCGATACAGATCGCACAACATCGACTGCCGGGAACCGCCCACGTTCGGCGATTTCACGATCCAGAACGATGTGACCATCCAGAACACCCCTCAGCATATCCGCGACGGGCTCTTCCATATCCGACCCCGCGACTAGGACCGAGAAAACGGCTGTGATATCGCCGGAAGTGCCGCCACCCGGCCCCGCGCGTTCGCATAGGCGTGCAATAGCTGGCCCCGTCGATGCAGGGTAGCCGCGCAAATTGGCGCTTTCACCGCTCGCGACGGCGAGTTCGCGGTGTGCTTCACAAAACCGCGTCACCGAATCGATGAGTAAGAGAACGTGGCGCCCCGCATCACGGAACGCCTCGGCTACTGCCATGGCAGAAAGAGCACAGCGGTGGCGCACCTGCGGGCCGGTGTCTGACGTTGCCGCCACAACGACAGCGCGCTTCATACCGTCTTCTCCCAGGACATTCTGCACAAAATGCCCCACTTCGCGACCGCGCTCACCCACAAGGGCAATGACGATTACATCGGCCTCAACACCCCGCGCCAGATCAGCCAGAAGCGTGGATTTACCAACGCCTGACCCAGCAAAAAGGCCAATCCGCTGGCCACGCACCAAAGGCAGCAAGGTATTGAAAACCGCAAGCCCAGTTTCCAACCGCGATCCCAAACCGCGGCGATCATGTGAAATGGGCGGCGGTGCATTGATATCGCGCCCCTGCCCGCCCGGCAGCAAAGGCCACCCATCAAGCGGATTGCCGTCAGGATCAATAACCCGACCAATCCAGTCTGCGCTTGGCGCAAACACCGGGGCGGGCCGAAATGCAACGGGGTCATCAATCGACACGCCATCGGTCGCACCATCGACCAGCAGATGTGCGCCCGCGGGATCAAGCCGAACCACCTCGCCAATGCGCTGACCTGCGCGCGCGTGAATGATAGCGCGATCACCAACACGCGTATCACCCTTTGCGCTAGCACAGTGCACAGTACCGGCAGAGACCGCGACAACGCGCCCCGCCTTATGAATATGGGTCAACTGTTCAATCGCAAAACGCATCTGGTCGATCAGGTTTTCTTGCATAAGGGGGTTCCATTCAAATGACGCACACTTCTTTTTAAGGAATCACCCTTAATCCTTCGTTGAAACCAAACGAGGGAGAATCCCCGATGTATAATTCCTTGGATTTATTCCAGACAGCAGGCGCAATGGCACGTCATGCAGGGACCAGACAAGCGGTCGTCGCGCGCAATATTGCGAACGCAGACACACCCAACTTTCAGGCACAGGCGATTGCCGCCTTCAAGGATGTCTACTCAGAAGGTGCCAGCACGCAGATGCGCGTCACCCGGCCCGGCCATGTTGTCAGGAACAGTGACATCCCCAATTCTCACCTGCACCAATCACCGGTTGGAGACCCTTCACCAAACGGCAACACCGTCTCTATCGAGGACGAAATGCTGCACGGGGTTGAGGTAAGCCGCGAACATAACCGCGCGCTTACAATTTATCGCCACGCAATGACCGTGCTGCGCACCAGCCTTGGCAGAAATTAAGGGGGCAAGATGACTGATTTCAGTGATGCCATTTCCGTTGCGACCAGCGGGATGAAGGCGCAGGCAAACCGACTGCGCCACGTGTCTGAAAATATCGCAAACACAGACACTCCCGGATACCGGCGTAAAGCGATCACTTTTGAAGAGGTAGTGAACCTTGGCCGACCCACGGGCGCAGTTGAGGCCGGGCGCCTGCGGCTGGACCAGTCTGAACTGAAGCAGGTTTTCGACCCCGCGCATCCGCTTGCCGATGACACCGGTTATTACGACGGGTCCAATGTCAATCTGCTGATCGAAATCGCTGACGCCCGAGAGGCCCAGCGCAGCTACGAAGCCAACCTCAAAATGTTTGACCAGGTCCGGCAGATGTCATCTGCCCTGATGGATCTATTGCGTAGATAAGGAAAGATCATGGATATCAGTGCACTTGTTGCCCAAAATTATGCTGCGAGCAAAACCGTCACCGCACCCGAGCCTGACAGCGCCTCAAGCGCCTTTGGCGCTACTGCCAACAGCTTTATGGCGACGCTGCAAACCAGCGAAAACACTGCGATACAGGCAATGACAAGTGGGGCAGACCCACATGCGCTGGTCGAAGCCTTGGCACAAACCGAACTTGCCGTGCAAACGGCGGTGACTGTGCGTGACCGCGTGGTCGAAGCGTATCAGGAAATCCTGCGGATGCCCGTTTGATGACCGAAGCGCTTTTTTATGACACGTTGCGACAAGGGCTTTGGGTCGCATTCGTGATCTCAATTCCTATCCTGTCGGTCGCTTTGGCGTCGGGTCTGATTGTCGGATTGTTTCAGGCCCTGACATCGATTCAGGAAATGACACTGACATTTGTGCCAAAACTGGCAGCCATCATCGGTGTATTCTGGGTCTCGATGGCTTTTATGTCGGAAACACTTGTCGCGCTTTTCCAAGACACATTGGTTCCGATCATCGCTGGGGGGTATTGATGGACAATGCCTCTTACACCGCTCTGACCCGCCAGTCAGGATTGCTGGGTGAAATGCAGTCTTTGGCGAATAATATCGCCAATGCCTCGACCACCGGGTTCCGTGCTGAGGGTGTCCTGTTCGCTGAGCATATCAAGTCCGTTGGACCGGATGCGCCTTCGCTGTCGATGGCCACCGCAAACGTCCGCAATACGGTGATGACACAGGGCGCTTTGGCGCAGACCGGTGGCACCTTTGATCTGGCCATCGAAGGAGAGGGTTTCTTTCTGATCGAAACACCCGCCGGACAGCGCCTGACACGGGCGGGCGCCTTTGGCCCGAACGAAAATGGCGATCTTGTCACAGCCGATGGGCATGCCGTGTTAGACGGTGGCGGCGCACCGGTGTTCGTGCCTCAGGGTCTGGGTGCCATTGGCATCGGGCCCGATGGAACGATCAGCGCGGGCGGTCAACCGATTGGGCAAATCGGCTTGGTGGTGCCTATCGACCCGACGCAAATGGTCCGCGAAAGTGGTGTGATGTTTGACCCCCGGGCCGGCTTTGAAGCAGCGCCGGATGGCCGCATGTTGCAAGGCTTTCTGGAGGGGTCAAACGTCAACCCCATCCTTGAGGTTAGCCGCATGATCGAGGTGCAGCGCGCTTATGAGTTGGGCCAAAGCTTTCTGGACAAAGAAGATGAACGCATTCGCAGCGTCATTCAGGCCATCCGCACATAAAGGAGACGACATATGCGCGCACTTAAGATCGCGGCAGCAGGTATGACCGCACAACAGATGCGGGTCGAGGTGATTTCCAACAACCTCGCCAACATGAACACCACCGGGTACAATGCGCGGCGCGCCGAATTTGCGGACCTTCACTATCAGCAGGTGGCACGCCCCGGCACAATCAACGCATCGGACGGAACTGTCCTGCCAACCGGCATCCAACTGGGGCTAGGTGTGCGCGCAAGCGCCGTTTCTGTCATGCTCAGCCAAGGTGCGCTGGGTGCGACGGGCGGTGATCTCGACCTCGCGATTGAGGGTGACGGTTATCTTGAAGTGACACTCCCATCCGGGGCGTCTGCCTATACCCGCGACGGTGCGCTCAAGCTAACTGGTGACGGGCAGATCGTTACCTCTGATGGCTACCCGGTGATCCCGGATATCACGATTCCGCGCGACACCCGTTCGCTATCGATCAACGCGGAAGGGGAAGTCTACGGGTATTTCATTGACGAAATACAGCCGCAGTTATTGGGGCAATTCAGCCTCGCAGGCTTTACAAACCCGAAGGGGCTTGAGGCAGTCGGATCAAACCTGTTTCTTGAAACTCCAGCGTCCGGTCCTTCCGTGGTAGGAACGCCAGGGGAAGATGGCCTGGGCGTGCTACGGCAAGGCTATCTTGAGGACAGTTCTGTCGATCCTGTGCGCGAGGTCACCGACCTGATCGAGGCGCAACGTGGGTATGAGTTGAACTCGAAGGTTATCACTGCCGCTGACCAAATGCTAAGTGCGATGGTGCAATTGCGATGATCCGGCTGCTTTTCATCCTTTTAATGACGGCTTGCTCTGCCACAGCTGAGACGGTCGTCGCGACCCGCACGATCCCTGCACAGAGCGTGATTGCCGCCGATGACGTGACAATTCTGGGCGAGCCCACTGAAGAGGCCATACGCGCCACGCGCAACATCATTGGCATGGAAGCCCGCGTCGCACTGTTTGCCGGGCGCCCAATCAGACCCGGTGACATTGGTCTACCCGCAGTGGTCGAGCGCAATCAGGTGATCCCGCTTTTGTTTGAAAAAAATGGTTTGGTCATTTCAACAGATGGGCGCGCGTTGGGCCGCGCGGGACCGGGTGATACGATCCGGGTGATGAACATCGGATCGCGCGCGACGGTATCAGCCACGATAGGGGATGATGGAGTAGCCTATGTTCAAAGGTAGACATATCGCAGTGTTCTTTCTGGTGTGCACAGCGGGCTGCGCCGAAAACGGGTTTGGCGTGCCGCCAGGGTTTTCACCCCCCGCACAAAACACAGAACGCGCCGCGATGCTGAACCCAAGCGTCCCCGTACCCATCGCCGCAAGCGCACTTGGTCCATCCGCGCAGGCATCCCTTTGGACCGGCGCGCGCGGGTCTTTACTTGGGGATCGGCGCGCCATGCAGCGGGGTGATATTATGACGGTGGTCATCGAAATCGACGACCGCGCCGAAATCTCAAATTCCAGCGACCGCTCGCGCTCGGCGTCTCAGCAGGCAGGGGTTCCGCAGCTATTTGGCATTCCACAGCGTGTCGATGCAGACTTGCCAGAAGGTGCGTCGTCAGCCGCGCTTGTTGACCTGAGTTCCCAAAGCTCGGCGTCCGGCGATGGCACGGTCCGACGCAATGAAAGGCTCACCCTGCGCGTGGCTGTCACCATTACAGACGTCTTGCCCAATGGGGTTTTGGCTATTGTTGGCCAGCAAGAGGTACGTGTGAACTTCGAGCTGCGCGAGCTGATCGTCACGGGCTATGTTCGCCCCGAAGATATCACCCGCCAAAACGAAATTACCTATGACAAAATTGCCTCCGCCCGCATTTCTTATGGTGGCCGTGGCCAGATCACACAAATGCAGCAGCCACGTTTGGGTCAGCAGATTCTTGAGACTGTGCTGCCATTCTAACAAAGCCTGGAGCCATCGATGAAAGCTATCTTGATCCCCATAGTATTGCTGCTGATCGGGACCGGCGCGGGCACGGGTGCTGGTCTCTTTTTGATGCCTGCTTCCCCAGAGGCCGTGGCAGAGACAACTTGTGAATGTCCCGCACCCGGTGATCCGACCGCGGCATCCACGGCGGCGGAACCCGCCACCACGTCACCCGAGCGCGAATATGCAAAGCTGAACAATCAATTCATCATCCCGGTTATCGAGGATGAAACAGTCAGCGCATTGGTCGTGATGTCGCTTAACCTTGAAGTTACTGTCGGCAGCCGCACAGCCGTTTTTGCTGCTGAGCCCAAGCTCCGCGATCGCTTCTTGCAGGTGATGTTCGATCACGCCAACAATGGCGGCTTCTCAGGCAGTTTTACCAGCGGCACAAAGATGCGGGCGCTCAGAAACGAACTGCTGCGGGCCGCCCAAGAGGTGAGCGGCAACCGGGTAACAGATGTTCTGGTGCTTGATCTTGTACGTCAGGATTCGTAGCGCGCCTTGCGGATCAAGGCTTCTTTGGCAGAGACCTTCGCTGTCTTCCACAGTCTTTGCGCGGCTTGATCCCGACCAAACGAGGTCCGCAAAGTCGCCTTGCATTCTTCCTTTTGCGCCAACACCCTTGCCAGCTCTGTGTTGATCGTGTTGCGCCGTTGATCGATCCACAATTGCCAGTGCAAGTCGGCTCTGGCAACAGCGGCTGCATCGCCAGCCTCCATTGCCGGCCAAGATTGCTTTTGGCGCTGCGCGGCAAGGTCCTGTAAGGTTTGCTGCAATTCGGCCTCATGAGCCAATAGTTCTGCCATTCTCGCTTGGTCAGCCTGCAGCCGCACATCTGTCAGGCGCGTCAGCGTTTCAAACCGTTTTATCTCTTTCATCTTTTCGCGGCCTTTTTGCGAATACCCTCGGCAAACCGGATCGCAGCAGCAACCGCACGATAATGGTCCTGTGAGATTTCCTGACCCAGATCCACCTCAGCATGAAGCGCCCTTGCCGTTGGCGGATCGGAATGCAATGGCACGGCATTTTCGACCGCTCGCGCCCGGATGCGTGCTGCAACCTCATCAGCACCTTTCGCGACACATACGGGTGCCATTGCCTGCGATCTGTCCCACCTGAGCGCTACAGCATAGTGGGTTGGGTTTACAATCACGACGTCGGCCGTTGGCACATCTAACAACATCTTGTTCGTTGCAAGCTCTTGGCCACGCTGCCGCCGTTGCTGCTTGATGAATGGATCACCTTCAGATTGCTTTAATTCATCCATCATTTCCTTGCGGCTCATCCGGTTTTTGCGCATGTGTTCTGCACGCTGCCAGAAAAAATCAATCGCACCCAAAACCAGTGACACCAACAAAACGATGGCCATCAAAGCGACGAGCATGCGGCCCAGTTCCACGATCATCAATCGTGGTGGCAACTGCATGCTTCCAATGATCCGTTCGATCTGACCAACCAGAAAGAAACCCAGGATCACACAATAGATTACCAGCTTTGCGCTGCTCTTGAAAAATTCAAACAGGCCTTGCCGCCCAAATTTGTTCTTCACCCCGGAAACAGGTGAAACGCGGCTGAATTTGGGTGCGACTTTGCTGCCGGTAAACAAAAACCCCCGCTGTAAGGCCACACTTACAATCGCCAGCGCCGCGGGCCCCATAAACCATGGCGCCACACCCCAAACAACTTCGCGCAGAATGCCGCCGTGCAGAGCCGTGCCGCCCCCGGCGAAAATCAAAGCCGAAATATCACCAGACTGCGCCAAGAGGACCGACATCGCAGTCGACAGGCCAATCAAAGCAACTGGCCCAACCGTCAGCATAACAATTAGTAAACCACCGTATGCGGCGGCTGTCGTCAGATCAGCAGAGCGTGCGATCTCACCTTTCTTACGCGCGTCATCCAGCTTTTTCTGGCTGGGTTCATACTGCTTGTCGCTGTCTTCCTCACCCGTCACGGCCAAGGCCCAAAGGGTGTGTCCATGAAAGCAGAAAACGCAGCCAACCAAAGGGCCAAAATAAATGGGGCTGTCAGAAAGAACAGCAAAAGACCACCTGCTGTCAGAGCAGGCGCACCGACAAACGACACCATCAGCTGCGGCATGGCCCGGTTAATGACCCCGAGAACAACGTTATAAATCAATGATGCAATCAAGAAGGGTGCCGCCAAGGAAAACCCGAGACTAAAGGTGCGTGTCACCTCGGCGATGCCAACTTCGGCCACCAGCCCGGGTCGCAACCCAGCACCGAAAGGCACCAATGTGTAACTGTAGATCATGTAACTTGCGGCCTGAATATGCAGACCTGAAAGCGCGGCGAGGGCAGTACCTGCAACCACAAGCATGTGGCCTATCGCCGGTTGCGGATCGACAACTGCCGTTCCGCCAAAAATTTGAGAAAGCGACGTTGCTTGCGCCGCAATTGAGCCAACGATCTGTAGAACCAGAATGAAAAATCGCAAAAAAATGCCAAAAAACAGGCCAGTAAGCGCCTCCATCCCCAAGACAGCGAACGCCGCAAAAGACGCATCCGGCGCGGGCGCAATCGTTGACGCCACTGACGGTGCGACCACCAAAGAGAACATAATCGCCAGCACCAAACGTACGCGTGTCGGGACTGGCTGATCGCCAAACGCCGGCAAAACAGCCATAACTGCACCAACCCGCGTAAACACCGCAAAGCCCGCCCAAAGTGCGGCCTGCGAATAAGGCAGGAATTCGACCAACAGATCCATTAGGCCGGAACCAAGCCAACCAATGCAGGGCGTGCGTCAATTCCGATCTCTTCAAACGAAAGGACCGGGTTCATAATTCCTTTGGCCGCCATAACGGTGCGTAGAAAGCGCCGCCTTCTGGTGGATGTCACGACAGCAGCATAGGCACCCGTATTTGCAGCCTGACCAAGTTTTTCAGCAATACCATCGGCCAGTTGATTGAAACTGTCAGGGGGTAGGGCAACATCACCGCCACCACGATCCGTTCGGATTTCATAAGTTGAAAATGTATCCTCCCATTCGGGTGCCAGCTGAATCAACGGGATCGTACCATCAGTCCGCCGCATTTTGGCGACAAGCTGAAACCCCAGCCGTTGGCGTACGTGTTCGGTGATGGCATCCACAGTCTGGAAAAGCTGACGCCCCTCGGCAACAGCTTCAATAATCAGCGCGAGATTTCGGATAGATACCCGTTCTTCCAGCAGCAGTCGCAGGACGGATAGCAAAACATCAAGGGGCACCTTGTCTGGGATCAGCTCATCCAACATCCGACGGTTTGCATCCGAACGCTCTGGATCGCTGAGCCGTGTCATTTCGTCCAGCCGTCGACGCAACGCCTTGAAGGTCAGCAGCCGTGCAAAGTTGCGCTTCACAATCTCCAGCAGATGCGTTGCCAGCACTTCTGCAGGTTGCACGGTCGTCAGCCCGGCCACTGCCGCCTGCTCTTGCTCTGCAGGGTCGATCCAACGGGCGGGTGCACCATAGACAGGCTCATTTACCACCTCACCCGGCATTTCATCAGGGTCGTTCTCATTCATCAGGACCAAGATGTGATCCGGCTGAAGTCGATCGCGCACCTGCTCAACCCCTTGCACATGCACAACATAATATCCCGGCGGTAGAGCTGCGTTGTCTGTCAACCGGATCTCGGGCAGCATGACACCGTAGTCTGTCGCAACATGGTTGCGCATATTTGCGATCCGGGCATCCAAGCCCGTTCCCGGATCAAGCACCATGTCGACAAGATCAGGAGCAAACTCCACATGAATTTCATCAAGATCGAGCATATCGCCCAATGACTTTTGCAACAGCTGGGTGTCAGACGGGCTTTCGACTTCTGGTGTGTCATTGATCGATTGATGCTGCGAACGCGCCATCAAAAAGGCAGAGCCACCCAGCGCAACAGCGCCCAAGATAAACGGCAGGAATGGCAAACCGGGGACTAGTGCAAGAAGGGCCATCAAAATTGCAACGGTCGCGAGTGCCGCCGGGTGGCGGCCCAGTTGCGCGACAAGCGCTATGTCAGTTGCACCTGTCGCCCCACCTCGCGCCAAGAGAAGGGCAGAGGCGACTGAAATCACAACAGCAGGTATTTGCGAAACTAATCCATCACCGACTGTTAAAATAGCATATGTTTCAAAAGCCCGCCCTACAGGCATATCATGGACAACAATTCCGATCACAAGGCCCATAATCAGGTTAAGGCCGGTGATCAGCAGTCCTGCAATCGCATCACCTTTGACGAATTTCGACGCCCCATCAAGTGACCCAAAAAAGGTTGTTTCCGCCTGCTCGCGCTCTCGTCGTTCTTTGGCTTCTTTGTGATCAATCGCACCAGCTGCGACATCGCTATCAATCGCCAACTGTTTTCCGGGCATCGCATCCAGGGCAAACCGCGCACCGACTTCGGCCATGCGCGTTGCCCCCTTATTGATCACGACAAAGTTCACGATCAAAAGGACGCAAAAGATAACCAGCCCAAGCAGAACGCTGCCACCCATGACAAACATGGCAAAGCCCTCAATCACGTCGCCAGCCGCGTTTGTACCAGTGTGCCCTTCCCCAATTATCAACTTGGTTGACGATACATTCAGCGACAGACGCAAAACGAGCGATGCCAAAAGAACAGTAGGGAACGCCGAAAAATCCAAAGGGCGATCGATGAAAAGCGTGACAGTGAACATCAGGATCGCGAGAGCAAATGACGCGGCCAACCCAATATCCAAGACCCATGAAGGCATCGGCAGGATCATCATGACGATCACAGCCATCAGCGCCATCGCCAATAGAATCGTGGGTTGGAAAATGTCTTTCAGCGACAATCCGTTCATTGTGCAAAGCCGGCATACGTGGCCTGGCGCTGCAAAATCGCATGCCTGCGCTGTTTCTGAATTGTTGGCGTTGGTCGCACTATTGGCATTCTGCCAGCCCCAGTTCAGTACATCTATTGTTGATAGGCTCTGTCTTAGTTTGAAATGCTTTCAATAAGGTTAGCAGAAATCAAAACCCGGCAGGCGCTGGGGTACCCTCCAACAGCGCTCGGATCGTCGCTCTTGTTTGTTCGGCATCATCGACGAGCGCACGGTTTTTTCCCAAGAAAGCAGGCTCCGCCGCTGCAGGGTTCTGGATGTCAGCACTATTTTCACCAGCCGCGATCACATCAATTTGCTGGTCAGGTCCAACTGCCGCCGCCTGAACTGCCAGGGCGGCCCTTGCCTGGGCAAGCAAATTGGTTCTTTCGGCCCCCATCACTCCATCGGCTGACGTTGTCAGCACCGCAAATGCCTGGTCAGGAAAACCCAGCTCAAGCAAACGGGCAGCGATACCATTCTGCGCGCTCACTTCAACATCTTGAAGATCTTCTTCCCACACAAACCGCAAGAAAGCGCCATCTGGCAGGCGATCGACGGCATGTTGAAACAGTGTAGTGCGCGAAGCGACATTCCCGTCCTGAGACATACTGGCTTTATGTTTTTGCAACAAACCGCGCGCATCCTCCAATCTATCAACAGAGAGATAGGCGGCGAATTGCGCCTCAGCCAGAGCATCTGCAGACGCTGTTCCGGCATGTTCAAAACGCAAAGTGTCTGCAAACAGAAAATCTGCGTCCGAAAACACAACACTATTCAACACGCCATCCTCAAAGAAACGTCGCATCGCTTCTGGCGTGGTGCGCGGATCATTTCTCACAAGGTCTGTCACGGCTTCTATTGCAAGCACCTCCTCCCCTAATGAATCGGAAAGAGCCGCTTGAGCAAGAACCACATTTACATCCTCGCGCTCGGTCGAAGGCGACGAACCCAGTACTTGCATAGCTTCATCTTGGGCCCCAATCGCCAACAAAGCTTCTGCAAGTCTGGAGCCAATCGTTCGTTGAACATAAAGTGGCAATTCCCGATAGGCGTTGATCACTGCGGTTCGATCAACCTGCGCATCTATCGAAGATGGCAACTGAGCCAAAAGGGCCCAAAGTGCCACGGCAGAAGGGCAACTGACTTGGCCGGCAAAGATATCTTGTGAAACCGGATCGCCATCAACCATTCGAGCAATAACGCGTAGAATGACACGCTCTCTTGACTGGACACCCTCCAGATCGAGCGCTTGCAGTGCTTCACGGCCAAAGCCAAGGAAGACATAGAGCCGCGCAAGCGCCAACAGGGCGCCGTCCTCAAATTGATCAGCCGGGGTGACCAAACGGGCGCGCGCTTCACGCAATTGACTATATGGAGGGCTATCATCCCCCCAAGCTGTAATATCAAAATAGCTCTGCGCCAAACAAGGTTGACCAACTTGTGTTTCCGAAACATCAGCAGCGCTATTAACAGCAAGTAGGTCGACGCTGGTTTTGGCACTAATGCCGGGAAAAGGTTGACCACCTCGCATTTTTAGCGGTGTAGGATCAGCCAGGTTAGCAATATCGTCATCTCTAGGGTCTGACTCTTTCTGCAATATACCCTCAGACAGCCCCCGCGCCAAGCTTTCACCGAGCGCTTGGGCAACGACCCGAACTGCTTCTTCAGCCTGCTGATCATCGTCGGCGCGCTCAATATTCGCAGGCACCCGTTCGATCCTGTTTACTGAGGCCATACCGCCGAACTGAGACGGCATAACCAGAGGCAACAAAGGATTATCAGGGGGCTGATATGGTGCTGTTTGCGTGTCGCCCATGTCCAGGGGCGCATCCGCCGGCAAGACCACCGCGAACGGGGAATTGGGAGGGGCCGGCCCGTCATGGATATCGACGACAAGGTAGTTTTCGCGATAGACCGAGGCACGCGCATGGCACTGGCAGTCGACGAATAGGCGCAACTCGCCAGCACTCGGGTTTTGGGAAACTGCGGAAATACGATCCTTTGGGATCAGGTCAAAAAACTGCGCAAGCGCGAAACCATCCTCTGTCGGCAAGCGGAGCACAAAACCGTCGCGAATACGCGCAAATTGCCAGTCAATACCCGTCGGTATTGCAACGACCACTCTGGTAAAATTTGCATGCTCACCAGTTATAACCCGCAAGGGGGCGGCGTTGCTGATGATTGGCCAAAGCACTGCAATGCAAAAGAAATAAAGAAGTCTCATGCGGCATCCTGCTTTGTCGCTTTGAGCGCTTCTTCCATGTCTGAAAAAGTCGGGCGATAGTGTCCGGGCATATTCTGACGCCCGACCTCAACACAGATATTTGGCGCATGGGCGTAGAGGTTTGCCACCAAAACTTCGCGAATGAGCTGATGGAAATGTGCGTCTTCTTCGACAACGGCCTTAACCTTTGTTGAAAACGGACCCACAAAACCGTAGGCAAGAAAAACCCCTAGGAACGTACCGACAAGTGCGCCACCAATCAGTTTTCCCAAAACCTCAGGCGGCTGGTCGATGGACGCCATTGTTTTGATCACGCCCAATACAGCGGCCACAATGCCCAGCGCAGGAAGACCATCTGCTACCGTCTGCAATGCATGTGTCGAATGCATCTTATGATGCAGAGTAGCTTCAATTCTTTTCTCTAGTATTTCCTCAACTTGATGAGGATCGTCGTAATTCATCGAGGCAGAGCGAAGCGTGTCACAAATCAAGGCAATCGCTTCTCCGTCATTCAGAATTTTGGGGTACTTGCCAAAAATACTTGAAGTATCGGGGGCTTCAATGTGGCTTTCCAAGGCCACCGGGTTCGTCCGCGCGACGCGCAATAGCTCAAAAAGCATGCACAAGAGATCGCGGTAATCCTGCGCTTTCCACTTTGGGCCCTTAATGACTTTGCCCAAATCACGCAGCGTTTGCTTGATAGCCGAGCCGTCATTGCTGATGGCAAACGCGCCAATCGCAGCACCACAAATCATGATCATCTCAAAGGGAAGCGACTTGAGAATGATCCCCATCTTACCACCAGCCAGCAGGTATCCACCAAAGACTGTGACGAATACGATGACAATTCCGATCAGACCCACCATATGGTGCGGCTCCTTACATCAAAGGCTTCAAAGTTGGCTCCAATCTCTTCTAAAGCGAAGAGATTAAGGATTTCTCAGCGCCCATTTGTGGGAACGTCAGCATTGCGACCAGCAAGAACGACGCTGAATGAATAGGCAATCTCTGGTTCTAGCTCTGTCATAATGAGCGCAGCAGCGTCGGGCCGCATCAGGCCAAGAAACCCTGCAGCAAATTGGGGCGGCATTTGCGCGAACAAATCTGCAGCCTCCTTCGGCTTCATATTCTCATAGACCGTTGTAAGCTGTGCCAGATCACTATCAGCTGCCGTATCTGCGATAGCGATCGTTGCGCGCAGTTGCGCTTCTGCTTCAATCAACGCTTGCAGTTTTTCTTCAACTTCTTGCTCGGCTGTCTGCAACACGGACATGCGATTGTTAAGTTGCTCTTCACGTTCAGCCAGCCTCACTTCTCTTACTTGCAAAGCAGCCAAAAGAGAATCCGTCTCTCCGATTTGCTGCGTTGGTGTTTCCGGTTCTGGCAAATCTGGCGCGGCCTCATTTGCCATTGCAGGTGCAACCTCAGAGCCAAGGCGCAATACAGCGGACGCAATGAGCAAAGCCGTAATGATGTGCAGCGCGCCAAATTGGCGTTTTCTCTTTTTCCGCTGCTTCATGATTTCGCGTTCACATCTGCGGCCCGTCGTACAAAGAAAGGGCTTTCTGCAATGCTTGGCTGGGCAGGCTCTGGTACGTCGTGTATGGATGCGATCGAAAGCTCCAATTTGCGCTGTGCGGCCTCTGCGCGCGCGCTGACTGCATCCAATTGGTCAACAGAGGCTTTTGCCGTTGTCTGTGCCTTGTTCAAGATGTCAGTCAGATCATCAACTTGCACTGACAGCACGGCAACAGCCCCACCGACACCCTTTTCTAGGTCCGTAAAACGACGCAAGCGACGCGATAGCACATAGCAATAAAGCGCAGCACCCAGTGCACCGGCAACCAACAAGATATCGGCAATCATTGTCATCAAACGCGCCTTTCTAGCTTAAAACAAATTCCATGATGAGAAGGTCAGTGACCCGACCGGGACCACTGACAACCTGAATGCGCCGCAGCATCTGCGCGCGCAAACGCGTGAGTGTGGCAGGGTCTTCCAGTGATGCGATCTCAATCGCCCGAAGGTACCCGTTCAGCACATCAATAATGCGCGGCTTGATCGCCTCAACCTCGGCAGCATAGGCGGGCGGCACTTCGAGTTGTGCCGCAAATCGCAGATGATCACGACCACCCGCATGGGGCAGCGAAATCACAAGCGGGTCAATCGCAACAAAAGAGACAGCCGGTGTGTCATTGGCATCAAGCGCAGCTGCATCATCCCCCGTGCTTTCGGAGTCAGTACTGGCCCCAAAAATATCGGTCTGCACTGCAAAAAATCCTCCACCAGCACCGATAATGGCAAGGACTAACCCCAGCAGAACAGGCAGTTTCGACGCCTTTCGTGGTGCGTTTTCCTCAACATCAGAACTTGCGGTCATGCGTGGCCTCCGGCAAATTTGTTGATCCGTCAATAAACCACAAAGCCCTAACCGATTGTTAAGTCTCATGGTCCAAACCTAAGGCAACGGCAGAATGCCAATCGGATGGAGAACCCAACTTGGAAAATCTTGGCAACGTTTGGTCTGCACTCAGCATCCAACGGCGGATCGTTGTGATTGCTGTCACTGTGACCGTTTTTCTTACCATCTTGATGCTTGCGCGCGGGGCCAGCACCAAAGACACGTCGTTGCTGTTTGGCGGGTTAGAGGCACGGGCAGCGGGGGATGTCATTGCTGCGCTTGACCAGCAGGGGGTGGCGTATGAGGTCAGAGGAAATGCAATTTATGTGCCAACTGCACAGCGCGATTCGCTGCGCATGACCCTTGCCGGACAGGGGCTACCGGCGACAGGAAGCCAAGGCTACGAATTGCTTGATTCCCTGTCAGGTTTCAGCACGACATCCCAGATGTTTGACGCAGCCTATTGGCGTGCAAAGGAAGGTGAACTGGCGCGTACGATCGTCGCCAGCCCGCATATTCGGGCCGCCCGCGTCCACATTTCCACACCATCGCAACGCCCCTTTCAGCGCGAGGCCAGCCAGACCGCAGCAGTTACCGTCACGACAATGGGCGGAACGATTTCGGCCCAGCATCTAAAGGCTCTGCAGTTTCTGATCAGCGCGGCGGTCCCGGGACTGGAGTCAGAAGATGTTGCCGTGATCGACGATGATGGTGGGCTTTTGTCCGAAAGCGATTCTGGTCAAACACGCGCAATTGGGGACGAACATGCCGAGAACCTTAGGCAACGCGCAGAACGCCTTTTGGCCGCCAGGGTAGGGACGGGAAATGCCGTTGTTGAAGTATCGATCGACCAAGTAACTGAAACCGAAATGATCACCGAGCGGCGTGTCGACCCGGACAGCCGAATCGCGATCAGCACTGATGTAACCGAAAGCTCTGGAAATTCGGTTGATAGCCGGGGGGGGGACGTCACCGTAGCATCGAACCTGCCCGACGGCGATGCAGGATCGAATAGCGGCAGCGCAAGCAACGAAAACAGCGAAAGTCGCACGTTAACGAACTACGAAGTTTCTCAGACAGAACGTCAGCTCACCAAAGCACCTGGCGCCATTAAGCGCCTGACTGTCGCTGTCTTGGTGAATGATTTGGTTGAAACGGCCGCTGATGGCACGACAACGACGATCCCCCGCACAGCCGAAGAGCTTGCCGCGCTGGAAGAACTCGTCGCCTCAGCAGTGGGGTTGGACCCAGCACGTGGCGATGTCCTAACGCTTCGCGCAATGCCATTTGAACCCTTCGTGCCTGCGGGCACAGCTGCTGCTGCCCCTGCCAGTTTGCCCCTGGATATGATGCAATTGATTCAAATTGGCGTATTGGCCGCTGTCGCGCTTATCTTGGGTCTCTTTGTGGTGCGGCCGATCCTGACATCGGCAAGTGCGCAATTTACCCCACTGGTGATCGAAGACCAAGCCGAGACAATGGAGCTGAACCCGCCGATGGCCATGGCAATGGGTGACGGCGCACTAGGCGATTTCATCGAGTCCGATCCATTGGACAGTGGAGAGGATGATCCAGTGGCGCGGCTCAAACGCATCATTGCGAACCGCCAGCCAGAAACGCTGCAAGTGTTGCAGGACTGGATTGAAGAACCCGCATCAAAGGCGAGTACTTAACTGATGCGAAAGGTGATGCTTGAGTCATTCGAAAGCGACACCCCGCCCGCTGTCACACCTGATGCTGGGTTCGAGAAGGGCTTTGCCGAAGGCTACCAAGCTGGGCTTTCTGCCGCCAAAGATGATCAAGCTAATCTCGCACACGAGCTCGTACAAACCGTTGCCGATTTGGAGTTCAAATTTGACGAAGCCAAAGGCGCGATTGCGCAGGCAATGGGCCCGCTCTTTGCCGCACTGGTAAGCAAGGTCTTTCCCCAATTGATTGAAGATGGGTTTCCCGAACAGATCGTCGCAGTCCTTCTAAATACCTCTTCACAGAGCTGTTCGTCAGAATTCAGTCTCTGCATTCATCCAAGCCAGTCTGATGCAGTCATTACAGCACTGTCGGCGGCTTCAGTCGGTATTCAAGTGTCATCTGAC
Source organism: Yoonia sp. (assembly GCA_023263855.1). Taxonomy (GTDB): domain Bacteria; phylum Pseudomonadota; class Alphaproteobacteria; order Rhodobacterales; family Rhodobacteraceae; genus Yoonia. Next base: position 29,135 of record JALQUF010000002.1, on the reverse strand, counting down.
TCTGCGCTGCAACTGCATGAAGCATGGATTCACCACGACACAGGCGCCCTGCATATCGATTGTGATCACCTCATCGACGAAATTCGAGAAATCCTCTCGTCCGTTAACTTCATTCAAACCAGGAGCGATACACTTGGAAAACCCAATTGAGAATCCAGACAAAACACACCCGCTGAACAACATTCCAATCGAAGTTTCCGTGACCGTCGGCAAAGCGCGCCCATTGGTTCGTGACCTGCTGAAGCTGGGTGAAAATGCAATCCTGCCACTCGACAGCAAGATTGAAGATCCGGTCGAACTTTATATTGGCGATCGGCTGATCGCGCGCGGTGAATTGCAAGAGGCCGACGGGGTGGAACCTGGCCAACTTGCTGTCCGATTGACCGAAGTTGCGCACGATAAAGGTGACCTATCCTGACATGATAAGAGGATTGATCACTGCCGCCGTTGTACTACTGGCACTGACCAACACAGCCACGGCGCAAGAGGTATCCATCACCTTTGGTGATGAAGGCTCTTTGGCAACACGCTCGGTTCAGCTGCTATTGCTCATCACCGTGCTCAGCCTCGTGCCGGGTATCGCTATCATGGTGACATGCTTTCCTTTCATCGTCACAGTTTTCGCCATTCTGCGCCAGGCGATTGGCCTGCAACAATCGCCCCCCAACATGCTGATCGTAAGCCTCGCACTCTTCCTGACATATTTCGTCATGGAACCTGTTTTCCAAGCGGCTTGGTCCAGCGGTATCGATCCTCTTATTCAGGGGCAGATGGCATTGGAAGAAGCCTTTGTCCAAACAATGGGGCCACTTCGAACATTCATGGCATCGCGTATTGCCCCGGACACATTCATGGCTCTTTCGGACCTGCGCCCTGACATCATCCGTGATTTGCCAATTGTGGACGCGCCTTTATCAATTGTTGTACCTTCATTCCTGTTGAGCGAAATGGAGCGGGCCTTTCAGGTAGGATTTCTGATTTTCCTACCATTTTTGATTATTGACCTCGTTGTCGCTGCAGTTCTGATGTCGATGGGTATGATGATGGTGCCCCCCGCTATCGTATCATTACCGTTCAAGCTGGCGTTTTTTGTGGTTGCGGATGGCTGGACCCTGATCGCGACCAGCTTGGTGAACGGGTATGGCGTAGGATAACCTGAAGAGTTAGGCGCAAAATGCAGCGTAGCCTTCATCCAGTCACCGATTGCACCACAACGAACAAACACGCACGCCCTGTAACAAGAAATCCGCTAGCTCCGACAATTGGTGGCACCGAACTTGGCTTTCAATACGTGCAGCCAATACAGAATAATTCATATGGTGCGTGACAAACGCGCGGACCTTTTTTGTAGGACAGCCTTTTATAGCACCGGGTCAGATTTCAGCTTAACCTCGCACAGACAATGCAAACAGCAACTAGCGCACAATGAACTCTGCGTGCAGAGCACCGCTCGCCTTGATGCTTTTAAGAATGTCGATCATGTCCCGTGGGGCCACACCTAGCGCGTTCAAGCCTGCAACCACCTCACTCAGTGAGGTACCACCGCTGATCTCCGCGAGTCCGATGCCTGGCTCCTCAATAATGTCGACGTCGGTTCTGGGTACAACAACCGTTTCGCCATCGGCGAAAGGATTTGGTTGGGCGACCAACGGTGCTTCCTGGATCCGAAGGGTCAGATTGCCTTGGCTCACAGCCACACGACTGATCCGAACATCCTCCCCCATGACGATGGTGCCGGATCGTTGATCGACCACAACCCGCGCCCGGCGTTCGGGCTCGACCAGAATGTTTTCAACCCGGCCCAGTGCATGCGCAGGCGAGCGCATTCTGGTCGCATGAATATTCAACTCAACAGTGCCAGCATCAAGCATCACAGCGACGGTATTTGCAAATTCCGCATTGATGGCCCGCTCAATGCGACCGGCCGTCGTAAAATCGGGCGTGCGCAGCGCCATTCTTACTGTGGTCAGCGCAGAAAAATCGAAGGCGACTTCACGTTCGATCGTTGCCCCCGACGGAATGACACCCGATGTCGGGACACCTTGGATAACGGCAGCGCCGTCACCAGCAGCCGCTGCTCCTCCTGCAATGATTGTTCCTTGGGCAACCGCGTAGATATCACCGTCAGCGGCTTTCATTGGGGTCATTATAAGCGTTCCCCCCAACAGACTGTTGGCATCACCAATGGCTGAGACCGTGACATCCAAGGCACTGCCGGCCCGTGCAAACGGTGGCAATGAACCGGTCACTAACACCGCCGCAACATTGTTCGGCCGAAATTGTTCTCCGGTGACATTAACGCCAAGGCGTTCGAGTACATTCCCCAAGATGTCTTCAGTGAACGGCGAATTACGTAGGCCGTCACCTGTTCCGTTCAGACCCACGACCAAACCGTAGCCGACCAAATCGTTGGATCTCACCCCATCGAACTCTACCAGATCCTTGATCCGGATAGGGTTGGCCGCAGCAATTGCCGGCAGCACCAACGTCAGAATGACGCATATCAGTTGAAGGATTCTCATTCAGATGAACCGTAGCAAGCTAAGCTGCGACATTCTTGCCGTCAGGCTAAAAAAAGTTTCAAGCTGTTGTTGTGTGGCCTGCAACCGTGTCGCTGTCTCAAAGGGATCCGCCAGAGCGAGATCATTCTCAACTAACCGGAGTGATGTCTGCTGCGCGGTCGTTTCCGCCAGTGCTCTGGTTGCGCCCTCTTCTGCAAAGCCAACACGGGCCTGAACAGCGACCAGACCACTTGCCGCACCATAAAGCTGAGAGGCTGAATCTTGGAGCAGCGCAATCTTGCCCTCTCGATCCAACCCGGGCAGGTTACCTGCAAGTGTAGCGAGAACAGCACCCTGTAATACCTGTTTAATAGCAGGATCATCGGCGCGTGCATCAACCGAGATTGAAGTGTTTTCCGCCACCTGTCGTTTAGTTGGGGCGCCAGTATCCCCAAGGTATCCACTACTAGCGAACCCGCCCGCCGGATCGTTAAACCAGTCGTCTACTATGGCGCCAATAGTCGCAGGATCTACCGAAGCGCCAATTGCAGTGCGAATGTCAGCCATCATCGCGTCTGGCGCGGCCAATGGATCAGAGCTAACACGATTGCCGCCCATGAATGCGCGATCGGCAATCCGTGTGTTCAGAGTAGATACGATCTCTTGAAAACCCGATCGCGATGCACGTGCTGCCTCGTCGATCTGGGCGGTGGTGCTGCTGTCGCTCACCAAGAGAAGGCGTTCGGCAATTGCACTGCGCGTACTATCCACTTTGCCTAGGATTATCTGTGTATTTGCAAGCGTTTGTTGTGTCTCAGAGGCAACCTGACGATATCCATCCAATTGCGTAAGGCTATATTGCAGCCCTGAAAAACGTGTTGTTTCACCTCTCAGACTTTGGGTAAGGTCGGAAACCTGACCAGTGGACAGACTGTTGGTCAGCTGGAAAAGCTCGGTCTTGATAGCATTGCCATTGCGCAAGGATGTGAACTGCTGGGCCATATCGCCCAATGAAATTGTCGACATCTAAAGCTCCATCAATCGTTGCATCATAAAGTCGACAGTTTGGATAACCTTGGCGTTGGCGGCATAGGCCTGTTCAATCTGAAGCAGCCGTTGCAGTTCAACATCCGTATCGACACCATCCGCAAGTTCAGCTTCACGCAGGGTATCCCATCGGGCGGTGGTAAAACTGAGTTGTTCTTGCGCCATCAATCGCGTGGAACCGACCTGTGAAATATAGTTTGCAATGCGTCCAGGTGCCGAAACTGTTTCCATTCCAGCCACATCCGACCGCGATGTGGCCAATGCTGCAATCCAACGATCAAGTTGCGTCGCGTCACCTGCAGGGCCGGCAGCGGCGGTATTTAAGCCATCGCGCAATAATGTGGGCTGTCCACCTTCGCTGGGGATCAGATCAATGTTCACTGCGATGCGGCCTGCTAGGCCCGGCAAATCAGCCGCGTCCAGCACACTGCCTTGGTCCGTCAACAATCCCAGATCACCAGGCGCCAAAGATGGGTCGTTTGCACTATCTTGAAAACGCGCGATCAAATCTGCGGCGATTTGATCAAGTGAGGTCTGTGCTTCGACCAGTGACTGATCTCGTAACGCAAACGCTGCACCCAAAGAGCCCCCGTCCAGCCGACCTATGCCAGAGGCGGGATCCAGAACATTTCCATCTACAGTAATCCCACCTAGGGCGCCACTTGCCAAAGTCATGTCTGCGGTAATCGTAGGCGTGCGCTGAAATCCGAATTCACGCGGACCAAGATCCAGAAGTGGCGTACCATTTGTCGTCAAAAGACCAATAGTCCCGTTGCTTCGCGCCACCTCACGAACGGGTACAATTTCTGCGATTTGATCCACCGCGCGTTGGCGCGCATCAAGCAGCGACGAAGGATCATTGCCCGAGCCATTGATCCTCAAGATATCGGCATTCAACGCATCGACCTGTTGTAGCGCAGCGTTCAACACGACGACATCACGGGCGATAGCCGCATCGGCTTCTTGTCGAAGTGATTGAATACTTTTGCTGTTGGACTGAAGTGTATTTGTCACATCCTGCAGACGCGATACGACTGTAGCCAATCGTAGCTCCGACGCAGGATCACTGCTTGCAGTGATCAATGCGCGTTCAAATTCGGCTAGTCTCGCACCAAGCCCAGCGGCATCGTCTGGACCGCCGATGGCTTGTTCCAAGCGCAGCATCATATTCGCACTGCGTTCTTGACCACCCAGAGCGGCGTCTGCCAATCGGCGGTCTGCCAGTAATCCTGCATCAACAAAACGATTGATTGCATCAATACGGACACCGCCACCACGATCGCCAACCTGGACCGACGACAATGCGACGGACCTGCGGCCATACCCGTCTGTCAGCGCGTTTGAGAGATTTGAAGACACAACTTCTGCCATGCGCGCAGTTGATGTCAGACCGGTCACAGCATTATTGAGTGCGCTCGACATGCTCATATCAGGGTACTCCGGTCCAGCTTAGCGTTTGATATTTGTGGTCTCTTGCAGCATCTCATCAACAGTTTGGATAACCTTCGCGTTTGAGGAATAAGCCCGCTGCGTTTGAATCAGCTCGGTCAATTCGCCAGCGACATCGGTGGCGGATTCTTCGCGTGCGAAACCGACGATATCACCTGTCGGCCCATCGCCAGCGTCCCAAAGAAAGAAAGAACCGCTATCGGGTGTCACACGATAGCTTTGCTGATCAAGGGTTTCCAAACCATTGACGTTCGGCACATCGACCAACGGTATCTGGTACAGCACCCGGTTGATCCCGATATCAAAGGATGCGCGCACGAAACCGTTTTGATCAACCTCGATTGAGGTCAAGCTTCCGACAGGTGTGCCATTCTTGGAAATTGAAACAGGCGCAAAGGCGTCCGACAATTGGGTCAAACCGATTGAACTGCCCAACTCACCAATGTTGATTTCCATTGGACCACCATCAACCGAGATGCTGAGCGCGCCTGTTAGAGGATCATATGCGCCCCCGATCGGCGCACCCGGGTTGGCGAAATCAACGTTTGCCAGTGTCCCGCCGCCGCCCCGTGTCGCATCGAAAGTTAACGTATACTCACCAACAACATCTGGGATCCCATTTGCGTCGGCATCCGATTCACTGTCACGAATTTCCATGGTCCATTCGTTTGACGCACCATTCGCGGGAACTGTTGGCGTGAAGGTGAAGCTAAGGTTCGACGATGCGCCAAGATTGTCAAAGTATTCCACAGACAGTGATTCACTATCGCCGGAGGCCCCCTCACGCGTCGAGGTCGCAGGCAGGTTGACCGAGAGGTCGACCCGCGTTGTCGCCTCACCGGCAAACTGGTTGGCGTTGATTTGGACAGGCACCAGACCGTCAATGGAATCGCGTGGATAATTTGGGATCGTCCCATCCGGCGATGCCGGCACCCCTAACAGCACAAGGCCACCGGGTGATCGCAAATAGCCTTGGTCATCAGGCCGGAACGATCCAGTTGTGGTCAGAAAAAGTGGGTTATCCCCATTGTTCACCGCCACAGAAGTTTCTGAAGTGACAGGTAACATGCCCCGCCCCCGCACTGCCAAATCTGTGGGATTCGAGGTTGAAACAAGCGCACCACGTTCATCAATCAGGCGCGATGTTGTCGTACGCACACCGCCAGCAGAATAGGTTCCCTGTCCGCTTTCAATGACCATCGACTGAAAATCTGTGATCGCCCTTTTGTAGCCATAGGTTGAGGAATTCGAAATGTTGTCCGAGATCGTTGCCAGGCGTGAAGCGTTTGCTGCCAAGCCAGCAACACTTGCGTTCAGAGAAGAAGAAATCGTCATAGAGGTGAGCCTTTCTGCATCAGAGATGACACTGCGTTCACCACATCTCTAAGGCCCATGCCTTAATGTCCCCCTAACATCTAAAATGCGAACAATTGGACCATCAGAGGTCTGACCGCAGCAGAATGACCTCAATTCGGTTATTGCGCGGTGCAGTCGCGTCCCGCACGGCAGGTGCGCGGTCGCCCGCACCAGTTTGCCGCACGATGCGCATAGGATCGAGCCCACCACTTTGCAGCATCCGGCGCATTTGGGCCGCCCGTTCAGTTGAAAGTTCCCAGATGGGGTTGTCGACTTGCAGCGGTGACTTTGCGCTTAGATGACCCTTGATTGCGACGTCATTGCGCACGACCTCAAACAGGCGCGCCATGATTGCTGCAATTTCGGCAGTGACGGGGTTCGGAACGGCCGTATCGCCCACAAAAAGCGTCACATCCGGCAGATCATAAATCTCGATGACCAGACCTTCATCTGTGAGCCGGGTGATAATGTGGCGGAGAGCCTGATCCGACAGCATGCTTTCACCACCCTGCCCGATAAGAAGGTCTTCGATATCGCGCAATGCGGCCACCTGCGCGGCGGCGGCGGCCTCTGCCTGTGCATCGCTTTCACTTTGCACCGGATTCATTCCAATTGTGGGTTGGCTGATGCCCGTGCCGCTTTGGGCCAGGGTTTCTTCGGTAAAGATATTGTCACCACCAAAAGCGCCCGATCCACCACCCGAAACGCGATTGATCGGGATTGTTGGCGAAAAGTAATCTGCGATCCCCTTGCGCTGCTGCTCGGTTGTCGCGTTGAGCAACCACATCAGCATAAAAAAGGCCATCATCGCCGTTACAAAATCTGCATAAGCAACCTTCCAAGCGCCACCGTGATGGCCGCCACCTGCAATAACTTTTTTCCGTTTAATGATCGTTGGTGCGTTGTTTGATCCTGCGCTCATCCCACTGCCTCATGTCTCACCCAACTCAGGGCCTAGCGCGACAGGCGTGAAAGGAGACTTAACGAAACAATTCGATGAAAATGCCCGCGTCAGATGATTTGATCACAAGCACCCGCCTTGTCAGAGGCAACCGCCATATCAAGGACATGTTGCAGCGCAGCCCCACGCGCAAAATCCGGGCTGACAGGTTGGCCCGTCTTGATCGCATCGATAAACCTGCGGAAATTCGGGATCACAGGCTCAGGATCGACCGCCGTCCAATTTGCACTGCGCAGATTATCCCCTGTGCAAATCAAAAGCTGGCTTTCCCAGCCAGCGAACCGCACATCAAGGCCACCTTTGGTCCCGTAAAGGCGCAGATGCAGATCGTTGATATGACCGCTGGCAAAGCGACTGGCGTGGATCACCCCGATTGCACCATTACGCAACGATAGATGCATCGCCACGCTATCGTTGGCATCAAGCGAATAGCCTGCGATCTGTCCAGCATCTGCCTTGTCAAATGTCTTGAGCCGGCACGATACACGATCAGGGTCTGACCCTGCGGCGTAGGTGGTGAAATCAAGAATATGCACGCCAACGTCACCCAACACACCCATTGAACCATGAGCCTGCGACAAGCGCCAAAGCCAGGCATCTTCGCTGCGCCAGTCGCCCCATGCGTCTTGGGTCAACCAGCTTTGCAGATATGAGGCTTCGAAGTGTCGCACTTCGCCGATCTGGCCTGCTTGCACCAGTTGAGATGCCTGTATGAGCGCCGGCACATTGCGGTAGGTCAGATTAACCATATTGACGACACCGGCGGCCATGGCAGCCCGTGCCATTTCAATTGCATCATGATGATTGGTCGCCAAGGGTTTCTCACACAGCACATGTTTGCCGGCAGTTAGCAACGGCAAGGTTGTGCGATGGTGGATGGCATCGGGTGTCACATTAGAAGCGGCGTCAAAAGCACCCCAGACGATTGCATCCTCCACCGATGCAAACCCGTTTGGGATACCAAATGCGCTGGTAAATGCGGCAAGGCGCTCTACGTTTGGGTCAACGCCCGCAACGATGGTCACATCACCCATCGCGGCAAAGGCCTTGGCATGGTCATGCGCCATCACACCTGTCCCGACAATCAGAACACGGATCACCGGAAGCCTTCCTCACCATCCGCATGCAGCCGTGGACCACGCTCTTCGATTGGCTCAAGCGCCTGATCGACAGGCACATTTGGCGCATCGTGCAGCCCTGTCACACGGGGGGCGGGGTTATGCGCCCAGCACACGGCATTGCGCAAAACTCTTTGCACATTGGGATCGTGGTAGGTGGGATAAGTCTCGTGACCCGGGCGAAAGTAAAACACATTCCCCGCACCACGTTTGTACGTCAGGCCGGAGCGAAAAACCTCTCCTCCCTGAAACCAACTGATAAAGACAGTCTCCAGCGGCTCAGGCACGCCGAAGGGTTCACCATACATCTCTTCATTCTCAAGTTCAAAATGATCGGGCAGACCGGCTGCAATGGGATGATTGCGGGACGTGACCCAAAGACGCTCACGCTCGCCCGCTTCGCGCCAGGTCAGATTGCAAGGCGTCCCCATCAAACGCTTAAAGATTTTCGCAAAATGGGCCGAGTGTAGCAGGATCAGCCCCATGCCGGCGTTCACATGGTCCGCGACCCGCTCAACCACCTGATCAGAGACGTCTCCATGTGCTGCGTGCCCCCACCAGATCAGCACATCCGTTTCGGCCAGGCGATCCTCTGGCAATCCGTGTTCGGGCTCTTGCAAGGTCGCGGTCGTCGCCGCAATGCCGTCTGATTGCAAAGCCGCCGCAATCGCACCGTGCATCCCTTCCGGATAAAGGCCCGCTACGATTTGATTGGTCTGCTCATGGACATTTTCACCCCAGACCACTGCACGAATAGTCATCACATTACACCCCAAAGCGCTTTGGAAAACTCTGCACCAGTCCCCCTAAGACAACAAGCCCAGAAGTCTGGCGTGGCTGGCACCACCGTTTTTTGCAGGCGACAAGATGGCACAGTGTCAACGCACCTTTACACTTGCCCAAAGTATATATGTCACTTTAAACTGACATTATGAGTGTAACGTCAGATTTACAGATCACCCTCACATCTCGCCGCTGGCCCGAGCCGCGGGCGATGTTGCGGTTGATCAAACCTGTCACATGGTTTCCACCGATGTGGGCCTATCTGTGCGGTGTGGTCTCATCCGGCGCAAGCCCTTCTGATCATTGGTTTTTAGTCGCTCTGGGCGTTATTCTTGCAGGGCCCATAGTTTGCGGTATGTCGCAAGCCGCGAATGATTGGTGCGACCGGCACGTCGACGCAATCAATGAACCGGATCGCCCGATTCCTTCGGGGCGTATTCCCGGACGTTGGGGGCTCTATATCGCGCTTGCCATGACAGTTCTGGGGCTGGTTGTCGGCTATCAGCTGGGCCCTTGGGGGTTTGGCGCAACCATTCTTGCCGTCGCAGCCGCTTGGGCATACTCGGCCGAACCGATCCGCGCCAAGAAATCAGGCTGGTGGGGGCCGGGGCTCTGTGGGCTGGCCTATGAAACGCTGCCTTGGGTCACAGGTGCCGCCGTTGTTGCAGCAGGCGCGCCAAGCCCGCAGGTCATTGCGATTGCCGTTCTTTACGGCATCGGCGCGCATGGGATTATGACACTCAACGATTTCAAAGCGATTGAAGGTGACCGCGCAACTGGCTTGCGGTCGCTGCCCGTCACGCTTGGGCCAGACCGCGCAGCGCGGGTGGCCTGCTGGATCATGGCGGTGCCGCAAGTCGTCGTCATCGGGCTGCTGACATATTGGGGCAAGCCGGTGTTCGCCCTTGGTGTCGTGGCGATGCTGGCCGTGCAATTGGGGGCGATGCGCGTCTTGCTGCGCGACCCCGAAGGCAAAACACCTTGGTATCAAGGCATGGGCATTCTTTTCTATATCAGCGGCATGATGATCAGCGCCGTTGCACTGCGCGGCATCGGAGGCTGAGATGACACTCACATGGTTCCAAATCTTTCGACTGGGTCTTGTGCAGATGGCGCTGGGGGCAATTGTTGTGCTCACGACATCGACGCTCAACCGGCTTATGGTGGTCGAGCTGTCACTGCCCGCCATCCTGCCGGGCCTTCTGGTCGGGTTGCACTATAGCATACAGCTGACGCGGCCACATTGGGGGTTCTATTCCGATACGGGCGGCCACCGGACGCGCTGGATCATCGGCGGGATGGTGGCCCTTGCATTGGGTGCATTCACGGCTGCATGCGGTGTGCTGGCATTTGAGCAATCATTCGCACTTGGCCTGACAATATCCATCATTGCCTACACGCTGATCGGCCTTGGCGTTGGCGCATCGGGCACCTCTTTGCTGGCGCTATTGGCCACAACAACAGCCCCGCACAGGCGCGCTGCCGCTGCGACAATCACCTGGTTGATGATGATCTTCGGCATTGCGATGACAGCCGGGGTCGTCGGGCAATTCATTGACCCTTATACCCCCATGCTTCTCATCAAGATCGTTGGCATCGTTGTGACAGCGGCCACGCTTATCACCGCCCTTGCGGTTTGGCAGATTGAAAAGCACCTGATCGCCGTGCGCGAACCTGATCCAACACCCTTCATGGATGGGCTGAAAGAGGTCTGGTCCGAACGCAAAGCGCGCAATTTCACGATCTTCGTCTTTTTGTCGATGACCGCCTATTTCATGCAAGAACTGATCCTCGAACCCTATGCAGGCCTTGTTTTTGGCTTCACACCCGGGCAATCGACATCGCTTTCGGGCGCGCAAAATGGCGGTGTGTTTATCGGAATGCTGGCCGTCGGCATCCTTGCCACCGGTTTCAAGATTGGCGCGCTGCGCAACTGGGTGATGACCGGCTGCGTTGGGTCTGCTGTTGCGTTGATCCTGATTACATTCCTCGGACCCATCGGACCCGGTGCGCCGCTTGTGCCTGCTGTCGTGCTTTTGGGGTTCTTCAATGGCATGTTCGCGGTCGCCGCCATCGGATCAATGATGGCGCTGGCTGCCGAAGGCGCTGAGCGCCGCGAAGGCACACGCATGGGTCTTTGGGGGGCTGCGCAAGCCATCGCCGCCGGGTTTGGCGGGTTGATTGGGGCGGGTATGGTTGACCTTTTGCGCGTCAGCATGACCGACACCCAAGCCTTCGGGTCGGTCTTTATCGCCGAAGCCGCCCTCTTTATCGCTGCCACTGCAATGGCCGCCAAAATCATGGATCGCAAAATGCCGTCCGCCACCCTCGTTCCGGGAGAATAGCAAATGCAATATGATGTCGTTGTCGTGGGCGCGGGCCCATCCGGGGCCACCGCCGCAGAAGATCTGGCGCGATCAGGTCACAAGGTTGCTTTCATCGACCGTGAGGGGCGCATCAAACCCTGCGGCGGAGCCGTTCCGCCACGCTTGATTGCAGATTTCTTCATCCCCGACGAACAGATCGTGGCCAAGGTGAACACCGCGCGCATGATCTCGCCTACCGGGCGGCAGGTCGATATCCCGATCGAGAACGGCTATGTCGGCATGGTCGACCGCGAACATTTCGACGAATTCCTGCGCAAGCGGGCCAAAGACGCAGGCGCACACCGCTATTCCGGCACATTCACCAAGATCGAGCGCGATACCGCAGGCACCCACGTTATCTACCGTGACAAGGTCAGCGGCAATGAAATGAAGCTGGATACCAAACTGGTCATCGGGGCCGATGGCGCGCGTTCAAACGTGGCACGGGCCGAGATCAAGGACGGCGACAAGATCCCTTACGTGATCGCCTATCACGAGATTATCGAGGCCCCCGCGGCAACTGCCACCTATGATCCCGCACGTTGCGACGTGATCTATGACGGCAGGATTTCACCCGACTTCTATGGCTGGGTCTTTCCCCACGGCGGGCAAGCCAGCGTCGGCATGGGCTCCTTGATCAAATCCGTTGACGTCAAACAGGCCACCGCCGATCTGCGCGCGGCATCGGGGCTGACCGATTGCAAGACGATCCGCAAAGAAGGCGCGCCGATCCCGCTCAAGCCGCTGGATTGCTGGGACAATGGCAAAGACGTGGTGCTGGCCGGTGATGCTGCTGGCGTTGTCGCCCCGTCATCAGGCGAAGGCATTTACTATGCGATGGTCGGCGGACGCGTGGCCGCCACCGCTGCCGCCGCAACATTGGCGTCAGGGCGCGTGAAAGACCTGCAACTGGCGCGAAAACTTTTCATGCGCGAACATAAACAGGTATTTCGGGTTTTGGGCGCGATGCAAAACGCCTATTACCGCAGCGACGAACGGCGCGAGCGCTTTGTGTCCCTGTGTCATGATGTCGACGTGCAAAAGCTGACGTTTGAGGCATATATGAATAAGAAACTGGTAAAGGCGCGGCCCATGGCACACCTGAAAATCGGCATCAAGAACCTCGCGCATCTGACGCGGCTGGTATCGCCGTTGCGCACATGACGATCATGATCCCGGCCTGGGAAAACGGTACACTGAAACCGGTTGAAAAACTGGATGCCCACGTTCGCGGTCTCAAGCACAAGGCTGTCAGCGTCTTTGTGATGAACCGCGGCCGCGTCCTGATCCAACGCCGCGCGTTGGGCAAATACCACACACCGGGGCTTTGGGCGAATACCTGCTGCACGCACCCCGAATGGGATGAAGACCCGACCGATTGCGCCGTGCGCCGTCTGGACGAAGAGTTGGGGATCAAAGGATTATACCCATCCCACCGGGATGAGATCGAATACCGCGCTGACGTTGGCGGCGGCCTGATAGAACATGAGGTTGTCCAAGTCTATATCGCTGATGCGCCAAATGACCTGAAGGTGGTTCCCAATCCTGATGAGGTCATGGAAACACGCTGGGTCGATTTCTATGATCTGACCGCAGATGTGGCCCGGCATCCTGCGCAATATACCCCCTGGCTTCGAATTTATCTGCAAGACCACACCACTGCGATCTTTGGCGACCTGCTGCGCGCGGTCTGACCCCCCTTTTCGTCCCATCAAAACCAGTGTTTATGTGCGCTAGGGCAATGGGAATGGCAGTATGGCGTTTTGGGTCTTTGGATATGGTTCACTTTTGTGGAACCCGGGTTTCACCCCGGTGCGGGCGGTAAAGGCGTGCCTGCATGACTATCACCGCAGCTTTTGTATGTTGTCGATCCACCATCGCGGATCAGAAGAAGACCCCGGCCTCGTCCTCGCACTTGACGCTCAGGCGGGCGGACAGTGCACCGGGGTGGCCTTTCAGGTGGCGGATGATGAAGCAGACAAGGTTCATGCCGAATTGCGCGCGCGCGAGCTGATTTCATCGGCCTATTACGAAGACACAGTTGAACTGGTCTGTGACGAAGGCGAAAAAATTCCCGCGCTAGCCTACATCATTGACCGTGATCATGAACAGTACTGCCAATTCGACCTTGAAAAGCAGGCACAGATGATCGCGCAGGCCATCGGCGGACGCGGGCCAAACACAGAATATCTGTTCAATACAGCCGCCCACCTGACCGAGCTTGGGATTAAGGATGATGATATGGCGTGGCTGGTCAGGCGCGTGCGTGCTTTGACAGCAACATAAGCCACCCCCGATTATGTTTGGGTTTGCGCATTTTCAGCCATATGGTGTTATGCGATCGAAGCAGTCACACAATATGAGGACTCCCCCCTTTGTCGGTTAAACGGGAACCCAAAACACAGCCGCAGTTTTCACAGCCATTGCGCCAGCTTTTGTTCATGCTGATCGTGCTTGGCTTGGTGGGGGCTGGTTTCTACCTCGGGCTTGCACAGATCACCGCGATCTATCAATCGAATCCCTACCTGAACGGGGTGATCCTCGGGGTGTTCGTGCTGGGCGTCTTGTCTTGCTTCAATCAGGTCTTTCTGTTGATGAATTCGGTGCGCTGGATCGAACGGTTCGCGCAAGAGGCAGGCGGGCACTCCTATAGCGCGGCCCCTTCGCTGCTGGCCCCATTGGCGACCTTGCTGCGGTCGCGCGGCGCCCGGACACAGGTTTCATCCAGCTCTGGCCGGTCGATCCTTGATTCCGTGGCACAGCGGATCGACGAAGACCGCGAAATCACGCGGTATATTGGCAATGTCCTGATTTTCCTCGGGCTTTTAGGCACGTTCTATGGCCTTGCGACGACGGTACCTGCTTTGGTCGAAACGATCCGGTCCCTGAACCCCGGCGAAGGCGAAAGTGGCGCCGACATTTTTGCACGCCTCCAATCGGGACTAGAGGCCCAACTTGGCGGCATGGGCACGGCCTTTTCCAGTTCGCTTCTTGGCCTGGCCGGGTCGTTGATTGTCGGACTGCTTGAACTGTTCGCAGGCCACGGACAAAACCGGTTCTACCGCGAACTGGAAGAGTGGCTATCCACCATCACACGCGTCGGCTTTGACGGCGAAGAAGGTGCCGGCGGCGGAGCCGACCTTAGCGCGATGGGCCCGTTTGTTGAACAGTTGGGCGAGTTGATAGACACCATCCAAATGCAAATGGGCCAGACCGACGCAGACCGCGAAGACAACGACAAACGTTTCGCGGCACTCGCCTCGGCGATTGAAAAGATGGCGCAATCGAATACAGCCAACGCAAATTCCGCACTTCTGGAACGGGTCGCCCTGGGACAAGAGGCACTGATCAAGAAACTCGATGATAGCGGGATGGAAGGCATTGATGCTGAAAGCCGCATGCGGCTGCGGTCCATCGACGTGCAATTGCTGCGTATCCTGGAAGAGATGTCAGCAGGACGTCAGCAAAGCATCGGTGACTTGCGCAGCGAAATTGCGAACTTGGCAAACGCGATCAAAGGCAGAGGCTGATCAATGGCGCTTAGCCGCAGATCATCAAACAGGTTCCAGAATGCGATCTGGCCGGGTTTCGTCGATGCGATGACCGGGCTTTTGCTTGTGCTGATGTTCGTGCTGACGATCTTTATGGTCATCCAGTTTGTGCTGCGCCAACAGATTACCGGACAAGAGACAGAACTGGACGCGCTCAGCAATGAAGTGGCCGCGCTGACAGCGACGCTGGGCCTTGAGCGTGATACGAACGCATCCCTCACCTCTGATCTTGAAGCCGCAAATAACGAAGCCACGCGGCAGGCTGGCCGGATCGCGGCTCTGATTGCCGAGCGCGAGGCCCAAGATCAGGCGCTGGCGCAGGCACAAAGCGAAATCACACAATTCGAAGCACAGGTTGCCGGATTGTTAAGTGACCGCCGCGATGCGCTTGCAAATATCGCAGGGCTGGAAGCCGAACAGGACCGTCTGCTGACGCAGCAGGAGGCGCTCAACCTCGCGCTGGCCCAAGCGCGCACCGAAATTGATGAAGGGGCAGAAGCGGCCCGGCTTGCGGCAGCCCGACGCGAAGCATTGGAAGCGCTGATCGCCGATCTCGAAACCGAGAATGAGACACAGACCGCGCGCATTTCAGCGCTAGAGGCTGACCAACTGACCAGCGCCGCTGCTGCCGAAGCTTTGCGTGAGCGACTGGCGAATGCCGACACTGAACTATCGGCCATGACCCTTAATCTTGAGCGGCAACGCCAAGAGGCAGAAGACACGCTGACGCTTCTTGCCGCCGCACGTGCCGCGCAGGCAGAGTTGGACGCTTTGCGCGGCTCGCTTGCCGAAGAAAACCAGGCGTTGGCAGCACAGCTGGCGCAAACTCAAGGCGCGCTGGGGGAACAATCAACCGAGGCTGAAAGACAGGCGGCCTTGTTGGCCATCGCCAATCAAGAACTTGCTGCACAAGAGGCCCTTTCTGCTGAAAGCCAACGCCAGGTCGCCCTGCTTAACGAACAAGTCACAGAGCTGCGCACGCAAGTTGGCAACCTTCAGTCTTTGCTCAACCTTGCAGAAGAGGCCGACCGCGAGGCGCAGGTCCAAATCGAAACACTGGGCGCGCAACTGAACACTGCGCTGGCGCGGGTCGTGTCTGAGGAACGCCAACGCCGCGCACTGGAAGAAGCCGAGCGCATCAGGCTTGAGGCCGAGGCGGCACGTCTGGAGGAAGAGGCGGAACGTCTTGCCGCCGAAGCCGAAAACCTAGCGCGGTTCAAATCCGATTTCTTTGGTGAACTGCGCGAGATCCTTGAAGGGCAGGACCGTATCCGCATTGAAGGCGACCGTTTCATCTTCAACTCCGAAGTCCTGTTTGAACCGGGAAGCGCCAATCTGGCAGAGACCGGCGAAGCCGAGATCGCAAATATTGCCGACATCCTGCGCAGCATCGCAGACGATATCCCCGACGGCATTGACTGGGTGATCCGTGTTGATGGCCATACAGACAATATACCTGTCGGCACCAATAGCCGCTTTGCAGACAACTGGGAACTTAGCCAAGCGCGCGCATTATCAGTTGTGCGGTTCATGTCCGAAGACCTTGGGATCGACCCGCGCAGATTGGCAGCCAACGGCTTTGGTGAATTCCAGCCGATCAATCCGCTGGACACACCAGAGGCACGCGCCCAAAACAGACGGATCGAACTGAAACTGACCGAGCGTTAAACGCCTGTGTAGCGCTGAAGGTAGCCACGCAAATCAACCTGTGCACCCAACTGACTGGCAAGCAGAAACATACCCCCGAATTTGCGCTGCAACAGCAGCACATCAATCGGCAAAGGCGGCGGGATGAACCCATCTTCCGCCAAAGCCATACCCGCATTCTGCATTGCACGCGGCAGAGCCTTATCTGTGAAATCGAAGGCGCCATTCCGGCGTAAGGCAGCAAAAGCCATATCCATCATATCCATGATTGCCGCGCGATGCCGTTGCGCCGTATCCGCGGCAACAAAACCGATTTCTTCGGCGATCTTGCCCATTGCCAACGTGTCATCCGACAGGCCGGCGGCCAGCAACCGTCTGTATTGATCAACGACTTTTGCATCCAGCACACGGGTGGCGCCAAAATCCAGCAAGACGATCTGCCCCGTCGCAGCATCATAGCGGTAATTGGCGAAATTGGGGTCCGTCTGCATCAATCCGTCATCAAACAATTCGCGCAACGTCAGGCCGATCAAGGCATCAGCGATCCGATCTCTTTCCGGTTTGGGTTGGGTGAACGCCGCTTCGATCGGCGCCCCTTCAACAAATGACATCGCAAGGATCTCACGCGTGCTCCATTCGGGGTAATGTGCCGGCACTGTAAATGCGGGCGCATCCGCCAAGAGCCTGCCAAACCGCGCGAGATTTTCACCTTCTTGTACGTAATCCGTTTCAAGATGAAGCTGCTTGCGGGCCTCTTCCAGATAGGGAGCCAGCTCAAAGCCTTTGGGCAGCAGGCCCGACATGCGCAGCAAGGCACCCACATTCGCCACGTCGCTGTCAATGCTTTGTGCAACCCCGGGGTACTGAACTTTGATAGCAAGCTCTGTTCCGCCTTTTAGACGCGCACGATGCACCTGTCCGATGGATGCCGCGGCGATCGGGCGGACATCAAATTGGGCAAACTGCCCAAGCCAGCCGTCCGGCCAATTGGCAGTCAACACCTTCTTCAACTGCGCCGGCGGCATAACATGTGCGTCATCACGCAAACGCGCCATGATCTGCGCCAACTCAGGCGGCAGAAATTCACCGCTGTCCATCGACATCAACTGCCCGATCTTCATCGCGGCACCGCGCATCTGCGCGAGCTTTTCAGTCACCCGACTAATATTCTGCGGCGTCATCAAAAGATCACGCATCGCAGGGCGCTGGCCCTTCACCCATTGGTTCAGGCCGTTGACAGCCATATTGCCAGCAACACCCGCGGTCATCGCGCCCAAACGCGTAAAACGGGACACGCGACTGGACGGTACGGCCAGCGCACGCGGCATATCCTGCTTGTCAGTCATTCTTGTGTATCCGGCAGGGGAAGTACGCTCATTTATAGGCTTCCCGACGATCACCAAACGTGCGTACCCGTTTACGCCACGCACGGTAGCTGCCGGATTTCAGATTATCCCGCATCAGGGCTTTGACATCCTTTTCAGCGATCCCGTATTCTCGGCGAATATCCTGAAAGCTAACGTGATCAGACAATGCCATCTGAATAATATCGCTGACATGCGCGGGGTCTATTTGGGGCGCCTTGGACATGAGATAAGACCTAGCGGCACATCGCCCCAAGGCAACCTGCATTGAGACGGTAAACCGTGCCAATCGCGCTTTTGACGGACCGTGGGACCACCGCCTGTTAGCAGACAGCACTGCAAAGTCGGTCACCGGGCGGCATATGCTGCAGGTGCGGCAATCAGTCCTCTGCACAACTGCATTCCGCCACATACTTCCGAGGAAACAAAAGGAAGATACATGACGCTTACTAACCACATAAACCTACGCCCGATCACTGCCACCATGAAAGAATCCGTCGCGGAATTGCGCAACTTTTTCTTTCCGATGAGCATGGAGGCCAAGATTGTCTTGGCGCTAATCACTCTTG
The DNA here is from genome assembly GCA_023263855.1 of Yoonia sp. Lineage (GTDB taxonomy): Bacteria > Pseudomonadota > Alphaproteobacteria > Rhodobacterales > Rhodobacteraceae > Yoonia. The sequence goes on along the minus strand of JALQUF010000002.1, from coordinate 10,423 downwards.
TCGCACTTTGGGGCTTGGCCATTTTCACGTTCGGTGTGCCCGCCTTGGTATGGCCGATGAAAATCATCGTTCCGGGCATTGTCGTCAGCTTGGTCTTGCTGACCTGGGGCATGTAGCCTTTATCCGGGATCTAAAAACGCAAAAGGCCCGCTGCTTTGTCCAAGCAGCGGGCCTTTTTGTTGGCGGCTAGTCTGCGGTCAGAAGTGGCGGTTTGTTACCCCCACCGGAAATTTGGCCTTGCGCCGGCGACTCGAACCGTAGTTCAAGCTCGCCCTTTTTGACGCCCACCTTGACGATTCCACCTTTGACCAGCTTTCCAAAGAGCAATTCTTCGGCAAGTGGCTTTTTGATATGTTCTTGGATGACACGACCCAAAGGACGTGCACCCATTTTCTGATCGTAACCTTTATCGGCCAACCATTCGGCAGCCGCGTTTGTCAGTTCAATATGCACATTGCGGTCGATTAATTGCGCTTCGAGTTGCAGCACGAATTTTTCCACAACCTGCATGATCACAGGTTTCGGCAGTGCGCCAAAGCTGATGATCGCATCAAGCCGGTTACGGAATTCGGGTGTGAATGTCCGCTCGATCGCGGCAGTGTCTTCACCTTCGCGGCTTTCACGCCCAAAGCCCAGCGCGTTTTTCGACATTTCTGCCGCACCCGCGTTCGACGTCATGATGATGATCACATTGCGGAAATCGGTTGTTCGTCCGTTATGATCGGTCAACTTGCCGTGGTCCATCACCTGCAACAAGATGTTGTAGACGTCAGGGTGCGCCTTCTCCATCTCATCCAGCAGCAACACACAATGCGGGTTCTGATCAACGCCGTCGGTCAGCATACCACCCTGGTCAAAGCCAACATAGCCGGGAGGGGCGCCAATCAGACGTGAAACTGCGTGCTTTTCCATGTACTCCGACATATCGAACCGCAACAATTCCACACCCAGCGTATCTGCCAGCTGTTTCGCCACCTCGGTCTTACCTACACCGGTTGGCCCTGCGAACAAGTAGTTGCCAATCGGCTTTTCGGGCTCACGCAGACCGGCCCGCGCCAGTTTGATCGCTGAGGAGAGCGCTTCAATAGCGGCATCCTGACCAAAGACCACGCGCTTAAGTGACTTCTCAAGATCCTTGAGAACCTCAGCGTCGTCTTTCGACACGTTCTTGGGCGGAATGCGGGCAATCTTGGCCACTACATTCTCGATCTCTTTGGCACCAATCGTCTTGCGGCGCTTGCTTTCAGCCACCAGATGCTGGGCCGCGCCCGCCTCATCAATCACGTCAATCGCCTTATCAGGCAATTTACGATCGTTGATATAACGTGCCGACAGCTCCACCGCTGTCTTGATCGCGTCGGCGGTGTACTTGATGTGGTGGTGCTCTTCGAAGTAAGGCTTCAGACCCTGCAAAATCTTGATCGCGTCAGGTACCGAGGGCTCTGTCACATCAATCTTCTGGAACCGGCGCGACAAGGCGCGATCCTTTTCAAAGTGCTGACGGAATTCTTTATATGTCGTCGATCCCATGCAGCGCAGCTTGCCGCCCTGCAACGCAGGTTTCAGCAGGTTTGACGCATCCATAGCGCCACCAGATGTCGCACCAGCACCGATGACGGTGTGGATTTCGTCGATAAATAGTACTGCATCGGGATGATCTTCCATCTCGGTCATCACGGCCTTCAGGCGTTCTTCGAAATCACCGCGATAGCGTGTGCCGGCCAGCAATGCGCCCATATCCAGCGAATAGATCGTCGCTTTCGACAGCACCTCTGGCGTTTCACCATTCACGATCTTAAAGGCCAGACCTTCGGCAATCGCAGTTTTCCCTACGCCCGGATCACCCACCAACAGCGGGTTGTTCTTGCGGCGGCGGCACAGCACCTGAATGCAGCGTTCCACCTCATGAGCGCGGCCGATCAGAGGGTCAACATCGCCCTCTTTTGCCTTGGCATTCAGATCAACGCAATATTTCGCCAATGCGCTTTCTTTTTCGTCACCTTCACCGGGGGCGATCGTTTCACCCTCGTCGGTTGACCCGGTCACAGGGCGCGATTCACCGAAAGCCGGGTCCTTCGCGACGCCGTGGGCGATGAAGTTCACCGCGTCATAGCGAGTCATGTCCTGTTCTTGAAGGAAGTAGGCAGCGTTGCTTTCACGCTCGGCAAAGATTGCGACCAAGACGTTGGCCCCGGTCACTTCGCTGCGGCCAGAAGATTGCACATGAATCGCTGCACGCTGGATCACGCGCTGGAACGCGGCGGTCGGGACAGCCTCGGATCCTTCGACATCGGTGATGAGCGTTGACAGATCATCCTCGATAAAACCTTCCAGATCCTTGCGCAGTTCATCCAAATTCACCGAACAGGCCCGCATCACGCGGGCCGCGTCAGGTTCGTCAATCAACGCCAGCAACAAATGCTCTAGCGTGGCAAGTTCATGTTTACGTTCATTCGCCAGCGCCAAGGCACCGTGGATGGACTGCTCAAGTGTTGTCGAAAATGATGGCACGTCTTGTGCTCCTTCATATCGGGGGCCGGCATCTGCGGTACACACACCAACCGTGGCCTCTTACCCTTAAAGTTTGGTTTTATTTCCCAACCTTCAAGGACTTTTTTCGCATTTGGCATCACAAAACGCGTGATGCCGGGTTTTTGACCTGCTTTTGACCACACTCTCACAACTAGGTGGTTAAAACTTGTCTTTCTGCGCCCGTGTGTAAGCAAACACATCCACTGCGGATGCATCCTCCATGCCAAGGACGGCTTTGAATTCGGGAACATCAGCGCGCAAAAACGGGTTTGTGCGCTTCTCTTCGGTCAGCGTTGAGGGGACCGTGGGGGTGCCAGCTGCGCGGGCTGTTTCGATCCGCTTGATACGAGAGATAAGGTCAGGATTATCCGGGTCAAGGGATGCGGCGAAACGCGCATTGGTTTCGGTGTATTCATGACCCGAGCAAACCAGCGTGTCGTCAGGCAAGGCGCGCAGCTTTTGCATGCTGTCCCACATCTGTGCAGGCGTCCCTTCGAACAAGCGCCCACAGCCCAGCGCCATCAGACTGTCGGCTGTAAATACAAGCGCGGCATCAGGCATGTGATAGGCGATGTGACCAACTGTGTGGCCGGAAACACCCAAAACGTGGGTCGCTTGCCCGCAGACCGTCACGCTGTCACCATCTTCAACGGCCAGATCAAGATCAGGCAAACGATGAGCATCAGCTTTAGCACCGATCACGCGCGCACCTTCACGCAGCGCGGCAACGCCATCAATGTGATCATCGTGGTGATGGGTGATCAGAATATCGTTCAGGCGCCATCCCCGCGCGGCAAGTGCGGCCGCAATCGGCGCGGCTTCGGGCGCATCGATCAAGGCGGTCTCGCCTGTGTCGTGGTTATGCACCAAGAAAGCGTAGTTATCCGTTCGGCACGGCACGACGACCAATTCCACCGCAGACGTCTTTGTCATGGCAATGTGCCTTTCTCTTGATATGCTATCCCAACAGCTTTGCCCAAGGAGCCGCAAACCGCAATGCATCTCGACGTTTTGGATTTGCGAAAGTTCTATTACCGCAGCGCATTGGGGCGTGCGGCGCAAAAGGTGATCCGGGATGAACTCTGCGCCATGTGGCCCGAGGCAAAGGGCCAGATGGTTGTAGGCTTTGGGTTCGCCCTGCCGTTGTTGCGTCCGTTCCTGAAAGACGCGCGGCGGGTGATCGGGCTGATGCCCGGCCCGCAAGGCGTGATGCCGTGGCCCCCTGATGGCAAGAACGTCAGTGTTCTCTGTGAAGATACCTCTTGGCCCATCGAAACCGGGCATGTCGACAAACTGGTCATGCTGCACGGGCTTGAGACAACAGAGCAGCCATCGCTTTTGCTGGATGAAGTCTGGCGCGTACTTGGCCCCGGTGGCCGGGCGGTCTTTATCGTGCCCAACCGTGCCGGGCTCTGGTCACGCTCTGATGCAACACCGTTCGGATATGGTCGCCCCTACTCACTCAGCCAGCTCGAAGCGCAACTGCGGCGGCATCAATTCGTCACCGAACGCGCGTTATCGGCTCTTTATCAGCCGCCGTCGGGACGTAAAATCTGGCGCAAGTCAGCCGGATTTCTTGAGCGTATTGGCCACAACCTCCCCGTCGTCGCCGCGGGCGGTGTGCTGATCATAGAGGTCAGCAAACAGATGGCAGCCCCCACGCGACCGGGGTTATCCGAGGCGGTCAAGAAGCCCCTGAAAGCGTTTGAAGGTATTGCGAAGCCAAAACCAGAAGCTGCCCCATCACGGGTGATTGTGCGCTAGAGCAGTTCGCTAGTCACGCCCCAACATCAGAACCCAGTATTGATTTGATCCAGTGCCAGCTTTCGCAAGCCCAAAGTCTTCAAATCGTGGGTCTATATTATTGGCTTGGTGACCAGGTGACTCCACCCAACCAACCAAGACGCTTTCTTCGTCAGAATAACCCCAACCAATGTTTTCAGCGACAAATCCTGAGCCATATCCCGCCGCAACAGCACGGTCGGCAGGGGTCCGAAGGTGGGCGTCTCTCTCATTGATATGGCTAAAATAGTCTCGGGTGAACATATCGTCAGCATGCCCCTGAGCTGCCGCAACCAAGTGTGTATCAACAAACACGGGTTCTGAACCATTCACTGCTCGCACGCTATTCAACATACCTGCAAAGGTACGATCCGAAGATGACCTGACGGCATTGACTGATTGCACGACCATTGAACTGGGCGCGTCAACGCGGCTGTCGATGCTTCCGCCAGAACCACCCGCACCACCGCATGCCGCGGCAAAGCAAAGTGCCATTATCGAAAAGGCTGCCTTCATAAAATCACTCCGGTTCAATCCTTGAATGAGCTATGCCCTACCGTTCACATCACTCAACATAAAAGAACAAGCCACTGCCCCAAAGGCCGAAGCCCGCTTGGACCGTGAGACGGTATGGAGGAAAAGCGCCGAAAATCGGATGCAATTGTGGCAAAACTAGAGCAATGCGGCGCGCGTATGACGCTCGGGCAGAATAGAGTTTCGCAAGCCCCAAAGAAACGGCTAGCTTGCCATGAACATCCCAGGACCACAGTGAGGCAGGCTTTGAGAACAATTGGTGCGCTATGTTTGGCGATACTGGCCGTGCCGCTGCCCGCGCTGGCGCAAACTATGCCCGACATTTTGCAGACCGAAGCGGAAGAAGCGCTCGTCGCGGGCCGCCCCCGCGATACCGTACAGATTGCAACCCAAATGCTTGCCGTCCAGCCAGACAGCTTCATCGCGTTGTATCTGCTCGCACTTGGGCAATCTGACATAGGGGATCTTCAGGCCGCCACATCAACAGGCGCACGTGCCTATCTAGCCGCCACATCAGAAGACAACCGTTTTCAGGCTGCGCGCTTCGTGGCAGGCACACACTTTCGGGCGGGGCAATATACCCGGTCCGAAATCTGGCTGCGCCGCGCGGCAAACCACGCACAAAGCGAAACTGATCTGCGGACCATCGCCCAAGCTTATGCCACGACGGTCGACGCCAATCCGCTATCCGTGCAAGTCACGGCGTCTATCGCCCCTTCGGATAATGTGAATAACGGGTCTGAGGACGGTGTGTTGCGGCTGGAAGGAATCGGCCTGACCTTCGTGTTACCCGAAGATCGGCGCTCGCTTTCCGGGGTCGGGTTCTCGGCAAGTTCGGAATTGAAATACCGTATTTCGCAAGGCCCGCAGCAATCAACGCAACTGATCGGCTCAGTGTCAGCGGTGACTTACGCTTTGTCTCAAGACGCAAAAGATCTGCTCGCTAGCTCTCCTAACGCGGACGTGCGTGCCGTCAAAGGCAGCGATTTTTCCACCGTGACAGCCGCAATTGGCATCAGCAGGCAGCAAAACAACATAAGCCCATTTGGGCCCGTCAACCTGGGCCTGAACCTTGGCACCTATTGGGAAGGCGGGGAAAGGTTGGTGAACTTCCGCGATCTGACCATCGAGCAGGTTTTTCCTATCAATCGGAACAACAGGTTTCGCCTGACAGTTTTCAACCGCGATCAGGATGCCCTGACACCCGCTTTGCTGGATTCGACAACAACTGATCTGATTGGCACCTATGATCACATCTTGGCAAATAGCGATCAGCTGCAATTCAGCCTCAGCGGGCGGCGGAAGGATGCAGGCTTTGAGAACTCGTTCAATGAATACCAGCTTGGTGTCGGGTATGCAGTGGCGGAACCAGTCTTTGGCGTCCAGCTTTCGACATCGCTACAGATCGGGTCACGGACCTATGAAGAATTCACCACAACGCTGGACGGGCGTGACGATCAGTTCATCTCGGCCAGCGGAACCGCGACATTCCGGGATGTCAGCTATTTTGGCTTCTCACCCAGTATCACCGTGGCGGCCACACGCACAGAGTCGACCGCAGAGGAATTCACGTCCTCCACCCTTCAACTGCTCTTCGGCGTTGAATCCAATTTCTAAAGTTGCGATTGCCGTTTGCATCTGCGCCGCAAAGCCCCGTATGCACACGACATGACAGAACCCTTTGAAATCTTCATGGTCGGCACCCCCGGGCTTGAAAAAGCACTCCATGCCGAAGCGCTGGACAATGGCTTTGCCGATGCGCAGATAACCCCCGGCGGCATCACCGTGATGGGCACGTGGGAAGATGTCTGGCGCGCCAACCTTGTGATGCGCGGCGCGACCCGCATTCTGGCACGCATCGGCAGCTTTATGGCATTTCACCTTGCGCAACTGGACAAACGCGCGCGCAAATTTGCCTGGGGCGACGTGTTGCGCGCTGATGTGCCCGTACGGGTTGAGGTCAGCACCTCAAAGAAATCAAAGATCTACCATGCCGGCGCCGCGACCCAACGGATCGAGACCGCGCTAAAAGACAGTCACACAATGACCATCGCCGCAGATGCGCCTGTCGCGATCAAAGTGCGGATCGACGACAACCGCGTCACGATCAGCGTCGATACCTCGGGCGAAAGCCTGCACAAGCGCGGGCACAAAGTAGCGGTCGGCAAAGCCCCCATGCGCGAAACGCTCGCCGCGTTGATGCTGCGTGAATGCGCCTATGACGGGGTTGAGCCCGTACTGGATCCGATGTGCGGCTCAGGCACGTTTCTGATTGAAGCCGCCGAGATCGCAATGGGGCTGAACCCAGGCCGCGCCCGCGATTTTGCGTTCCAGCATCTCGCGACATTCGACAAAGACAAATGGCAAGATATGCGCAGGGCAGGCGAAACCCACGCGCCCGCCCAGCATTTCTACGGCAGCGACCGCGACGCAGGCGCCATCCGCATGGCCAGCGCCAACGCCGCACGGGCAGGCGTGGGCGACTACATCACGTTCCAAAACCTCTCAGCCGCCGACATCAAGCGGCCCGAAGGCCCGCCCGGCCTGATCATCTGCAACCCGCCCTATGGCGGCCGCATCGGCAACCAGAACATGCTCTACGGTGTCTATGCCGGACTGGGCGAGGCTATCAAACGCGAATTCTCGGGCTGGCGGGTCGGTATGGTCACAAGCGAGGCAGGCCTCGCCAAAGCTGCAGGCCTCCCCTTCAAACCGAAAGGCGCACCCATCCCACACGGCGGGCTAAAAGTCTGGCTTTTCCAAACAGGTCCGCTTTAGAACCACACCCTGCCATTACTGGCCCAAAAATATCCCCGCCAGAGGCTCCTGCCCTATCAAACAGTGACGCCCTGCCGCTTCACTTCAATTCCCGCCGCCTGCATCGCCATCGCGGCAATATCCACCGCCGTCAGCCCCGCATCCGCATACATCGCATCGGGTGATGCGTGGTCGATGTAGCGATCCGGCAGTGTCATCGTCCGCACTTGGCAGCGCCCGTCCAGCAAACCATCATTGGCCAGATCATGCAGCACCATCGCCCCAAAGCCACCACGCGACCCTTGTTCAACTGTGACCAGAGCTTTGTGGTTCTTTAACAATTGGCGGATCAGCGCGTGATCCAACGGTTTGGCAAAGCGCGCATCGGCAATGGTCGTGGATACCCCCTGCGCCGCCAGTGCCGAAGCTGCTTTGCGGCACTCCGCCAAATGCGCCCCAAAGGACAGAATTGCCACGTCGGATCCTTCTTCTACGATCCGGCCCTTGCCGATCTCGATCAGCTCGCCCCGCTCTGGCAGTTCCAGACCAACCCCTTCGCCACGTGGATAGCGGAATGCTATCGGGCCTTCATCATAAGCTGCCGCTGTCCGCACCATGTGCATCAGCTCCAACTCATCCCCGGCGGCCATCATGACCATGTTCGGCAAGGCGGACAGGTAGCCAATATCAAACGCCCCAGCGTGTGTCGGGCCATCCGCACCCACCAGCCCGGCACGGTCAATCGCGAAACGCACGGGCAGGTTTTGCAAGGCCACATCATGGACCACTTGATCATATCCGCGCTGTAAAAAGGTTGAATAGATCGCACAGAACGGCTTCAGCCCGCTGGCCGCCATGCCAGCGGCAAAAGTCACGCCGTGTTGTTCAGCGATACCCACATCAAACACCCGGTCCTTGAACCGCGCTCCCATGATATCGACGCCGGTGCCCGATGGCATAGCCGCCGTCACCGCAACAATGCTCGGGTCCAGTTGGGCTTCTGTCGACAGGGCAGACCCAAATACCTTGGTATAGCTGGGCGCATTCGGCTTGGACTTCGCTTGCGCACCAGTGCTTACATCAAACTTTGACACGCCATGCCCGCAATCGGCACTGTCTTCGGCAGGGGCATAGCCTTTGCCCTTGGTCGTGCACACATGAATCAGCACCGGCCCTGTTGCGCGGGTCCGTGCGGCGCGCAAGACCGGCAAAAGCTGGCTCATATCGTGGCCGTCAATCGGGCCGATATAGGAAAAGCCAAGCTCTTCGAATAACGTGCCCGCGCCGCCCGTCTGCATCCCCGTCACCAGATTGCGGGCGCGGCGCGCATGGTCGCGCAAGGGGCCGGGCAAGGCAGCCTCGAACCCTTCGGCCATCTTGTGCAACTCGCCCATGGGCGATGCATAGAGGCCAGACAGGTATTTCGACATTGCCCCCACTGGCGGGGCGATCGACATTTCGTTGTCATTGAGAATCACAAACAACCGTCGCCCTTCGGCGCCTGCGTTGTTCAGCGCCTCATAGGCCATGCCGGCGCTGATAGAGCCGTCACCGATCACGGCAATCGCATCGCCTGTCGGCATCCCCATATCCCGACCAACTGTGAAGCCAAGCGCTGCGGAGATCGAAGTGCTGGAATGGGCTGCACCGAACGGGTCGTAATCGCTCTCACTGCGTTTTGTGAAACCCGACAAGCCTCCCTCTTGGCGCAATGTGCGGATACGGTCGCGGCGCCCTGTGATCACCTTATGCGGGTAGCACTGGTGGCCCACGTCGAAAATCAGCTTGTCGCGGGGCGTATCAAAGACAGCATGGATCGCAACCGTCAGTTCGACGACGCCCAAAGATGACCCAAGATGGCCGCCCGTTTCAGACACAGCCGAGATCACTTCACTGCGCACATCAGCGGCCAGATTGGCAATGGCGGCATCATTCAAACGTCGGATGTCCGCAGGGCCTGCCACATTATCAAGGAACGGCGTGTTTGGGCGATTAGTCATCTCGTCACCTTTGTGCTAACATAAAGAAGCGCCGCAAAAGGGGTGACCCAATTGCGACGCTTGTCTCCTGTAGCCAACAGGAAGGGAACTGGGATCGAAATCCCAATATCGGGCCAGCCAGGGAGGGTGACCCGATGGCGAAGAAACAGGCGGGGCGTCGCGCGCCGCCTGTTTCTGTCTCATTTAGACGTGCTCGACCGCTTCGACCTCAATCATCAAAGATGACCGATTGATCGGGTCAGGTGTTTCCCGGCTTTGTTCAGGCAGAATCCGGCCAATAAAGGCCATTGCTGCAATCACGAACCAGAGCGCCAGGACAAAGACTGCGGCATAACCCGCCCCTTTGAGCATCAAGAGCGTGATATCGGCGGTCAGCCTGCTCTTTTCACTCATGTCGAGGATGTTATCGTTTTTCATCATCTCTCTCCTTAGTTCAGCGGTGCGTAGCCGTGCTGCTGCGCCCAAACAAACCAGTTATCTACAACCGTGCCGGTCAACAGAATCCCGATACCGCCGGTCAGCGTTGTCAGGACTGCAAACCACCACGCCCAGCGGTGGATACCTTCCATGGTGGCGTTAAAGCCCATGGTCCAGCGCCAAAAAAGTGCTGCGCGCTCCGAGGCTGTTCCTCGATCGACAATTTGTTCAATCTCACGCTCACCACCAAAACGGCTTACGGCAAGAATGGTGGCGCCGTGCATGGCAAAAAGCAAGACCGATCCATACAGAAAGGCAATAGAGAGCATATGGAAAGGGTTATAGAACAGGTTGCCGTAACGCAAAGAGAATGCAGATGTCCAGTCAAGGTGCGAGAAGAT